>CADARM010000055.1 GCA_902790275.1 uncultured Lachnospiraceae bacterium
TTACGGAAAAGTGCATTTTTTTTTTTTTTTTTCTCTTTAAGAGCGTTAAAGGCATAGACGGTGTTGTATTTGCCAATGACAGAATGGCTATCGGCGGTTATGAAGCCATGAAGGAATTAGGCCTTACCGTCGGACGTGATGTATCTTTTATGGGGTTTGATAATATCGAAAAAGACATCAATCTCGATCCTCCTCTGGCGAGTGTCGTTGCCGATGCCGAAAATATAGGTTACGAAGCCGTTAACATGGCTTTGGATTATCTTCATTTTGACGATAAGGATGACAGGGTGATCCCTACTCATTTTGTAATGAGAGATTCCATCATTCACGGTGACAGGGACTATGTCAATCAGCAGCCTCTGCAGTACAGACTTACCGACGATACGGATTTCGATACTTTTGCTAAGCAGACGTTTCTGTTTATCTACAATCCTACGGTAAACAATGCCAACAGGGAGAATATCTACAGAGCATATCTGTACTTCATCCTTGAGATCGAGAAACTTTACAGAAACGAAAAGATAGGTAAGGATCTGCTGACTTCACTTGCCCAGTGCTTCAACAAACTCTTTGATATCGACGAACGTTCGGAAGTTGATATCGGAAAGTTTACGATCCTTATGGAAATGATCAAAGAAGCGATAATGGAAAAATCCACGACCAAGATGAAGAAAAACATTATCGTCAACATCTCCGCATATGTTTACAGAAGACTTGCGTCGATCCTTTCGTTAAGAGAGAGCAACGAGAATTATAAATTAAAAAAGATACAGCATGAGATCTACAGAATTTCTGCCGATATGATCGGATTTGAGGATGTAAGCGAGAAAAACTATGCATCCATAATCTCGAATTTCCATAAGATCGGTATCAATTACAGTTATCTCTATCTGTTTAAAGAACCTAAAAAGCATGAGATAAGCGATCCGTTCGATCCGGATGAGTTTGTTTACTTAAAAGCCATGCAGATCCATGATCGAATCATTTCTCCTTCGGACAGAGAGCAGATGATCCCTGTGTCCGAAATGTTTGATTTCGCTTTTTCGAAGATGGATAAAAGCGGTCATCTTGTAATGCTTAATCTCTATGTAAGGGATATGGTTTACGGTGTCCTTGTCTGTGATATCCCGTATAGTATCTTCTCGTATTATGAGAGCCTTATTTATCAGGTATCATGTGCGATAAGGATCCTGCATCTTCTGATGTTTACACAGGAGACAAGTAATCAGCTTAAGGAAAGTCTTGAACTTATCACCAAGAACAATTTGAGGCTCGATACACTGGCAAAGCAGGATGAACTTACCGGCATATACAACAGAAGAGGCTTTTATATCGAGGCCGAAAACCTGCTTAAAGAAGAATCCGATAATAAGAAGTACATTATGGTCGGATTCGCCGATACCGATAATCTTAAGATGATCAATGATACTTACGGTCATGATGAAGGTGATATCATCATTATCGGCAGTGCCAACGTATTGTCCGATACACTCGGAAACCGCGGTGTTATCGCGAGAATGGGCGGCGATGAGTTCGCATTTGTCTTTATGAGCAATGACAGGGACGAAGAGAAGAGTTTCTATGATGCGTTCGAAGACAATGTAAGAAAATACAACGAAGAATCCGAAAAGGAATACAGACTGTCGATATCACTCGGAATGTACGTATACGAATACAATCCGGAACTGGATCTTAAAGAGCTTCTCGAATCGGCAGACAAAGAGATGTATCATATCAAAAAGAACCGCAGAAATTCGAGCAGATAGTTCAAATTCCGGAGAATAAAATATTGATATAAATGCTTTAATTATGATATAATAATACCGCTTGCGATATTTTTAACAAGCGGTATTTTATTTTTCTGTAATGATGCGCAGATTACAGAAATTTATTAAATAATCTTAAGGAGGACATAGCTATGTCATTAAACAAAAAGAGCGTTGATGATTTTAACGCAAAGGGCAGAAGAGTTCTCGTTCGTTGTGACTTTAACGTACCTTTAAAGGACGGCGTTATCACAGATGAAACAAGAATCGTTGCAGCTCTTCCCACAATCAAAAAATTAGTAAACGACGGTGCAAAGGTTATCCTTTGTTCTCACCTCGGTAAAGTTAAAGAAGGACCCAACGAGAAGGAATCTCTTGCTCCCGTTGCAAAGAGACTTTCCGAGAAACTCGGCAAGGAAGTTGTTTTCGTTTCAGATTACAACGTAACAGGCGATGCTGCTACAGCTGCAGTTAACGCTATGAACGAAGGCGATGTAGTTCTTCTTCAGAATACACGTTTCCGTGGCAAAGAAGAGACAAAGCCCCAGGATGCAGGCGAAGCTTTCGCTAAAGAACTTGCAGACCTTGCAGATGATTATGTATGTGATGCTTTCGGTTCAGCTCACAGAGCACATGCTTCCGTAGCAGTTGTTACAAAGTACATCACAGCAAAGGGCGGTACAAACGCTGTTGGTTACTTAATGCAGAAGGAGATCGATTTCCTCGGAAATGCAGTTGAAAACCCTGTAAGACCTTTCGTAGCTATCCTCGGCGGTGCTAAGGTAGCTGACAAGCTTAACGTTATTAACAACCTTCTTGAGAAATGTGATACTCTTATCATCGGTGGTGGTATGGCATTTACATTCTTAAAGGCTAAAGGATATGAGATCGGCAACTCACTCGTAGATGATGAGAAGCTTGATTACTGCAAGGAAATGATGGCTAAGGCTGACAAGCTCGGCAAGCAGCTTTTACTTCCCATCGATACAACGATCGCTGCAGGTTTCCCTGATCCTATCGATGCTGAGATCGAAGTATCCGTAGTAGATGCTGACAAGATTCCCGCTGACAAGGAAGGTCTTGATATCGGACCCAAGACTGCAGAGCTTTATGCTAACGCAGTTAAGAGCGCTAAGACAGTTGTTTGGAACGGACCTATGGGTGTATTCGAGAACCCTACACTTGCTAAAGGTACTATCGCTGTAGCTAAGGCTCTTGCTGAGACAGATGCAACAACGATCATCGGTGGCGGTGATTCAGCAGCAGCTTGCAACCAGCTCGGTTTCGCTGACAAGATGAGCCATATTTCCACAGGTGGCGGTGCATCTCTTGAATTCCTTGAAGGCAAGGAACTTCCCGGTGTATACGCAGCTGACGACAAATAAGGACTTATAATGAGCAGCGCTAAATTAAAAAAAATAAGTGATATTCTATCGGCAGTAAGCATTGGCTTACTGCTGATAGCTTTACTTTTCGGATTTTCTTTTGTAAAGATAGGTATTCAGAATCTTGTAGCTATCGATAATGTAGATATCGATATCGAGAATTCGAAGGATACAAAGATCAAGACCGAAGGAAAACTTGTTTCCGTGAATACTCAGATAAGTCAGGTTTCCTATACCGTTGACGGAAATGAGTATGTTGCAGATCTTCAGGTATATACCGAAGAATTCAAACCCGGAGACACTCTTGATGTTTATTACAGCATCGAAGATCCTTCAGATCTTAATGCTATCAGAGTACCTCAGTTATTCATCGCATATTACGAAAAAATGGGTGGGATGATGCTTAAGATCGGCATAATCATTGTCGGCTTCTGCTGTACTGTCGGAATCATTTTGCTGATCATCGCCAGAAGCCTTAAAAAGAAAATCAAAGAAGCCTAAATATGTATTATATGAGTCTTATGACTCTGAATTATAAGGAGAAATAAAAATGGCAAGAAGAAGAATTATTGCCGGCAACTGGAAGATGAACAAGACTCCCAGTGAAGCTGTTGCACTCTGTGCAGAATTAAAAGATCTTGTAAAGAATGATGCAGTAGATGTTGTTTACTGTGTTCCCGCAATCGACATCGTTCCCGTAGCAGAAGCTGTTAAGGGTACAAATGTTCATGTAGGTGCTGAGAACTTCTATATTGAAGACAAGGGTGCATATACAGGTGAGATTTCAGCTCCCATGCTCAAAGATGCAGGTGTTGAATTCGTTATCATCGGACACTCTGAGAGAAGAGAATACTTCAAGGAAGACGATGCTTTCCTTAACAAGAAAGTACTTAAGGCTTTCGAAGCAGGTATCACACCCATCCTTTGCTGCGGCGAGTCTCTTGAGCAGAGAGAAATGAACGTAACAATGGATTGGATCAGACTTCAGATCAAGTCTGACCTTGCAGGTGTAACTGCAGATCAGGTTAAGACAATGGTTATCGCTTACGAACCCATCTGGGCTATCGGAACAGGCAAGACAGCTACATCCGATCAGGCAGAAGAAGTTTGCAAGGGAATCAGAGAGCTTATCGCTGAGATGTATGATCAGGCAACAGCTGATGCTGTACGTATCCAGTACGGCGGATCCATGAACGCTTCCAACGCTGCTGAGCTTCTTTCAAAGCCCAACATCGACGGCGGTCTTATCGGTGGTGCTTCACTTAAGGCTGATTTCGGTCAGATCGTTAATGCTTAATCATTAAGATCAAATATATAAAAGGATCACCTTTGCGTGGTCCTTTTTTTATGCTCTGAACCGGGTTTGGCTATATTAGAAAAATAGGGTCGGATATTTTTTGATAAACATTATTTTATGCGTATATTTAAGGCTGTATTATTGACTAAGGATATTGATTTTTTTATAATCTTTTGTAAGTGTGCAAAAAAGCTTTCGCACATAGACACGAAAACTTTTTACGTTTATAAAGGAGAATAAAATGGACAATTTCAACAATTACCAGGAAGGTGAAAATCAGAACCAGGAATTAAATCAGAATTCCTATGAAGCACAGGAGGTAGATTCCACAGTATCATTCAGCGACACAGATGCGCCCGAAGGCTCGATCAACGTAAAGCCTTCAAAGGACGGACTTACATCTTTCCTTATCGGTATCATCTTTTTGCTTGTTAACTGCGGTATGGGTACAAGTGCTTTACTCGGCGGATGGTTTATATTCGGCGGATGGCTTATCATTTTACCCATCTTCGGTGTAGTTAAGGCATTCG
Source organism: uncultured Lachnospiraceae bacterium (assembly GCA_902790275.1). Taxonomy (GTDB): domain Bacteria; phylum Bacillota; class Clostridia; order Lachnospirales; family Lachnospiraceae; genus UBA3766. Next base: position 4,979 of record CADARM010000055.1, read on the forward strand.
GTGCATTTAAGCAGGAAGGCGCACAGAAGGTTCTCGGTATCTTCGGCCTTATCTTAAACGTTATCTCTGCATTGGTTGCATTGGTTATCATCGTTCTTGGTTTTCTTTCGAAAATTTTATAAATAATACGGTGAATTATGATCTACAAATGTAATAAGTGCGGTTCGGCACTTGAATATTCTGCAGAATTAAATAAGATGGTCTGCGACTATTGCGGAAATACTTTCGAGTTAAATGAAGTATCCGCAATGGTTCAGGGCGGACCGGAAAAGCCCAAAGAGGAAGAAAGGCTCGTAAAGCCCGATAAACCTATTAATGCGGCAAATACCGGGATCTTCTACGGATTTAATGCACCAAACGGATTTGCATCAAACCAGGTAGGAGATTACAATACCGTTCTTGAAAGAAAAAAAGAAGAGGAAGAAGCGAAAGAATCGAGAGAACATGCTTCTATCCAGATGCAGATCATGCGTTGTACTTCATGCGGAGCCGAACTTGCGGTTAACGGAGTGGAAACCTCTACATTCTGCGCTTACTGCGGTCAGGCAACTGTTGTTAAAGACAGAGTTGCCGATTACCTTAAGCCTGATTATATAATTCCTTTCAGGATCAACAGAACTGACGCGGAAGCCATAATCAGAAGACAGCTGAATTCCGGATTCTTTGTACCGAAGGGTATAAAGGAATTCGAAGTCGAAAAGATGAGAGGCATATACGTTCCGTTCTGGCTTTTTGATATGTATTATCATGACAGCCAGTATTACAAATACACTAAAAAACAGGGTAAATCCTCTGTTACGAGATATGAGCACTTTGTTGCTTCGACAAATTACAGAAGGCTTACCTTGGATGCATCGCTTAATTTAAATGACGAATCGTCAGCAAGACTTGAGCCATATGATATGAGACAATTAAAAGAATTTGACACTGCTTATCTTTCAGGCTTTTATTCCGACAGATTTGATGTCGGTGTTGCGGATATTACAGGAAATGCAGTACTTAAAGCAGGGCATCTTTTTAATGAAGAGGCGGCCAAGATGATAAGGCATAAGGGTGGGAAGCTTGTATCGAGCGATCCGGACTATCAGGTAACAAACACCAACTATGCGCTGCTTCCTGCCTGGTTTTTAACATTCAGATACGAGAATAAGCCTTTTACAATACTCGTAAACGGACAGACAGGCAAGATGATCGGAGCTGTTCCCTTTGTAAAAGCTAAGGTTTACGGATTGTTTGCCGCAATGGTTTCGGTATTGACGGTCCTTTCCGTTATCCTTGTTACTGCTTTGTCGAAATTTATATATGTCAATCTGGGCGGCTTCAACAGGGGTACGGCTTTGTATTTCATAGGCCTTCCGGTTGTTATTGGTATCATTGCAAAGACTGCGTTCAGCAAGTATATGGCATTGAAGAAGAGTCTGAAACTTACTACGGCCAATAAGATCAATAAATTTGCAAAGGAAAGGACGGATAAATAATATGGGTACTGTATTATTATTTTACGGGATTATCTTCGGAATAGCACTCGGTGTATCCGTATCCTTGCTTGTGACGGTATGGGCTGTAAAAACATCGAATGATATCGGAGATTCAGAAGGTGCCTTTATGGACTTCGGAGATTTCCTGGATGTTATCAGCGATGAAGACAATCTGACAAGTCCGAACGTATATTCCAAACGCTGGGACGGATTATTCTAAAATAAAAAACCGACTTCATTGTATTATGAAGCCGGTTCTTTTTACTTTATGAGGTATTTTATTTGATGCATACATAGTAGAGGATCATTGCAAAATGCGGAAGGCTTCCGAGTATTACAAAGAGATGCCATACGAAGTGTGCATATTTTAAGTTTTTCTTTCTGTAGAATATGGTTCCCATCGTATAAAGGATACCGCCGAGTAAAACAAGCAAAAGTCCGGGACCGGGTATTACTTTAAAAGCTGAATAGGAAGCCATGATTATCGACCAGCCCATGATGATGTAAAGGATCTGGGAAACTTTGTCGAATTTTCTTACGGATATTGAGTTAAGTGTAACTCCGATAACCGTACAGGCCATATTGATTCCCCATACGGTCCAGCCTACCCATCCGCCGATGAGAGAGAGACATACGGGTGTGTATGTACCTGTGATAAGAAGAAAGATCATACAATGATCGAGTTTCCTAAATATCTTTTTTGCTTTATAATTGGTAAGTGAATGATAAAGGGTGGATGTTAAGTATAAAAGGATCAAGCTTGCACCGAATATCGAAACACTTGTTATTGCCATAGCACCTTTGCCGTTTATCGCAGCCTGAACTATCATTATGACTGTACCTGCGATAAAAAGAGCGGCACCTACTCCGTGCGATATAGCATTGCTTATCTCTTCACCGAGAGATTGGGATTTGAATACTTCATAATCGCTCATATCAGTCACCTCACATTCAAAAATTTACAACATGTAGTTTACAATACTACATTAACACAGCGTTAAAACTCTGTCAAGAGGTTTAATGTGTCTTTTATGTGGAATTAAAGGTATGAAAAAGGTCGATATTGGAAAAATAGAATTCGATAATCCCGCAGGGAACTGGAACGAAGCGCTTCCCATAGGTAACGGAAGACTGGGCGGTATGGTATTCGGAAATGTACATACCGAAAGGATCCAGCTTAACGAGGACAGCGTATGGTACGGCGGATTTAAAGACAGAACAAATCCTTCCGCATTAGAGAAACTTCCTGAGATAAGGAAGCTTATCTTTGAGGGAAGGATAAGTGAAGCCGAGGATCTCTGTGCACTGGCCTTATCGGGTCTTCCCGAGGAACAAAGTCACTATGAGATCCTGGGAAATCTTTTTATCGAATTCGATCAGGATAATTATAAATTTACAAACTACAGGCGTGAACTTGATATTCAAAAGGCGGTTGCTTCCGTAGAATATACTATCGAAGATGTGAATTTCAAAAGAGAAGTGATCGCATCATACCCCGGAAAGTGCCTGATCGTGAGACTTTCAGCCGATAAGAAAGGGGCTTTATCTTTTCGTGTGAATATCGGGCGCGGTTATGCCCCCTGGGAAAATGTCCCTTTTAAAGAGCAGGTAGTAAGAAAACAGAATTACAATAAATTTGTCGATGACATAAAGTTCGCCGATGATCATCTGCAGGTTATGACTGCAACTGTCGGCGGACATGATCCTGTCATCGCTTCTTCAGCCGTGAAGACGATCACGTCTGGCGGAAGTATAGAGGATATAGGAAATACGACAGTCGTAAGAAATGCAGATGAAGCTTTGATCATTGTCGCAGCAGAAACCTCTTTCAGATCTGCGACGGATGAGCATTCTTATGAAAGAAAAGTGACCTTAACTGAAGATCTTGCAGTAAATGATATCAGATCGATCGTATCTTCATCATGGGAGGAATTGTTATCTGAGCATATTGAAGATTACAGATCCTTATACGGCAGGGTAAAACTTGAGATAGAGGATGATGAAGAGAGCGTAAGATTCTTTAATTTCGGAAGATATCTTATGATAGCGTCTTCCCGTCCGGGATCTCTTCCCGCCAATCTCCAGGGCATCTGGAATGAAGATTATTTTCCCATGTGGGGATCACGCTTCACGATAAATATTAATACGGAAATGAATTACTGGCCAGCAAACGTTACAAATCTTTCGGAATGCGAAGAGCCTTTGTTTGATCTTCTTGAAAAAGTAAGAGAGCACGGGAAAGAAACAGCAAAGAGAATGTATGGCTGTAACGGATTTGTTGCACATCACAATACGGATATCTGGGGCGATACGGCTCCTCAGGATGTGTGTATCAGTTCCAGTTACTGGGTACTTGGCGGAGCATGGCTTTCTCTTCATATATGGGAACATTATCTTTTCGGTCAGGATAAGGGATTCCTGAAGAAGTATTATCCGATCATGCGTGATGCGGCTGTTTTTGTAATGGATTACCTTTGTGAAGACGGAGATGATCTTGTAATGTGTCCGACACTTTCGCCGGAGAACACTTATATACTGCCTAACGGTGAAAAGGGTGTTATCTGCAAGGGCGCGACAATGGATAACGAGATCATAAGAGAACTGCTCAATGCATGCATAGAAGCGGAAAAGATCATAGGAACGGATGACTCAATATCCGACAGAGCTAAAGAAACTCTTGAAAGAATACCCGGGTTAAAGATCGGTAAGTATGGAACGATAATGGAATGGAATGAGGATTACGAAGAAGCAGAACCCGGCCACAGACATATATCTCAGCTTTTTGCTCTGTATCCCGCAGCGCAGATAAATAAAAATACTCCCGAACTTTATGAAGCCGCAAAGAAGACGATAGAAAGAAGGCTTTCTTTCGGAGGCGGACATTCGGGATGGAGCAGAGCTTGGATCATAAATATGTATGCGAGACTTGGAATGGGAAACGAAGCTTTGGATAATCTTCATACGCTTATAGAAAAGCAGACTTTGCCGAATCTTTTTGACAACCATCCGCCTTTCCAGATAGACGGAAACTTCGGAGCGGTCTCAGGTATAGCCGAAATGCTCATACAAAGTCATAATGGCGAAGTTATCACTTTACCGGCACTTCCCGATAAATGGAAAAAAGGAAGAGTGGAAGGTCTTAAACTTCGAGGAGGAAAGACCCTTAAACTGCTCACATGGGAAAACGGAAAAGTAAAGGAATGTGTTATTGACTAACTTGTGATGCCGGAATAATCATTATCGAAGTTGATAACACAAAAATATCCCTTATGCTTGGAATGAACTCTTTGCTGAATCTCTTCAAAGAGTTCTTTTTCATTTAATTTGAATTTATGAGGGATAACGACATCAAATATGAGATTCGAATGTGATTCGCCGTGTACCATACGAAAATCATGAAGGGTAAGTCTTTCATCGATCCCTTTTAGTATATCGCTGACAAGCACTTTGGCTTCATAGAGGTTTTCGTCATTGGTATCAACGGGATCCATATGGATGGATACTTCGCAGTTTAATTTAGTTTTGATATCATGTTCGATATTATCGATGCATTCATGAAGATAAAGGATATCTTTATCGCAGGGTACTTCCGCATGTAAAGATACGAAGATTCGTGTGGGACCGTAGTCGTGAACGATCATATCGTGGATACCGATGACACATTCGTTCGAACGGACAATGTCTTCGATCTCTTTTACAAATTCGGGATCCGGTGTCTGACCGAGAAGCGGAGAGACGGTCTCTTTTAATGTCTTAAGTCCTGCGTATGCGATGAAAAGGCCTACTGCGATACCGGCGTAGGCATCTATCTTTATATTGAATACCGCGTATAAAATATAGCAGATAAGGACCACGCTTGTTGCGATGGTATCGCTTATGGAATCGATGGCTGTAGCTTTCATGGCTGTCGAGCCGATCTTTTTGGCGTAGATCATATTATATAAGAACATATAAAGCTTAACCAGGATAGAGATCGAAAGGAATAAAAAGGTAAGAGCGCTTACCATGACTTCTTCCGGATGAAATATCTTTGTTACCGAAGATTTGATAAGTTCGAAAGCAACGATCAGAATGATAACCGATACAAAGAGGCCTGATATGTATTCGATACGTCCGTGACCGAAAGGATGCTCGTTATCGGGTTTCTGGCCGGAAAGCTTGAAGCCGAGAAGCGTTATGATGCTGCTTCCCGCATCCGATAAATTGTTAAAAGCATCTGCTGTTACGGAAATGGCGGATGTGATGATACCGGCTGTGAATTTGGCTGCAAAAAGGAATAGATTTAAGATTATCCCGACGATCCCTGTAAGCATTCCGTATTTTCTTCTGACATTTTCGTCAGAATATGAAGTTCTGTTCTTTATAAATATATGAGAGAGTAATGTGATCATTTTTCAAATTCCCCGTTTGAAATAAGATTTATCGTAATAGGCGATATCTGTATATATTGTA
>CADARM010000056.1 GCA_902790275.1 uncultured Lachnospiraceae bacterium
TCAGATCCATCGTGGAGAACGCAGGCAGGATCTATACACAGATCAAAATAGACGAAATCAACAATCTCTCGGCGGTCAATATAAGACTCCGTTCTTTGCTCGGCGCGCTGGAGATGAGAGAGGGCAAACAATAAATGAACGATGCCGAAAGAATAGAATTTACCGCGGAAATGAAAAAGGATTACAAGATCCTTATTCCGACAATGCTTCCGCGTCATTTAAAAATGCTGGCTTCGCTTATGAGAGTCTACGGCTACGATGCCGAACTGCTTGAAAACAGTGGCAGAGAAGTTATCGAAACCGGCCTTAAATATGTTCATAACGACACATGCTATCCCGCTACGCTCGTAGTGGGCCAGTTCATCAATGCGCTTCAGAGCGGAAAATACGATGTTCACAAGACCGCACTTTTCTTTACACAGACAGGCGGCGGCTGCAGAGCATCCAACTACATCTCGCTTATCAGAAAAGCGTTGAAAAAAGCAGGATACGGCTATATGCCCGTTATTTCCTTAAACTTTGTCGGTATGGAGAAGAACTCGGGCTTTAAGCTTTCGCTTCCGATGGTAAGAAGAATGCTTTATTCCGTACTCTACGGCGATGTCATCATGACACTTACCAACCAGGCAAAGGCCATGGAAGTCCATCGCGGTGATGCAGAGGAAAAAGCTGATTACTGGACCAAAAAGCTCGTGGATCAGCTCGGAAAACCCGGTCCCCTTCCTTACTCAAAGATCAAAAACACATACAGGGAAATGGTTAGGGATTTCGCATCGATCTCGATGACAAAGGATTCGAGGATCAAAGTCGGGATCGTCGGAGAGATCTATGTTAAGTTTTCTCCTCTTGCAAACAGAAACCTTGAAAATTACCTGATCTCGGAAGGCGCGGCTCCCGTTATGGCGGGTCTTCTCGACTTCCTTCTTTTCTACGTGTACGGCCGTATCATCGAGCATGACATGTACAGAACACATAAGAAGAGCATCAATCTCTTAAAGATCGCATACAAAGTTTTCGAAAGAAAGCAGAAAGATATCATCAATATCATAAAAGAAGAGAGCGACTTCGAGGCTCCCACACCCTTCGCACACACGGTCGAACTGGTTAAACCCTATATCAGCCTCGGTGTAAAGATGGGCGAGGGATGGCTCCTTGTAGCCGAAATGATCGAGCATATCGACAAAGGCACAAACAACATCATTTGTACGCAGCCTTTCGGATGTCTTCCCAATCATATCGTCGGTAAAGGCGTTATGAAGATCGTTAAGGAGAAGAATCCCGGCGTAAACATCATAGCCATCGACTACGATGCGAGTGCAAGTGAGATCAATCAGCAGAACAGGATCAAACTTCTTCTTGCAAACGCAAAGAACGATGATACAGAAAATCAGGATAAGTAATCCGGACGGAAAAGAGATCAGTGCATATTTCACAACTAAATTTGTCGAAACAGCGATTTAGTTGTTAAAAATACACAAAAAAGTGTTGATAATGAAATATGCGTGTAGTATTATAATCTCAAATCCTGTCCGGAATGAAAGTCTGGACCGAATCCCGCACGTTCGTGCATTTTTTTCACTTTGACACAATTTATAATATATGAGGGCGTGATTTTTGCGGCGAATCAGCTTTTGTATACTATGTGTTTCTATGGTCAAAATTTGTTCCGACCGGGTTTCAAGGGAAATACGGGAGAGGGAGCATTTTTTTTGCTCCCTTTTCTGATATAATAGAGTTATTATTGCGGGCTTTTCAGATTTAATGTATACTTTTGTTAGCGAGGACTAACTAATGAAAAAGACATTTAAAGTTACCGGAATGAGTTGCGCCAACTGTGTTTCGAATGTAGAAAAAGCAGTAAAAAAGATCGACGGTATAAACGAAGTTAACGTCAATCTCATAGAAGAACTCATGCTGGTAAATTTCGACGAAGAAAAAACCGATGAGGAAAGCATCGCCGCAGCTGTAAGAAAAGCCGGATACGGCGCTTACGCTTTAGATGCGAAAGAAGACAAAAAAGAAAAAGCAGCTCCCGAAAAGGATCATAAAAAAGCATCTCTTATCGCATCGATAATAATCATAGTTATACTTATGGTCGTTGCGATGGGACCGAAATGGGATGTTTCGACAAATGCGCTGCTTCAGCTTCTTTTGGTTATCCCGGTACTTATCCTTAACAGACATTTTTACATAAACGCATTCAAAGCATTAAGATCCGGCGGAACGAATATGGATGTTCTGGTTTCGCTCGGCTCTTTGTGTGCACTTTTTTACAGCATTTACGGCCTCTTCATGATACTTATATCTTTTGAGCGTGGCGATTCGATGAAGGCCATGGATTATTCGATGAATCTTTACTTCGACTCGGCCGGAATGATACTTACACTCGTATCGGTCGGAAAGTATCTTGAATCCAAATCAAAGACCAAAACAAAGGATGCGATCGAAGGCCTTATCGATATGTGTCCCAAAAAGATCATAAGGATAAAGACCGACGAAAACGGAAACGAGACTGAAGAGACCGTTTCTCTCGAAGAGATAAAAAAGGACGATGTGATCCTTATTTCAAAGGGCGAAGCCGCGAGCGTGGACGGAACTGTCATTTTCGGAAAAGCCGATTTTGACGAGTCTGCGATAACGGGCGAGAGTGTGGCTGTAAGGAAGGAAGTCGGAGACGAAGTGACTTCCGGAACGATGGTTAAAGAAGGCTTTGTAAGAGTAAAGGCCGAAGGTGTCGGCGAAGAATCCACTCTTATGAAGATCGTTAAGATGACGAAGGAAGCGGGTGCGACCAAAGCGCCTATCGCAAGACTTGCGGATAAGATCTCCGCGGTATTTGTTCCCGCGATAATCGCCATTGCGATCATAACATTTATTGTATGGCTTATCCTTACAAAAGATTTCGAGACCGCATTTTCAAACGGTATCTGCGTGCTCGTGATCTCTTGCCCATGTGCGCTCGGACTTGCGACACCCGTTGCTATCACGGTCGGTATGGGAATAGGTGCAAAGAAAGGCATTCTCTTTAAGAGCGCCGAGAGTCTTGAGAGATTAAGAAGCACGGACACGATAGTATTCGACAAGACAGGAACCGTTACCAAAGGTGTCGTATCCGTTGAGGGCGAAGTGAGCAAAGACGAAGTAAGAGAGACATCTCCCATCGCCATGAAGATATTAAAGGGCATGGGATTTGAGACGATAATGCTGACCGGCGACAAGAAAGACAAGGCACTCAAAATCGCCGAAGAAGCGGGCGTTTCATCGGTAAGATACGAGTTAAAACCCGAGGACAAGGCGGGTATCGTACAGGGACTTCAGAAAGAAGGCAAAAAGATACTTATGGTCGGTGACGGCATCAACGACGCTCCCGCACTTGCGAGCGCCGAAGTCGGAATGGCCATGGGAGCCGGGAAAGATATCGCGATCGAATGCGCCGATGTCGTGCTTATGCATTCGGACCTTTTGGACGTTGTACGTGCGATAAGACTTTCCAAGAAGACGATCACAAACATCAAGGAAAATCTTTTCTGGGCATTCTTTTACAATGTCCTTATGATCCCCGTGGCAGCAGGACTTATGCAGCCTCTTATCGGGCTTAAACTTAATCCCATGATAGGTGCGGCCTGCATGAGCTTATCGAGTATCTGCGTATGTCTTAATGCGTTAAGACTTATGAGCGTAAACCTTGAGAAAAACATCGAAAACCCTTATAATGAAAGAGGTTGCGAATGCAACATCAGTACCGATAAAGGAGAAACGGAAGAGATGATCTCATTCACCGTAAACGGAATGATGTGCGAGCACTGCAAGAAGCGTGTCGAAGATACACTTAAAGCCATCGACGGAGTGGTCAGTGCAAACGCAGATCTTGAAGCAAAAAAAGTCAGCGTGGAAACTTCCAAGGAAGTGAACATAGATACTTTAAAAGTAGCCGTAAAGGGTGCGGGATACGAAGTAGAATAAAAGGATTCGTATGACAGATATATGTGTTATAGGCGGAGGACCCGCAGGAGTTATGGCAGCATATGCCGCAGCTTCCTGCGGGAAAAAAGTCACGCTTATCGATAGAAATGAAGAGCCGTTAAAGAAGTTGCTTTTGACCGGTAACGGAAAATGTAATTATTCCAATGCCGATCTGAAAAGCGATGCATACAATTTCGGTCAGGATCATCCTTTTTGGAATGTATTAAAAGAATATGATTCCGAGTGGCTCGAAGAGTTTTTCAAAGAAAGAGGAATGCTTACATACAAAAAGGATTCCCTCAAATATCCGAGGAGCGAAAGATCGGATTCCCTTAAGAACCTCCTGATGGATCTTTTATCCGAAAAAAATGTGGAGATCGTAAGGGGCAAAAAGGTCGTTTCCGTCAAAAAAACAAGTGAAGACGGGGCGGACGGAGAGTATAATGAAGGGACGGGAGTTTTCGCCCTGACCTTTGAAGATTCGTATACTCTCGAATGCGGGAAACTCATAATCGCGACCGGCGGAAAAGCATATCCTTCGCTCGGCTCGGACGGTGCGGGTTACAGGCTCGCAAGAGAGCTCGGACATAACGTATCTTTTACATATCCTGTTCTGACCAGACTCATGACGGATGAAAAGGATGTAAACGCGATCGCCGGAGTCAGATTCAAGGCCAAGGTATCTGCCGAGATAAACGGTGAAACGGTGGCCGTGGAAGAGGGCGAACTTCAGTTTAACGACAATGCACTTTCGGGTATCTGCATATTTAACTTAAGCAGATATCTTTCAAAACCTCTCGAGGAAAATGCCGAATGTTACGTGATCGCGGATTTTCTTCCCGAGATGGGAAAAGAAGAATTAAAAGAATATCTCGATAAGATCCAAGGGGATGAATCAGAGAGATTTTTTGAAAGCACTTTCGGAGAAAAGACGGCAAATCTTCTGCAAAAGAGGATAAAGGAAAGCGGCGCGGATGCCGTATCTGTGATAAAGGATTTCAGGATAAAGATATCCGGACACGATTCTTTTAATCAGGCACAGGTCACAAAAGGCGGAGTAAACATCGACGAGGTCGATGGAAATATGGCTTCAAAGATATGTTCCGGACTTTTCTTTGCGGGCGAAGTGCTCGATGTGGACGGCAAATGCGGAGGTTACAACCTTCATTTCGCGTTTGCTTCGGGATACAAAGCCGGAATAAGCGCAGGCAGATAATCATTTTTGAATACATTTGTAATTTAGGGAGAATCAGTATGAAAAGAAAACAGTTTATGACATTATTACTGTCACTTACGGCAGGCTTATCGCTTGTCGCATGTACGCTTCCCGGAGTTCAGATCATGGACGGAGACGGAATGGTAAACGAAAATCCGACACCCGATCCCGTAAAACCGGCAAACGATACGAATGAAGGCGGAGAGGAAACTCAGACAGATCCTGACGCTGCAGAGAATACAGTGGATAATGATGCGATACTTGAAGCATTCATCAACAACGAATGCGAAGCCAAATTCGATCATATCATCTGGGATGAAGATGACTATTATACACTCGATGAAATGATCGAAGCCCGCGGCAAATATTTAACCGAATATTTATTCGGAAACGGCTACGAACAGGATCTTGAAAGATCTTATGAAGCAACTGTTTATTATGCAGATATCGACTGCGGAGCCGACGGAGTCAAAGATCTCGGAATAAGGATCGATTATGCGGTTGATATCGGTTACGATTACGATGAGATGGTCTCTGATTCATTTATCCTGATGGTTCTTGACGGAGAATTAAAATGTGTAACAATGACCGAGGATTACTACAGATCCAGAGGTGAATTCAACGAGTACGGATTTATTTTCGAAGGAGGAAGCGGCGGCGCTGCTCTTTATGTTGAAAGCTACAGATTCATTAACAGTGAAGGTGAGTCGGTATATGACTACTATTGCTCCAACAATATGGGTTATTCCGCACCTTCACTCCATCCTTACGATCTTCCCGAAGAGATAAGAGATGACGCTCCCGAAGAAGTATACGGTGAAGACAGATACACGACCTGTGCATATAACTTCAACAAGGCACCTGAGTATCCCACGGATCTTAAATGGGATGAAAAAACAGGCAAGTATGATGCAGAAAGCCAGAAGAAATACGATCAGTATGAGAAAGATTACAACGAATGGCTCTCCAAAAACTTCTTCACATTTGAGTCTTCGGACGGTGAAGTTGAGATACCCAAGGATATACAGAACTTCCTCGATGACAACAATATGAAATACTATTCGGTTGACGAAGCGAGGGATGTGATCAACGAGCATCAGAGATCGATCGGCATCACTGACGAGATCGCTGCCGGCGGATATCCCGAGTGGGTACTCTTATCAGGTGACGGACAGGGTACGGGATACAACGAAGCAGTTGAAGATCTGTACATCGGCGAATATGTGGACGATCTTGGCGACCCCAACCTTCAGATCGACAGAGGAAGCGATGGAACATATAAAGTTCAGATCGGTATCTTCAGACTCTGCTTTATGGATGACGGTGTCGGCGAACTCTACGATGACAGAATGGCTTTCCGTATTTCCGATGAAAACGGCAATCCCATGGAGGGATATATCGACGTTGACGAAGACGGAAAAGCAACCGTAACTTTCACTTATTCCGAGTGGGAATATATCGAGGCCGGCGATGTTTACGAATATACAAAGAGATTATATAACGCAAAAATACTTACAATGGTTCCCGGAGAAGAGATCTTCGACGGTGAGATCCAAATCGACGGAAACCGCATCACATATGTCGGAAAAAGTCCCGCAGAAAATGCAGGGCCAAAATTCGATGAAGAGATCGACTGCGAAGGAAATGTTCTTTTACCCGGATTCAAGAACGCACATACGCATTCCGGAATGACGGCTTTCCGTTCTCTTGCAGACGACCTTAATCTTCAGGACTGGCTTAACAATGAGATCTTCCCGAGAGAAGCCAAGATGACTTCCGAAGATGTGTACTGGCTTACAAAACTTGCATATCTTGAATATCTCACATCGGGTATCACAGCCTGCGGAGATATGTATTTAACTCCCGAAAGCATTTTTGACGCATCCGTTGAATTCGGCATGAGATGTCAGATGGTATCGGGACTTAACAAATTCGGCCCGACACTCGAAGTGCTCGAGAGAAGATACAACGAACTTAACGGTAAGAACGGACTTGTCGGATTCCTGATGGGCGTTCATGCGGAATACACCTGCGATAAGGAACTTCTTGAAAGCGTATCCGAACTTATCCACAAATACAAAGCACCGCTTTACACACATATGTCGGAAACAAAGACCGAGCATGACGAATGCATCAAAAGATACGGCATGACTCCGATGGCACTTTTTGATCAGTTAGGATTATGGGATTTCGGCGGCGGTATCTATCACGGCGTATGGTGCGACGATGCGGATATGGATATCATGAAAAAGAGAGGCTTAAGGGTTGTAACCAATCCCGCTTCTAATGCAAAACTCGCAAGCGGCATCGCTCCGATCGAAGATTATCTAAAAAAAGGCATTGAAGTGGCTATCGGTACCGACGGACCTTCATCCAACAACTGCCTTGATTTCTTCAGGGAAATGTTCCTTGTAACGGCACTTGCAAAGATAAAAGAGAACGATCCGAAAGCGGTCGATGCAATGGAAGTTTTGAAGATGGCATGTGTTAACGGAGCCCATGCAATGGAGCTTTTTGACAATGATGCACTTGCTGTCGGAAAGCTTGCGGACATCATCATGATAGACCTTTACCAGCCTAATATGCGTCCTATTTTGAACATTTCCAAAAACATCGTTTACAGCGGTTCCAAGACAAATATAAAAATGACGATGATCGATGGAAAAGTTTTGTACAAAAATGGTAAATTTAATGATACAATAGAAGTTGACGAAATTTATTCGAAATGCGAAGAAATCACAAAACGACTCAGATAAAGGGGGAATACTAAAATGCAGAAGATGACTTTTACTTCAAACCAGACGGCATTTGAGTATGCGATCTACGAAATAGTAGGAAGTTATTTTAAAAAGGCTACATGCCAGTCCACGATCCAGGAGCAGAAGCTTATCGTTCATTTCAAGGAGCAGAAGCAGGATACACAGTGCCTTATGGAAAACAAGGTGGACGGATATGTAAGAGCGGTTCTTTTAAAGAAGCTTCCGCCTGAAATATGGGATGAAGAGGTTACCGTAGAGATCAGAAAAGCTCCCGAAAGCGAACTTATGAATATCATCTTTTACGGCGAGAAATATGCGCTCATCGTTAAAGGCGCATACAGAGGCAAAAACAACGCCGAATTCAATTACAGATTCTTTACTAAATAATGGACAACAAGACTTTAGAAATTTTAGAGTACAATAAATTAATAAAGTTGCTCTCCGATCATGCGACAAGCCAGCTCGGAAAGAATAAATGCGCCTCTCTGCATCCTTTAAGGAATAGGGAGGCGATTTTAGCAAGTTTGGGAAATACTTCCGACGCTGTTTCACGTGTTCTTTCGGGAAGAAAGATATCGTTTTCGGGCAACAGAGATCTTGAAGAATGCTTTAAGGCAATGAGCGTAGAGGCAAACCTGGATGCGGGAGAACTCCTTATGATCGCTTCGTCCGCAGAGTGTGCGCAGACCGCCGCTTCGTACGGACTCGAAGAGGAAAGAGAGGACTCTCTTAAAGCCATGTTTGAAGCACTCGTTTTATTAAACGATCTTTCGGGAAAGATAAGAAAGATCATTTTATCCGAAGACGAGATCGCAGACGATGCATCACCCGCACTTAAAGACATTCGAAGAGAAAAGGTAAATACGACCGCAAGGATCCATTCGGATCTTAACAAGATGGTCAATTCCACATACAGAAGCTATCTTCAGGATGCCGTGATAACGATGCGAAACGACAGATACTGCATACCTGTCAAAGCCGAATACAAGGGCAACGTAAAGGGTATCGTTCACGACCAGTCAAGAGGCGGAATGACTTTCTTTATCGAGCCTGCGGGAATAGTGGAATTAAACAACCGCATTCAGGAACTCGAAGTCGAAGAAAGAGAAGAGATTAACAGGATCCTTCACATGCTCTCGATGGAAGCGGCTTCCCATCTTGAGGAACTCAAAGCCAATCAGGAGATCTTAACGGAGCTTGATTTTATCTATGCAAAGGCAGCACTCGCGATCGAAGAAGAAGCGGTAATGCCGGATTATGAATCGGGCGAGTATCTGGATATAAAGAAAGCAAGACATCCTTTTATCGAAAAAGGAAGAGTCGTTCCCATAGATATCATTCTCGGAGAAAAGTATTCCTGTCTTATCGTGACGGGACCCAACACCGGCGGAAAGACGGTATCGCTTAAGACAACGGGTCTTTTATGTGCGATGGGCCAGTCGGGACTTTTTATCCCCGCAGCTCCGGGAAGCAAGCTAAAGATCTTCAGAGACATTTACGCCGAGATCGGCGACGAGCAGAGCATCGAGCAGAACCTTTCGACTTTCTCTGGTCATATGAAGGGGATCGTTCGGATCTTAAAAGAGGCAAATCACAACAGTCTCTGCCTCTTCGATGAATTATGCTCGGGAACGGACCCGACCGAAGGTGCGGCACTCGCGATAGCCATAGTTTCAAGACTCATGGAAAAGCGTGCCACGATAATGCTCACAACCCACTATTCGGAACTTAAAGTGTTTGCTTTTAATACCGAAGGTGTGGAAAACGCATGCTGCGAATTTGATATAGAGACACTTTCGCCGACGTATAAACTTTTCATCGGGATCGCCGGAAAGAGTAACGCTTTCGCGATCTCCGAAAAACTCGGACTCGACAAGAGGATCATCGAGAGGGCATCAAAAGAACTCGATGATGCAAAGGGCGATTTTGAGGATCTTCTTAAAGACCTTGAGGAAACAAGAAGAAGTCTTGAAGCCGACAGGGAAGAAGAGGAAAGACTCAAAAAAGAAGTCGAAAAACTTAAGGAAGAGCTTGCCAAGAACAATCAGAACGTTCGCGAAGCAAAAGAAAAGATCTTAAGAGAAGCGAGAGAAGAGGCTAAGAGCATCTTAGAGGATGCGAAGGAAGAGGCCGACGAGGCGATAAGACTTTACAATTCCGGATCTTCGATCCAGGAAATGGAAAAGAAGAGAGCCGCTCTCAGAAAGAAGATAGACGATAACTCGTCGAAATTAAAAGAGAAAGAAAAGAAGATCGACAAGACCGATAAAAGAGTGGATGTATCAAAGATCAAGGTCGGCGATACGGTCCGTTCGATCTCGATGGGCATGACGGGTCAGGTTAAGAAACTTCCCGATGCCAAAGGAAATGTGATCATCGCTTCGGGTGTAATGGAGTTTAAGGTTAAGGCAAACGACCTTGTTTACGGAAAAGCCGAAGCTCCCAAAGAAGCGGTCAGACCTACATCCTATGCCTCGGGCTTTTCGAAATCGGCAACGATCTCACCCGAGATCAATCTGTTGGGTCTCAATTCCGACGAGGCGATCGCTAAGCTTGATAAGTATCTTGATGATGCATATCTTTCGCACTTACACAGCGTAAGGATCGTGCACGGCAAAGGTACCGGCGCATTAAGGGCCGCGATACACAAGTACTTGAGAGGAATAGATTTTGTAAGCGAATTCGCACTGGCCGAACAGGGCGAGGGCGATGCGGGAGTTACGGTAGTAAAATTTTGAACAAAAAAGGGGTAAAGATGATTTCAAAACAGAAAATTTTGATCGTAGATGATGACAACAACATAGCAGAGCTCGTTTCTTTGTATCTTACAAAGGAATGCTACGAGACGATGATCGTAAATGACGGTGAATCCGTAAAGGGCGCGCTCGAGTCATTTGCACCGAACCTTATTCTTCTGGATCTTATGCTTCCCGGCATGGACGGATATCAGGTATGCCGTGAAGTAAGAGCAGAGAGCAGGATTCCCATTATCATGCTTTCCGCAAAGGGCGAGATCTTTGATAAGGTCCTTGGTCTTGAACTCGGTGCCGACGATTATATGGAAAAGCCTTTTGATTCTAAGGAACTCGTAGCCAGAGTCAAAGCGGTTTTGCGTCGCTGCAAAGAAAAGGAAGTTAAGCCTCAGGAGAGCACAAAGAGCACGCAGACGGTGGAATATCCCGAACTTCGTGTATCGCTTACGGACTACTCCGTAATATACAAAGGTGAGAGCGTGAATATGCCTCCGAAGGAACTTGAACTTTTATTCTTCCTTGCAAATTCACCCAACCAGGTTTTCACAAGAGAACAGCTTCTCGACAGGATCTGGGGTTACGATTATCCCGGCGATACACGTACGGTCGACGTACATATCAAGAGGATCAGAGAAAAGATCAGCGACCACGAGAAGTGGAAGATCGAAACCGTATGGGGCGTGGGTTACAAATTTACAACAGTTTAGCCTTACGGGTTTTAGAACGGAGTTTTTATGAGATACGTAAAAGATATTAAAGACGGATATACGGTTCAGGATGTTTATCTTTGCAAAACAAAGAATTCGGCCACAACAAAGAACGGAAAAGAATACTTAAACGTTATCCTGGCAGACAAAACCGGCAATGTGGATTGCAAGATCTGGAATGCCGACAGTGCAGGGATCAGTGATTTTGAGCCGATGGATTATGTATTCGTAAACGGAGAAGCAAAGACATTCAACGGCAATCTTCAGATCGATATAAGACAGATAAGAAAAGCCGACGAATCCGAATACGATGTGGCAGATTTCATCCCGACAAGCAAAAAAGATGTCGAGGAAATGTACGATGCAATCCTTAAATGCATCTCCACCGTCGAGAACAATTATCTTCACGCACTTTTGGAAGAATTCTTTATTAACGACAAGGAATTCATTGCAGCATTTAAATTATCAAGTGCCGCAAAGAGCATACATCACAATTTTGCGGGCGGACTTGTCGAGCATACACTCGGTGTCGCAAGACTCTGTGCATTTTATGCAAAGCAGTATCCCGCAATAAACAAGGACCTTCTTTTAACCGCAGCTTTATGTCACGATATCGGAAAAATCTACGAATATTCACCTTTCCCCGAGAACGATTATACCGATGAGGGTAATCTTTTGGGACATATCGTGATGGGAATAGAGATGGTCGGCGAAAAGATCAAGGAGATCCCCGGATTCCCGAAGGACCTTGCAAACGAACTTAAACACTGTATAGCCGCACATCACGGCAAACTCGAATTCGGATCACCCAAAAAACCGAGCATTATCGAAGCGGTAGCTTTAAGCTATGCCGACGATACCGATGCCAAGATGCAGTCGTTTATACAGTATCTCGAAGATGCAGAAAATTATGACTGGAATTTCTCCAGAGCTTTTGACGGAAGCATTCGAATGACAAAGGGCGAGTAAATGGAAAAGATTTACAAAAAAGACGATATCCTTGAAACCGTTATCGAGGATATGAGCACCGACGGACTGGGTGTCGGAAAGATTGACGGATATACTCTTTTTGTAAAAGATGCCGTTATCGGAGACACCTGCATTGTCAAAGTCATGAAGGCGAAAAAGAATTATGCATATGCGCATCTTGAGGAGGTGAAAAATCCCTCCTCTTTTCGTATTACGCCTTTATGTAAAAATGCAAAAGCGTGTGGCGGATGTCAGCTTCAGGCGATGAGTTATGAGGCTGAACTTAAGTTTAAGGAAAACAAAGTTGAAAACAACCTTATAAGGATCGGCGGTTTTTCCAAAGAATTCATAGAGAGCATAAAAGAACCGATCGTCGGGATGGAGACTCCGTACAGATACCGTAACAAAGCGCAGTATCCTGTCGGTACCGATAAAAACGGGAAGCCTGTGACGGGATTTTATGCCGGAAGAACTCACAGTATCATCCCGAATACAGACTGTCTTCTCGGAAAAGAAAGGAACAAAGACATTCTTGAAGCTGTACTTTCTTTTATGGAAAAGAAAGGGATCGCGGCTTACGACGAAGAAAGCGGTAAGGGAATAATACGTCACATACTGATCCGCGAAGGTTTTAAAACCGGCGAAGTGATGGTCTGCATCATTGCAAATGCGGATATGATCCCGTATGAAGAAGAACTCGGCGAGATGCTTTTTGCGATGCCGGGTATTAAGAGCGTGGTGTTAAACATAAACAAAGAAAACACGAATGTGATCCTTGGAAACAAGACTAAAGTGATAAAGGGAGAAGAGACCATCATGGATTATCTCGGGGATCTGTCTTTTAAGATCTCCGCTCCTTCTTTTTTTCAGGTTAATCCCGTGCAGACCGAAAAACTCTACACAAAGGCGCTCGAATACGCCGATCTTCACGGTGAGGAATCCGTCTGGGATCTTTACTGCGGAATCGGAACGATCTCTTTGTTTATGGCAAATAAAGCGAAGAAAGTTTACGGTGTCGAGATAGTTCCCGAAGCGATCGAGGATGCAAAAGAAAACGCTAAGAGAAACGGTATCGAAAATGCCGAATTTTTTGTAGGAAAAGCAGAGGAAGTACTTCCGGAATTTTATGAGAACGAAACTTCCGATATGCGAACTCCCGATGTTATCGTCGTTGATCCTCCGAGAAAAGGCTGCGACGAAAAGTGCCTTGAAACCATGCTCAAAATGGAGCCCGATCGAATCGTATATGTCAGCTGCGATTCGGCAACTCTCGCCAGAGACTTAAAGATCTTATGCGAAGAAAAATACGAACTTAAAGCATGGCAGTGCTACGATCAGTTTTCGCGAACGGTCCATGTTGAGACGGTTGTCCTTCTTTCCCAACTCCGTCAGAAGCCGGATGATTATATTGATGTAGATGTGGATGTAGCTGAATTAGAGGGCACTTCGGCTGAAACAAAGGCAACCTATGAAAAGATAAAGAAGTATGTTGCAGAGCATAATGATGGGATGAAGGTATCTAATCTCTATATTGCTCAGGTAAAGAGAAAATGTGGTATTGAATTGGCAGAGAATTTTAATCTACCTAAGTCTGAGGAATCCAGACAGCCACAGTGTCC
Source organism: uncultured Lachnospiraceae bacterium (assembly GCA_902790275.1). GTDB lineage: Bacteria > Bacillota > Clostridia > Lachnospirales > Lachnospiraceae > UBA3766. Next base: position 13,987 of record CADARM010000056.1, read on the forward strand.
TAAGGAGAAGGAAGAAGCTATTATTTGGGCTTTGAAGGCTTTTAAGATGATATAAGGGGTTGGTTTGTTTTATGAAGGAGGAGTCTCACAAATTAGAAACTGGCTAAAGCCTGGCGGTGTTTTATTCGTAGCTTATCAGGAAGGCGATGTTATGGATAAAACGGCAAATGAGGATACGACTGCTTTTGCAGAGGCGATGAGAGTAATCGGCTGGGAATATGAAGTAAAGGATATTTCCGAGGACTCATACGGCATGTTCATGAATAAAAGGAAAGTTGCCTTTGCATATAAAGATAGATTTGAGGGTGAAGATAATGGTACGTGGGGTGATATGTTGATTGAACAAACAGATTATGTACTTCAAGGAAAGGAAGAATAGGATGGAACACAAAGGGACGAAAACAATAGAAACCGATCGATTAATATTGAGAAAATTCTGTGCTGAAGATATAAATGCCGCCTATGCGAATTGGACATCGGATGAAAAGGTAACGGAATTTTTGAGATGGCGCACACATACTTCCGTGGAAATAACAGAAACGGTTATCCGGGATTGGATCAAGGAAAGTGAGAAACCGGATTTCTATCAATGGGCAATTGTTCTGAAAAGTATAAATGAACCGATAGGAACCATCAGTGTTGTTGATAAAAACGATGATCTGAATATTCTGCATATTGGTTATTGCATTGGCAGTAAATGGTGGCACAAAGGAATTACATCAGAGGCATTTTCTGCAATTATTCCCTATCTGTTTAATGAAGTAGGCGCAAACCGAATTGAGTCACAGCATGACCCGCACAATCCACATTCTGGAAATGTAATGAAGAAATGTGGTTTAATTTATGAGGGGACATTACGACAGGCAGATTTCAGCAACAAAGGGATCGTGGATGCCTGTATGTATAGCCTCTTAAAATCGGAATGGACTATGGCCGGGAATGTATAAATCCCATATTGCATTGTGGGCTGAAAACGGAGAGAAAACATATGTTTGAGAGAATGCTTGATAAATCAATAAACCCGCAGTATTCCGATCTCGTCGGATTCTGCGGAACGCAGGGAGAAATCTTTGATCGTTTTAATGATTGGGTGAGAACGAATTTTGAAACGGACGCGGAGATCAAATTCCCATACGGTAATTCTTATGGGTGGTGCGTGTCCCATCACAAAAAATCGAAACTGATCTGCAATGTATTCCCGGAAAAGGACGCATTCTGCGTGATGGTCAGAAAGACAAACAAACAGTTTTCCGAAGTATATGACAAAGTCTCGGAACAGGCAAAAGAAGTCATTGATAACAAATATCCTTGCAACGACGGCGGATGGATCCATTTCCGCGTGACCGATGAAGCGTCGTACGCGGATATCGTAAAGATCATGGAGGCAGACCTGTTCCCACGGACACACAAGGTTTAGACACTGAAATAGATGTCACCCATTTTGGCAGTAGATTTGTTCCCCCGTACACGGCAAAAATCTGACATCAATCTCGGCCTGTCGAACCACGTCGAGACTGTTGTTTTGCTGAACAACAAATTTTCGGAGGCTAAAGATTTTGTTCAAATAGGTATCGATGCAGATGATTATTACAGGATTAAGGATTCAGAAAAGGTGGAAACAGATAGATGAGTAAAGATGTCGAGATCGTTGCTTTACCTAAGAACAAGTGGAAGGGGACTGCAATTCCGCTTGTTACAAAAAGCAATTGTTATTATGATTTTGAAATAGACCCTCTTGATCAGGAGGGATGCATGGTCAGAATAGTGAGAAAACCTTCTGAACAGGAGATAATTCATACTCCCGAAGAATATGATTTCCCGGATTCTTTGTATCAGGATCATTGGGAAAAAGCGGAGGCGTATGGGGTTGTAAGTGATGAGGGAAAACTGCTTGCCTGTATTGAGGTATGCCCCGAAGAATGGTCTAACCGCTTGATGGTAACAGAACTATGGGTATGCGATGAACTGCAGGGAAAGGGCCTTGGTAAAAAACTTATGGACCGGGCGAAAGAAATCGCCGTAAAGCAGGGACGCCGTGCCATTATCCTTGAGACACAGTCTTGCAATACAAATGCCATAGGCTTTTATCTTCATCAGGGATTTGAACTGATCGGATTTGATACCTGCTGCTATACAAATAATGATATCGGAAGACGGGAAGTCAGGATCAATCTTGGTTTCTTTTTCCATAGAGAAGGACGAAGAAATTGAAAGAGCCGCTGAGCGAGAATGACGGGAAAAGAGAGTGAGATCTTTAGTAAAGAATATGGAAATAAGAACAAAACGATTGATACTGCGACCAATTCGTATAGGGGATGAAAAAGAGATCCATGAATATGCCGGTGATAAAGATATTACCATGATGTTTTGGCTGCCGAATGACACTTTTGAAGAAACTGTCGATTTTGTCAAAGAGAACGCAGAAGAATGGAATTCGGAAGACCAGACGAACTTTGAATTCGTGATAATTTTGGACGGAAAGATCATCGGGGGATGTGACTGTGACCTCGGACACAGTGAAGACAGATCATACGCCACTCTGGGATGGATCATTAATAAGAAATACAGAAGGCAGGGGTATGCTTCGGAGGCTGCCTCTGCGGTTCTGAGATTTGCTTTTGAAAATCTGGGAATAGATAAGGTATATGCTCAGTGTGACATCAATAATCCGGCCTCATTCGCAGTGATGCGCAAGATCGGGATGAAGTGTATCAATGATAAAGGTACCCGGACATACCCGAGAACCGGAGAAACATCGGGAGAATATACCTGCCTGATCACTCGTGATGAGTGGGAGACCAAAGCAGAGAGATAAGGATATATGTTAATAAGATACGCTCAATTAAATGATAAGACTGAATGGTTCAGGCTTGATTGCCATTTGCCTGAAGTGGGATTTGAGGAAAAAATCAGAAACCAACAGGGATATGTATTAACTGAAGACGATAACATAATCGGATTGCTCAGGTATAATCTCTTCTGGGACAATACACCGTTTTGTACAATGCTTTTTATAGATTCCGATCATCGCAAAAAGGGATATGGAAAGTTGCTGATGGAGCACTGGGAACGGGACATGAAATCCCGGGGATATGGAATGCTGATGACCTCAACGCAGGTAGATGAGGACGCTCAACATTTCTATCGTAAACTCGGATATAAGGATTGCGGTGGATTTGTGGTTGATGTTCCGGGATATGAGCAGCCCATGGAAATGATCATGATAAAGGCGGTATAGTTATTTCAGTGATATTGAGTGGACAGCATGATTTTTGTTGTTCGCTCGACCGAACGTCGAAAGCTGCGTGCTTTTGCAGAGGGTGAGCAACACCCGTCCGAAAGCTATTACTCTAGATGTTGAGATGGAGGATTATTACAGAAGAAAAGGGGCAAGGACGAATGATTGAAAGTAAAACTATAATTGATATGGAGAAGAGCGGAA
>CADARM010000057.1 GCA_902790275.1 uncultured Lachnospiraceae bacterium
TTTAATTCGGATACCGTGGTCTTAACGAAGAGCCCGTCCAGCGTATCATGAGGATATTTAAATTCTTCGAATCCGGATATTCCCTCTATAGCCTTAAGTCCGTTTTTCTTAACTTCCCTTTCGGTTTCCTGAAGAACCGCACTTATCTCAAAATCTTCCGGTACGATCTTTTCTACGATAAACAGATCTTTCTTTTCCTTTACGAGCGGATATACAAGATTCATAAAAGAACCGGCTTTCATGATGTCTACAAATGAAAGATCGTCTTTAGCCGGAAGATCCTTATCAAGCACTCCGGTCATGAAAAGCTTTTCCCTCGCTCTTGTAAGTGCTACATATAAAACTCTTATCTCTTCACCGATACCGGCGATATTCTCTTTTACGAATATGGCTTTCTTAACAGGTGATATTCCCTTGACTCTGGTCTCAAGATTAAATGTATCTCCGCCAAGACCGTAGACCTTGTCGATAAGCATCTTTCCTTTGGGAGGTTTGAACCCGGAATGCATTCCCGCGAGGAAACAAACGGGGAATTCAAGACCCTTGGATTTGTGGATGGTCATGATTTTTACGACATTCGCATTTTCATCGAGCATGTTTGCCTCGCCCATATCCTGACGGGCTTTGAGTTTTTCGATATATTTAACGAAATCGTGAATGCAGTAAATCCCCTGCTCTTCGTATTCGTCTGCCGTTTCGGCAAGAAGTTTTACGTTCGCGAGGCGCTGTTCGCCGCCCGGAAGAGAAGATACCATTACGGTGTATTCATACTTTTCGTATATCTCTCTTATGATATCCGAGGCCGACATATACATGGCTTTTCTTCTGAATTCGTCAAGCTCATCGGTAAGAGATGTGATCTTTTCTTTAAGTGCAGGATCGTCCCCTTTTAATACATACAGATACAGACTGTCGATAAGACGCCTGTTTTTGGGTGAAATGATCCTGATCTTTGCGATCTCTTCCTGCGTGAAACCTCCGATATACGAATTGAGCACACTCAAAAGAAGCAGATCCTGTCTCGGATTGTCGATAACCGATAAGAGATTTAAGATAAGCTGAACTTCCCACGCACTGTAATAACCTGCTTTGGAAATAACGTATGCAGGGATATTCTTATCCTTAAGCGCTTTCTGATATATCACATCCTGGCCGCTTCCCATCCCACGCATAAGGATCGCGATATCGGAAAAGCAGATCTCACGCATTTCGTTTTCTTTGGTGTCGAAAACCCGCATTTTACTGTCGACGAGTTCCCTGATCTTTCGCGCAACGATCTTTGCTTCGATCTCATCTTTTGAAAGATCTTTGAAAGTATCGATCTCATCAAATTCCGCTTTATCGAAATATAAAAGCTCGGCCCTGTTATCGCACCCTGACTCGGGATAATCCGTTTTTCCAAGATAAAGTCTGGCTTTGTCATCGTATTTAACTCCGCCGACTTCTTCCTTCATGCATCTTTCAAAGATATGGTTAACCGCATCGATAACTTCTTTTCTGCTTCGGAAGTTATAAGTAAGATTGATCCTCTCGCTGTTAGTCAGGCTTTCGTTTTCATACTCGCTGCATCTTTCGATAAAGATCTTCGGCTCAGCATGACGGAATCGGTAGATGCTCTGCTTTACATCACCTACCATGAATCTGTTTCCTTTTTCGCCTTCTCCTCTTGATACTGTCGAAAGGATCGTCTCCTGAACTTCGTTTGAATCCTGATACTCGTCTATCATTACTTCATCGAAGTATGCCTTGTAGCTTTCTGCGGTCTCAGTGGGATTTCCGTCTTCGTCCACAAGGATCTGAAGTGCCATATGCTCCATATCCGAAAAGCTGATGAGGCCTTTGTCACGTTTTTTCGTATCAAAGAGTTTCATGTACGAAATGACAAATCTTATAAGCGAATTGGTTATGATGATCCCTTCTTTGAAAAGGGATTCAAATCCGCTTTCATCGGTATAATGAAGATTCTTCTTTATATCCTCAAAAATGGTCTTTGAATAATTGTTTTTCTCATCTGCGATCGCCTTCAGTTCAAGTTCATCGGGTGCAAATTTTTTCGCACCGTAACCTAAGGTTATCGGCTTATGCAGAGGAACAGCCCTCATCCGGTATCTGAAATCTCCGTCCAAAAGACCCTCGATATAGGATATCTCATCGCATGCTTTGTCATAATGTTTTTTTAGAACGCTTCCTTCGGTCAGGTCTCTCATTTCCATATTTGCTTTGAGTGCTTCTTTAAGGAAATTGTCCTCGTAGTCTTTTAAACCTTTTAAAACATCCGATGTCCAGACATCTTCGTTCTCGTCCCTGATGAAAGATTCAAGCAGCCTGTAGGGATACGGCATACTGTCGACAGCACCCGCGATACCTGTGACAAGGTCCATGAAATCGCCAAACTTACCTTTAGGAGCATAGATCTCGACAAGGTTTAAAAATTCCTGCTTTCCTTCCTTGAAAGCGTCTTCGACAGCTTCGTCAAAAGCGTCTTCCGAGATCTGTTTTATCTCTCCTTCGGTTCCGATCGAAAAAGCGGGATCGAGTTCTATCTCCTCAAAATGATTCTTAAGGATATAAAGGCAGAAACTGTCAATGGTCGTTATCTGTGCAGTATGAAGGATCGCGATCTGCTTTCTGATGATCGGATTCCCGGGATTCTTCTTTAATTCCTCGCGAAGTTTCTTACCTATACGGTCTCTCATCTCTCTTGCGGCCGCATTGGTAAATGTAACTATGAGCATCCTGTCCACAGATGATAATTTCTTTGTTTCGTCACCCGCATCGGGGCAGACCTTCCTTATGATCCTCTCTGAAAGGACCGCGGTTTTTCCGCTTCCTGCAGCCGCCGAAACTATTAAGTTTTTATCTCTTGAATCGATTACATTTTTCTGTTCGTCTGTAAAACCCATTTTTTATACCTTTAAACGAAATCTACTGCTCGGCATCTTCATCCGCATCTTCCGGTCTCTCTCCGATAACCCTGTATTCGTAACCCCTGATCTTCGGATCGAATCCGCATACTCCCTTAAGTGCACAGTAATCGCAGGCCGTTGCCTTCTTCTGAAGCGTTGGATTGATATCGATACTGCCTGCTAAGATCGCATCGGAAAGTTCCAGTGCTTTTTCTTCCGCAGTATTTAACATTGCGTTGAAATCTTCTATCGAATAAACCCTTGAATTGCTGTCGGGTGTGTTGTCTTTTTTCTTTGTGATCTTTACAACTTCCGATTTTACTCCGGGTTCGCTCAATGCCTCGTCAAGACTTTGCATGATCTTTTCATCATTGACGATCGCTCCTTCGGGGATAAGTTCTTTCCTTATCGCAGCCTCGGTATTATCCCTGTTATCAACAAAAGGATCGTCGATCGCGTAATATAGCATAGCCGCAGGAAGGACATTTTTGCCCGGATATCTCTCTTTGACGGTTTCGATCGCATTCTTCATATATATCGCAAGCTGTAAGGACAGACCTTCCTTGATCATTTCGGGATCGAGCGTTCGTCTTGAAGATTTGTAATCCAGGATCTTTACGTACTTATTGCCTGAATCATCGCTGTAGATATCCATTCTGTCTATCTTTCCGCGAAGTCTGACATTATGTCCTTCGTACTCTTTTTCGAATCTTTCCTCATATCCTTCGGGCTTGTATTTTCCTTTGGAGAGCTGGAATCCGAGAGTTTTGGCGGTACGCTTCATGATCCTCGAAAGCTGTGTCACATAATATGCAGTCTTCTCATCCGAGCGAAGCAGATCCCCGTCATAATCGTTTGTCAGACGCTCAACCGCAAGGTCTATCTCTTTTTCCATGTATCCTTCATCTGCATTCGAGAAATCCAGACCTTTCTTAAAAAGATCTTTTCCGACATTCTCCAATACATTATGGGCAAGAGTACCCATATCCGCATATTCGAGTCCGTACTCTTCTCTCTCGCTCAGTTCAAGGCCGCATCCAACGAAATGTGCATACCTGCAAAGAGCAAACTGCTCAAGTGTCGAGATCGAGACATTTAGAAGTTCACCGTAAAGCGCTTTGGCTGTTTCTTTTTCAAGCGGCACGGGCGAATATTCCCTGAATGAATTTTCTATGATCTTTTCGCACCACTCTTTTCCGCCTTCGATGCCTTTTAAGATCGCCATGTTTTCGAAAAGCTTCTTCTCGCTGTCTGCATCGGTAAGACCGGAAACATACATGCCCATAAGACGGGCGGTATCTTCCTTTACATCCGCGATAAACAGTCTCCTGCCGCTGTCTTTCTTTTCTTTCTTAACTTCCAGTCCCGTGTACATATTCTTAAGCACTTCTATAAGATACGACGGAACAAGGCTCTCTCCCTTTCCGCCTATCGTTGCATAGGAAAGGAAAAGTTTATCCGTGGGCTTTGTAAGATTAAGATAAATATAGAGCTGTTCGATATATGCAAGTTCGTCGTTTGTCGGTGCAAGTGTGCATTCGGCTTCATTCTTTAATTCTTCCTTATCGGGCACGGAAAGAAGACCGCCTCCCGTTCCGGATTTGGGAATATTGCCGTCATTTACTCCGACGATGAAAAGTTCTTTTATTTCTTTCAGTCTGGTTCGCTGCATGTCACCGACAAGAAGCGAATCCACGGTCTGCGGAAGAACTCCGACACGGATCTCCGAGAAACCGACCTTTAATATGTCAGAGAATTCTTTTATGGTGTAGTCTTCATCACCCATAAGATCGGTGAGCTCATCGAATACTTCAATGACACTGTTGTAAACGCTGCTGTATTCCATCGCCTCGACGGTTCTGTGTTCCTCTTTGAGCATTGCACTCATGTCGGACATTTTCTCCGCTATATTTCCTGCTTCGAGGATATCGTATATATCTTTTACCCAGGCGGAGAGCTTACGCTTTTTATCAACGTACTTTATGATCTCTTCAAAAATTCCGAAGAAGCGTTTTCTTAATTCGTTGACCTCTTCCAGACTGCCTTCGATCTTCTTCTGCTCTTCGCTCGGATATACGAAGTCCGTCTTCCATTTTGCGATGCCTTTGATGCCTCTGGCATAAATGTAATTTTCAAGCAGGTCGATCTCTTCGTCTTCGAAAGGCGAAATACCCGTTCGAAGCATTTTGAGAACATCTTCTATCCTGAATTTGTTCTTTACTATCTCGGTGATCGAAAGGATGTATTTTACGAGCGTGTTGTTTGCAATGCTTCTGTTTGCATCCATATAGTAAGGGATATTGTATCTTTCGAGATATTTCTCGAGAGTTTTCTGATACTTCGTCATATCCGCGCAGATCACCGCAACGTCACGGTATCTGTAATTGTTGGCCTTTATCTCTCTTAAGACCTTTTCGCAAAGCTCATGGCACTCGCTGTCGATATCCGTACATCCCGATAATTCAATGGCGCCCGAAGATTGAATCGGATCCTCTCCTTTTCTGAAAAGATTCTTTTCAAGATATGCGAGTTCCGGGTTGTTCTTATGTCTGTAGTTTTCGGTGCATCTTACTTCTTTTAAGATCTCAACACTTCCCTCGCAGGCACGCCTTAAGGATGCGATATTCTTTCTCGTAAGGTCGAAAAGAAGATTGTCTTTGTCTTCGGTATAAGGATCTTCGTTTAAATCGTTTTCAAACGGGAAAGTGATGATGACTTCTTTTGCTTTCTTGGCGATGGCAACGATGGCTTTTATCTGGATGGGTGTAAAGCCCGTAAAACCGTCAAAGAATACGATGCTCTTTTCGATCTTTCCGGACAGAGGAAGCCTTTCCACGAACATATCGAGGATCTCTTCCCTGGTAATATACTTCTCTTCGCACTCTTTTAAGAAAATCTCGTATAAAAGCTTTAGGTCCGAGAGTTTCTGTTTAAGCGCGATCGAACGGCACTTGTCTTTTATACCGTCAAGCTCATCCGGACTTACGTTATACTGCATGAATTCGGACAGAACGGATTTGACCTCGCCGCTCCAGCCGGCGTTGTCCATACCCTTTGAAAGAACGCGAAGATCGCTCTTTATCTTTGTTGCCCCCCTCTTTATAAGAAGGCACTTGCCCGTATCGTCAAGAAGCATTCTCTTTGGCTGTCCGACTTCCTCGAACACTTTCCTCGGGAGTCTCGAAAAGCTTAGGACATCTATATTCAAAATACCGCCGTCGGGATGGGAATTGGCCATCTGCCACTGCGTCTGCATGGTAAACTGATCGGGCACGATGATAAGGACATTGTTCCTTCTGTCCTCTTTCGCTATCCTGATCGCCTGCTCTTTGACATATTCACTTTTTCCGCTTCCCGAACCGCCGAGAACAAACTGTAAAGCCATGTTTTGATACCTCATTTATGGTCTTAATTCACTCTTTATGATATCATTTCTATTATACAATATTTTAAACCTCAAATGTGTTTAAATCCTTTTTCAAAAAACCGTCATTATGTACTAAAAGGGACCCGATCCTTATGAAGATAAATATCGTAAACATCGACAAAACCGAAGATTACCGCGAAGGATGCAAAGATACTCTGTTTGTAACTTCAAACCGCGAAGTCGCGGATCATTTGACTTCCAAAGGCGAAGCAGTCTGTATATGTGTGTGTGATGAGGAGCAACTGCCCGCCTTTGAAGGTTATAAATATTTTATCACAGAAGGTGTCCAGGATATCGGACATATGGAAATGGTATACTGTCATACGATGAACATACCGTATGTGATCGCCGAATCCGAAGACCTCATCATCCGTGAGGAAACTTTGGAAGATCTGGCCAAAATATATGAATTATACGAGGATGAAGACTGCCAAAGATTCCTCGAACCTCTCCCCGCGATCCCTGACGGTCCCTCACAGGACGAAAATACACTTACAGCCGCTTCCCGTTTCGAATCCGTAAAGAATTCCTATATGTTTAACGGTTACGGAATGTGGATCATAGAAAGAAAGTCGGACGGCGCTTTTTTAGGCAGGGCCGGCTTTGAATATGTCGACGACGATACCGTTTCGATCGGCTTTGCCATTGTTAAAAACGAAAGAAAAAAAGGCTATGCATATGCTGCATGCCTTTTATGTATAGATTATCTTAAAGATGTCAGACCCGAGCTTAAGGTAATCGCCAAGTGCGATCCCTTAAACTTTGCATCCAAAGCTTTGATCGAAAAGCTTTCCCTGCCTCTTTATGAGTGCTGACATTATTTGTCTTTGTAAAGCAGACCGAATGTTCCGGGGCCGCAGTTAACGGCGATGGAAGCACAGGCCTGTTCGAAGTAGATCTCGTCGAACTTCATCTTCTTATCGATATAGTTTCTTATCCAGTCCATATCTTTTTTGCTAAGTCCCACATATGTTACAAAAAGTATCGAATTATCGATCCTTGCCGTGTTTGCAAGACAGGAATTGATATAGGCTTTCCATGCGCTTCTTGAAGATCCGAAGTAGATCTTTCCGAGTTTCATATTACCTTTTCTGAGTACGAGAACAGGACGTCCCATAAGTGATTTTACAAGGTTTGCGGTCCTTACGTTAACCTGGTGCGCCCTTGCAAGGTAATCGAGGTTGTCCACGATGAAACTTGTATGAACCTTGCTCTTAAGCTTTTCGAGTTCTTCCATGATATGCTTGGGTCCCATTCCGTTCTCGGCCATTTTGCAGGCTTCGAGCACAAGGATACCCTGTCCGCTCGACAAGTGGCCCGAATCGAAAACGAATACGTTATCAAAAGCCTTTGCAGCTTCGATCGCATTCGGACATCCGCTGTTTTCTATCTTTGAGGAGATCGAGATATGGATGATATTGTTAGCGTATGAAAGCTGTTTTGCAAAGAACGTTTCGTGTTCCTTGGTCTCGGGTCCCATGGGGAAGATCTCGTTGTTGGTGTTTTCCATGTATTTGATAACACCCGCGGTATCGATCTCGGTTCCGTCCTTGAATGTTCCGGCATTTGTACGGACCATGTGGGGAAGAAGGGCGATGCCGTATTTTTCGATGAGTTCGGAAGGAATGTCAGCAACGGATTCCGTGGATACGGCAACCATTTTTCTCTTTTCCTTTGACTGCATCCAGGAGATCGTCTCTTCTATGATCTCGCCGTCGTTACCCATAACCTTGACCATATCTTTGGGAAGATGTCTGAAGAGTTCTTTTTCAAGTTCTTCGCCGGTTACGGGTTTTACAAGATATCCGTCAAAAGCTTCCTTTGCATAAAGCTCTCTGTTTTCCTCATCGGCATTTGCCGTAAGGATGACGATCTTACTCTCACGGCTTGAACCGCCGATCTGTTCTCTTATCTGTTTTTTACATTCGATACCGTCCATTTCAGGCATAAGATGATCCATGAAAATGACGTTGTATTCGATGTTCTGAGTCTTCTTTAAAGCAGCCTTGCCGCTCGTTACGGTGTCGATGATGACCTTTGTATCTCTTAAAAGTTTCTTTACTACCATGAGATTTGCTTCGTTGTCGTCGACAACGAGCACTCTCACTTCGGGAGCTTCGAACTTCTGCTTGTACTCGCTCTTCTTGCCGTATCCGTGCTTCTTTTCGAAATCATATTCGCCGATGAGGCTGTCGTTAACTCTCTTCTGAGGGATCTCAACGATAAATGTCGAGCCCTTGGTATATACGCTGTTAACGGCGATCTTACCGCCCATCAGATCAAGGAACTGCTTAACGACAAAATCATCGGATAAACTGAGAAGTTAAAGAAGTTAGAGGAGATAAGAAGTTAAGCCGAATGTCCAGTCGCTGTATCATAAAGGTAATGGCTTAACTTCCGAGCGCAACAGCGCGATAACTTCTTAACTTCATAACTACATAATTAAAAAGAGAATATGAACAACGTTTTTGTATATATTGAGATTGAAGGCACCGAAGTGCGCGAAGTCTCGCAGGAACTTCTCACCAAGGGCCGCAAGCTGGCGAATGAACTCGGCGTGGAGCTGCACGCCGTCGCCATCGGCACCGGCATCAAGGGCAAAATCGAGGAGCAGGTGCTGCCTTACGGCATCGACAAACTCTTCGTCTTCGATGCCCCCGAGCTCTTCCCCTACACCTCGGCTCCCCACACCGACATCGTGGTGAACCTCTTCAAGGAGGAGCAGCCGCAGATCTGCCTGATGGGCGCCACGGTCATCGGCCGCGACCTCGGTCCGCGCGTCTCCTCGAGCCTCACCAGCGGTCTCACCGCCGACTGCACGCAGCTCGAAATCGGCCCCTACGAGGACAAGAAGAGCGGCAAGACCTATGAGAACCTGCTCTACCAGATCCGTCCCGCTTTCGGCGGCAACATCGTGGCCACCATCGTCAACCCCGACCACCGTCCCCAGATGGCGACCGTGCGCAGCGGCGTCATGCAGAAGGCTGTCTACGAAGGCGCTTGCAAGAAAGAGGTCGTCTATCCCGAGGTGAGCAAGTACGTCAGCAAGGAAGCTTTCGTGGTGAAAGTGCTCGACCACCATGTGGAGGCCGCCAAGCACAACCTCAAGGGCTCCCCCATCGTCGTCTCCGGCGGCTATGGCGTGGGCAGCAAAGAGGGCTTCGACATGCTCTTCGAGCTCGCCAAGGTGCTCCACGGCGAGGTGGGTGGCAGCCGCGCCGCCGTCGACGCCGGCTGGATCGACAACGACCGCCAGATTGGCCAGACGGGCGTCACCGTGCACCCCAAGGTGTACATCGCCTGCGGCATCAGCGGCCAGATTCAGCACATCGCCGGCATGCAGGATTCGGGCATCATCATCAGCATCAACAGCGATCCCGACGCACCCATCAACAAGATTGCCGACTATGTCATCACCGGCACGGTCGAGGAAGTGGTACCGAAACTCATCAAGTATTACAAACAAAACAGCAAATAATTATGGCAAACTACTATAGCGATCATCCCGAGATTGCATTTCATTTGGAGCATCCGCAAATGAAGCGGTTGGTCGAGCTTCGCGAAAAGAATTACGAGGACGCCCAGAAGGGCATCGACTACGCCCCCGTGGACTTCGAGGATGCGATGGAGAACTACCGCCGCGTGCTCGAAATCACCGGCGACGTCGCCGCCAACACCCTCGCCGTCAACTCCGAGAGCGTCGACCTCGAAGGTCCGCACCTGGAGAACAACCGCATGGTGTATGCCTCCAAGACCGTCGAGAACCTGCAGCAGACCCGCCTCGCGGGCCTCTACGGAGTCTCCATGCCGCGCCGCTACGGCGGACTCAACCTGCCCAACGTCGTCTTCTCCATGGCCAGCGAGCTCGTGGCTGCCGCCGACGCCGGCTTCCAGAACATCTGGAGTCTGCAGAGCTGCATCGACACCCTCTACGAGTTCGGCAGCGAGGAGCAGCGCCAGAAATACATCCCCCGCATCTGCGCCGGCGAGACCATGTCCATGGACCTCACCGAGCCCGACGCCGGTTCCGACCTCCAGCGTGTCATGCTCAAGGCCACCTTCGACGAGAAAGAGAACTGCTGGCGCCTCAACGGCGTGAAGCGCTTCATCACCAACGGCGACTCCGACATCCACCTCGTCCTCGCCCGCTCCGAGGAAGGCACCAAGGACGGCCGCGGCCTCTCCATGTTCATCTACGACAAGCGCAACGGCGGCGTCGACGTGCGCCACATCGAGCACAAACTCGGCATCCACGGCAGCCCCACCTGCGAGCTCACCTACAAGAACGCCAAGGCCGAACTCTGCGGCGACCGCAAGATGGGCCTCATCAAATACGTCATGGCCCTCATGAACGGCGCCCGCCTCGGCATCGCCGCCCAGAGCGTCGGACTCAGCCAGGAAGCCTACAACGAAGGACTCGCCTATGCCCGCGAGCGCGCCCAGTTCGGCGAGAAA
>CADARM010000058.1 GCA_902790275.1 uncultured Lachnospiraceae bacterium
TATAATTTGTAAGGATTTATTAATTTTTTCTTAAAGGAATTTGCTATTGTTTGACATTTTAACTTTGCGGTAATACAATATTATCGCAAGTGAAATTGCAAATAATTTACGGAGGAAATAATAATGGATATTAATGCAATCGTAAATCAGGCACTCGAATTTGCCAAGAATCTTACAGGCTTCCTCGGCGAATTCAAAGCTTCGGGAATCCTTGACCAGGTTAAGGCTTTTCTTGCAAGCATCGACCTTTCGGCTATTACAGGTCTTCTCAACAGCATCACAGGTATTTTCGGCCAGTAATTCAACTCAGATAAATACCGGCAGCGGGTTTCGCTCAAAGCGAAGCCCGCTGTTTTTTCATTATTATATACGCAAAAAACTCCCCGACCTCATAAGAGACCGGGGAGTTTTCACAGTGCTGTGTCAGATAAGCCTTCGCGAAAAATTATTTCTTTTCGGCGATAGCTGCCTGTGCCGCCGCAAGGCGGGCGATGGGAACGCGGAAGGGTGAGCAGGAAACATAGTCAAGGCCGATGTTGTGGCAGAACTCAACCGAAGTCGGGTCGCCGCCGTGCTCGCCGCAGATACCGCAGTGAAGTTTGGGATTAACGGGTTTGCCGAGATCAAGAGCCATCTTCATAAGTTTGCCTACGCCTGCCTGGTCAAGTTTCGCAAACGGATCGCTCTCGAAAATCTTGGTGTCATAGTAAGCATCAAGGAATTTGCCCGCGTCATCACGGCTGAAGCCGAATGTCATCTGGGTAAGGTCGTTTGTGCCGAAGCAGAAGAAGTCAGCCTCTGTTGCGATTTCGTCAGCGGTAAGGGCTGCTCTGGGAATCTCAATCATTGTGCCTACTTCATACTCAAGGTTTACGCCTGCCGCCGCGATTTCGGCGTCTGCGGTGTCAACAACAACCTTCTTGACGAATTTGAGCTCTTTGATTTCGCAAACAAGCGGAATCATAATTTCGGGTTTAACGGTCCAGTCGGGATGCGCCTTCTGAACATTGATTGCCGCGCGGATAACCGCCTTTGTCTGCATAGCGGCGATTTCGGGATATGTAACCGCAAGACGGCAGCCGCGGTGACCCATCATGGGGTTGAACTCGTGAAGACCCGCGATAAGGTTCTTGATGTATTCAACGCTCTTGCCCTGCGCTTTTGCAAGCAATTCGATGTCGGCTTCTTCAGTGGGAACGAACTCATGAAGAGGAGGATCAAGGAATCTGATAGTAACAGGACATCCTTCAAGAGCTTCGTATAACTGTTCGAAGTCGCTCTGCTGATAAGGAAGGATCTTTTCAAGAGCAGCTTCTCTCTCTTCTTCCTTGTCTGAACAGATCATCTCACGGAATGCAGCGATCCTTGTTTCCTCAAAGAACATGTGCTCTGTACGGCAAAGACCGATACCTTCTGCACCGAGTTCTCTTGCTTTCTTTGCATCAGCGGGTGTATCTGCATTTGTACGAACTTTAAGTCTTCTGTATTTATCAGCCCATGCCATTACACGGCCGAATTCACCTGCGATCTTGGCATCAACTGTAGCGATCTTACCATCGTAGATATTACCTGTAGTACCGTCGATGGATAACCAGTCACCTTCATGATATTCCTTGCCTGCGAGAGTGAATTTCTTGTTGGCTTCATCCATAGCGATATCGCCGCATCCGGATACACAGCAGGTACCCATACCTCTTGCAACAACTGCTGCATGAGAAGTCATACCGCCACGAACTGTAAGGATACCCTGAGATACCTTCATACCTGTAATATCTTCGGGAGATGTTTCAAGTCTTACGAGAACAACCTTCTCTCCTCTGCCTGCCCATTCTTCAGCATCTTCTGCAGAGAAAACGATACGTCCGCAAGCAGCTCCGGGTGAAGCGCCAAGGCCCTTTCCTGCAGGTGTTGCAGCCTTAAGTGCAGCCTGGTCGAACTGAGGATGAAGAAGAGTGTCAAGGTTTCTGGGATCGATCATCGCAACAGCTTCTTCTTCTGTTCTCATACCTTCATCTACGAGGTCACAAGCGATCTTTAAAGCAGCCTGAGCTGTTCTCTTACCGTTTCTTGTCTGGAGCATGTAAAGTTTACCGTGCTCAACAGTAAATTCCATATCCTGCATATCTCTGTAGTGATCTTCAAGAGTCTTGCAGACATCTTTGAACTGTGCGAAAGCTTCAGGGAATTTCTCTTCCATTTCAGCTATCTTCATGGGAGTTCTTACACCGGCAACAACGTCTTCGCCCTGTGCATTAGTAAGGAATTCACCGAAAAGTCCTTTATTTCCTGTAGCAGGGTCTCTTGTGAAAGCAACACCTGTACCGCAGTCATCACCCATGTTACCGAAAGCCATTGACTGAACGTTAACGGCTGTACCCCATGAATAAGGGATATCGTTGTCACGTCTGTAAACGTTTGCTCTGGGGTTGTCCCATGAACGGAATACGGCTTTGATAGCTCCGTATAACTGCTCCTTGGGATCTGTAGGGAAATCAGAACCGATCTTTGACTTATATTCAGCCTTAAACTGATTAGCAAGTTCCTTTAAGTCTTCAGCTGTAAGTTCAACGTCCTGCTTAACACCCTTATTAGCTTTCATCTCGTCGATAAGCTCTTCGAAGTATTTCTTACCTACTTCCATAACTACATCAGAATACATCTGGATGAATCTTCTGTAGCAGTCCCAAGCCCAACGGGGATTGTTTGACTTTTCAGCGATAACTTCAACAACATCCTCGTTAAGACCAAGGTTAAGGATCGTATCCATCATACCGGGCATTGATGCTCTTGCACCTGAACGTACGGAAACAAGTAAAGGATTTTCCTTGTCGCCGAACTTCTTGCCGGTAATCTCTTCCATCTTTACAATATACTCATCAATCTGAGCTTTGATCTCAGAATTAATCTCTCTTCCGTCCTCATAATACTGAGTACATGCCTCCGTGGTAATGGTAAATCCCTGAGGCACAGGTAATCCGATATTTGTCATCTCGGCAAGGTTTGCACCCTTACCACCGAGGAGATTACGCATATCAGCGCTGCCTTCTTTAAATAAATAGACCCATTTTTTTGCCATACCGATTTGTTCCTCCTTTGAAACATATTTTTTTCTAATTCTATCATAACGGCAAATAATAACTAAGAACGCCTTTTTGCACGTCCCTCGTTATTCATTTATTAGAAATATTTTTTCCCGAAAAAGCTTAAAGAAAAAATATATTCTTTCTATATAGTCTTAAATGCTAAAATATTATATCACAAGTCGACATAATGTGCTATATAAATTTTTACTATCTGTTTACTATCCGTTAAAATCAACTCTGCCTGCCAGAGAACCGTCGGGATTGTAGTAAATATACGAAACAAAAACTTTGTCCGTGACTCCTGTAGGCTCTTTGATCTTCTGGATAATGCTGTTTCTCTCTTTCTCGTTCATATTAACGTCAAGGTTAGCCTGAACATCACCCATATCCTGAGCGAAAACGAAAATATAACTTACATTATTGCCTTCGCACTCGATCCTGATATCGGAAAAAGTATCCTTGTTCTTTTCAAGAAGTTCTCCTCTTGAGTCAGCCCAGTATCCGGGACCGTATGCATGTTCGTAATAATACTGAACGGTATTGGTTCCGAGATATTCGGCAAATGTCATATCCCTTGTATTTTCATCTTCGCTGATGATAACACGCGCTGCCGTGGAACCGTCCTTATTGAAATATTTGTATTCGACTTCAAGAAGTTCTTTGGTATCGATGATCCTTCTTATGCTGTTAAAGATAAGTTTCTTTGTATTCTCGGCGTTTTCCTGAACTGAATCCTGCATGTCTCCGTAATCATCTTTAAGGTAATACTCATAAGTCATGCGGTTGCCTTTAACGGAAACTTTGACATCATCGAGGATTTCCTCATACCCTTCGGGGAACTCAATAAATTTTTCAAGCAGGCCCTCGTTTCCGGGTTCGTTAAAGAATGTTTCAAGATTCTCCACCCTGTCATCAGCCTCGGGATCCGAATTTTCTTTTTTCTCGGGAACGACAAATGCCGTTTCCGCATTTTCTTTTACGAGCTGATCCAGAGCATTTTTAAGATCGTTAACTTCGGAATCCAGATCTGTTTCTTCCCCTGTTTCGCTTTCGGATTCTATGATTTTTTCTTCAACGATCTCAGCCGGATTTGAACATGCGAAAAATATCGATGCAGACAAAACGCTAATTACTGTTAAGAAATATCTCTTTTTCATAGTTAATCCTTTCATATTCTTTAGAATAATCATCCCTCATTCGCAATATAAGCAAATGAGGGATATAAATCATTGTTTAAAAAGTGAATTTATCTGCAAAATAAGCATCGAGATCCTTAATGGCAACTCTTTCCTGTTCCATGGAATCACGGAATCTTACTGTTACACAGTTATCTGTCTCTGAATCAAAGTCATAAGTAATGCAGAAAGGAGTACCGATCTCATCCTGTCTTCTGTATCTCTTACCGATATTTCCTCTGTCGTCAAATTCACAGTTATATTTCTTTGAAAGTTCCGCAAAGATCTTTTCTGCACCTTCATTGAGTTTCTTTGATAAAGGAAGAACACCGATCTTAACGGGAGCAAGTGCCGGATGGAATCTCATAACGGTTCTCATATCGGGCTTGTCCTCTGTGCCCAAGTTTTCTTCATCGTACGCAGCGCAAAGGAATGCAAGTACAACTCTGTCGCAGCCGAGTGAAGGTTCAACAACATAAGGAATATATTTTTCATTTGTCTCATCATCAAAGTAAGACATATCCTGCTTGGATACTTCCTGATGCTGTGTAAGGTCGTAATCCGTTCTGTCTGCGATACCCCAGAGTTCGCCCCATCCGAAGGGGAATAAGAATTCGATATCTGTGGTACCTTTTGAATAGAAGCAGAGCTCTTCGGGATCATGGTCACGAAGTCTCATCTCATCTTCTTTGATGCCGAGGCTTAATAACCAGTCACGGCAGAAACCTCTCCAGTACTGGAACCATTCAAGGTCTGTTCCGGGCTTGCAGAAGAATTCAAGTTCCATCTGTTCAAACTCTCTTGTTCTGAAAGTAAAGTTACCGGGTGTGATCTCGTTTCTGAAAGACTTACCGATCTGACCGATACCGAAAGGAACTTTCTTTCTGGAAGTTCTCTGAACATTCTTAAAGTTTACGAAAATACCCTGAGCTGTTTCGGGTCTTAAATATACTGTGTTTTTAGCATCTTCGGTAACACCCTGGAATGTCTTGAACATAAGGTTGAACTGTCTGATGTCTGTAAAATCATGCTTTCCGCAGGTAGGACAGGGGATCGCATTGTCTTTGATGAAGTTCATCATCTCATCCTGAGAAAATGCATCGATGGGCTTGGGTAAAGTAATGCCTTTTTCTGCCGCAAAGTCTTCGATGAGCTTATCTGCTCTGAATCTCTCATGGCACTGCTTGCAGTCCATCAAAGGATCTGAGAAACCGCCGAGATGTCCGGAAGCGACCCATGTCTGGGGATTCATAAGGATCGCACAGTCAACACCTACGTTATAAGGGTTTTCCTGAACGAATTTCTGCCACCAGGCTTTTTTAACATTATTTTTAAGCTCTACGCCAAGGTTACCGTAATCCCAGGTATTGGCAAGACCACCGTAAATTTCGGAACCGGGATATATAAATCCTCTTCCTTTGGCAAGAGCTACGATTTTGTCCATTGATTTTTCCATGTCAGACCTCCAAGAACCTAATATTATTTCAAATTCATATCATTTATTACGAAATCCCGAATGTTTTAAGGATTTTTACGCTATTTCATACATCTGAAACATTTTTAAATTATACATATATGTTAAATTATTGTCAAAATAATATTTCATTATTTTAAAACAATTTAATCAATTAATAAAAGAGAGGTAAATTTCCTGTCAAAAGTGTATTCCGAAACTTCCTTTGCCCAGGATATCAGTTCATTCTCGCTCTCTTCGGATAATTTAAAGGAAAAAACCTTATTTACCGGCGATTCGCATATAAAAGATACTGCCTTTAAAACTCCCGGAGAATACTTGTTTTCATCACAGGGAGGCAGTTCGCCGTTTATCTGAATGGCTTTTATCTCAAAGACAGCACGTGTGAATTTAAGAGAATGTACGGGATTCTCGAGCACTCTCACGCCCTGATACAGAAGTCTTAAAAGATCGGCATCGTCATTGTTTTCCCTCGAATAATAATCTGCGATCTCAAGGAAATACATTCCGTAATATGCCATCGTTATATCCGTTCGCATACCTTCAAAATAATCATCGATAAAAGCTTCTCTTAAGGAATAAGCGCTTCTTCCGGCAAACAATGTAAATCTTCCGAAAGCGAAAGGATTTGTAGCCGCCGAAAGTATCGAATTCTGTCTTCTCGCTCCTTTTGCGAATACGGATATTTTTCCTTTTTCTTTTGTTAGAATAACAACTCTTCTGTCGAACTCACCGCTCGGTTCCTGTTTGATGACCATGCCGGTGACCGATAAAAGATTTTCGGAAAGATTATTCATTCTTATCCTCAAGGAATCCGAAATTCTTTAAAAGGTATTCGGAATCTCTCCAGTTTTCCTTTGTTTTGACAAATAACTTAAGATTGGCTTTTTTGTCGAGAAGTTTCTCTATATCGACTCTCGCTTTGGTCCCTATCTCTTTGATCTTTGAAGCACCTTTTCCGATTATCATACCCTTATGGGTATCTCTCTCGCAGATAATGCTCGCCTCGATCTCAACATTAGCTTTCGTGAAATTCATCGAATCGATAACGACCGCGATACCGTGAGGGATCTCATCACCAAGGCATCTTAAGCATTTCTCTCTTATTATCTCGGAAACGATCTGTCTTTCGGGCTGATCTGTCAGAGTCTCGGGATCGTAATAAAAAGGTCCTTCGGGAATATACTTCTCGAGCACTTCAAGAAGCGTATCGACATTCTTTCCGTTCTTTGCGGATAAGGGTACAACATCGGCAAAGTCCATCTGTTTCGAGAAGAGCTCGATAGCTTTGAAAACCTTCTCTTTTTCGACTTTGTCCGTTTTGGTTATAACCAGTATTACGGGAATACCTACTGTACGCAAAAGAGACAGGATGTTTTCATCCTGTTCTCCGATGAACGGGTCTGCCTCCGTTAAATAGAGGCAGACATCCGATTCGTTAAATGTTCTTTTTGCGGAAGATACCATACTCTCACCGAGTTTATTCTTGGCTTTGTGAAGTCCGGGGGTATCCGTAAATACCATCTGAACATTGCCTTTTGTATAAACCGTTGAGATCTTTGTTCTCGTTGTCTGGGGCTTGCTTGATGTGATCGCTATCTTCTGACCTATGATCTTATTCATCAATGTGCTTTTGCCTACATTCGGTCTTCCGATGATCGATACAAACCCTGATCTTGTTTTAGTCTCCATAAACTCTCTTTCGTTACTGTTTATTTTCGGCCGATCCGTTTTCGGGAGTTTTCTCCTTCTTGTCGTCAGCCTTTTCAGCTGCATATTTTTCGTATTCTTTTTTTCTTTTCTTCTTTACCGATGCGATGACGATCTTAACTACCACGAAGATGATAAGTGCAGGGATCGCAAGGCAGATAAGTCCGCGGATGATGTAAGGAAGGTCGATGATAAGTTTGATAAAGAAGTTTCTTGTTCCTACAAGAACATCCGATACGCTTGTCTTGAATCCTTCTTTAAGTTCCTGTCCGGGTGTCTTTTCTTCGATAACGGTAGGTGTTAATACCTGAACCTCGTTAATATTGAAGTTAACGGTTGAAAAATCAACAAGGTCATCGTAAACACGAAGTGTGGATTCCATTGATTCGATATTGTATCTTACCTCTGTGAGCTGTTCGGTAAGGTATGCGATATCTTCAATGTTTTCCGCGTTTTCCAAAAGTTCGAGAAGGCTTTCCTGCTGAGCAAGATACATCTGCTTCTTGCTTTCGGTATCAACATAATTTAATGTAACATCCGATGTTGATGTAGTCTTCTGTGTTACGTTTCCGACGCCTGATACATCATTTACAAAAGCATCAAGGGTATTCTCCGGAACACGAACGGTAATGTTTGCATATTTGCTTTGTCTGTTATTGTTGTAAAGGCTTCCGTTGAATGAATACTCGTTCTCGATATAACCGCCGTAACTTTCGATCCTTGCCTTAAGGTTGGCGATAGTCTCATCGAAATTTACGGTTTCTATAGACATATCAACGGTTTTGATAAGTTTTCTGTTTTGAGCAACGCTTGCGGTAGCCTGATCCTCGCTTATCGGCGCACTTAAATTCTCTACACCGTATCCGCCGCCTTCGTCATAATATTCATAATCGGCAGATTCTTCGTAAGCGTAATTCGGTTCGGCTGCAATTGCAGGTGCTCCCGCCGCCTGATACTTGGCGTCATTTGTATAGTAATAATCTCCGCCATCGTAACTGAATGCCTGTGTTCCGTTCGAAGAACATGCGCAGAGCGAACTGATCGATGCAAATATCGCAACCGCTACAGTAAATCTTTTGATCAACTTATTGTTTTTCATATATGTATCCTCCTATTGATGTGTTTATCAATCCTTCTGATAAATATACGATAAACAAAAAACTTTTTATGGAAAAATTTTTAACTCATTAAACCAGATTTATAACCTTGTCAAAAAGTTTTTCGTTCTCTTTGATCTTACCCTCTGCTCCTACAACACAAATATACTCTTTCGAAAAAGCGGCTTTTATGTTTTCTGACAAAGATCTTATATCTTCCTTTGTACAGGAAAGTATTTCATCTCTAACTTTCTGTCTGTCTTCTTCGGTAACACCGGTAAGATAATAAATGCAGTTTGCTTTTCCTTCGATGGAAGCAGTCTGAGGAACATCTGTATCCGATATGGCACCGATGATATACTGATTCATCTGTCTTTCGTTACATTCGAAATCATCCAGGAAATTCGAAAGGTTTCTGTATATCTTTAAGGTATTGTTGATATGCGGATCCCTGTAAGATACAATCGAGCAGATACCGGACATGGTGAAATTCGCAAAACATCCGTACGCCCCGCCTTCAACTCTTACATTGTTCCAGAGATAATCGTAAGCCATGATCGTTCTCAAAACATTGAAAGCGCCTTTATACTTTAATCCTTTGGAAATATACTCACCTGCCAATGCAACAAACTGAACCTGCCCGGGATATACGAACGCTTCGTTACCCTGATTAAGTTCAACGTCGAATGTATCTTTCTTAACATCTTCCGTATAAAGCCTGTCGATGAATTTTGAAAGCTCATCATCGAGAATGTTCTGTTTATCTTTCGGAGTTGTAAGATTGATGAACATATTCTCTTTTCTGAAGATCATAGGAATGATGGTTTTGAATTCCGAAATGATCTTATCAACGGAATTATCCATATCCTTCTCGAGCGAAGTGATAAATCTTACCGCATCGACACCCATGGAAATATCGTTCATCTTGAACATCTTGTCAAAGTAAGATGCGGCTCTGGTAAGAGCAACGGTATGAGGTGAAGATACAAGCATGCTTTCGCCCTGTGAACGAAGTTCGCTCAAGTATTCTTTGATCTTATCTTTATCGTCAAGAACGCTCTCAAACAGTATCTGCGAAAGAAGATCAAAAACCTTCTCTTTATTCTCGTAAAGGAACTTAATATTGATCTCAAAATAAGATTTGATCTTACCTGTCTTTATGTTTTTGCAGTTATTGAACGACATGTTCATGCCGCCTGTATAAAGCTTTATCTCATTCGAAAGATCGCCGTATTTTAACTCATTTGTATCAAGTCTTCCGAGCATATTTGCAAGTATAGGGAAAAATCTTATATGTTCGGCCGATATGTTATCGATATCGAAAAGCATGGTAAGATATGCGATACCCGAAGTGAAGATATCCTGTTTAAGATACTTCACACCATTTAGTTCAAAGAGTTCATTCTTGTCCGCTCTTGTCTCTTTCTTGATGTCAGATACCTTAAGAAGTTTTATCTTTTCGAGATCTTCGGGTTTGTCCGGACTCTTCTGGTATTCTTTTAAAGCTTTGGTGTCTTCGACTATCTTTTCGATCTCTTCTTTTGAAAGCTTAGATTTAATATCGCTTAAAGCCTCTTCAAGTTCTTTTTCTTTCTTAAGAGTGAGACCCTTCACAGGAACTCCCATGCAGCTAATGCAATGATCGTTCTCAAGGAAATACTTCTTTAAAAGATTTTCAAAATAGTCAGTCTCTACAGCTTTTTTAAGGTCCCTGTAAATATCAAGACATTCGATATGATATAAAGCAAGTTCATCGTCATATAACCATGAATCCAAAAGATCAAGACCGTATGCAAGACCTTTGGGGATACGGCCGAAATCAGCTTCTCTGTATTTAAACTCTTCTCTTACAAGAAAAGCCAGAAGCGTCTTTTTGTCAAAGCCTTCTTTAACCGTTCTTTCAAGTTCTTTCTGAATGATATTTAAAAATTCATCCTTGTCTTCGGGATTTGCGCCCTTTGCATAAAATCCGAAAAGATTCTGCTTTATCGAACAGTCACTTGATGCGTAAACCTCATTACCGATACCGGCATCAAGCAAAGCTTTTCTTAAAGGCGCCGCAGGATTTCCGCTGAACGCATATTCGAAAGCACGAAGAACGATCGGAAGTTCTCTGTCCGAATAATCGG
>CADARM010000059.1 GCA_902790275.1 uncultured Lachnospiraceae bacterium
AGAATAATCAAAAAAATAAAGCCGCATACATTTGTATGCGGCTTTTTCTTATGCTCTTTTTATATGGTTCTTGCAATGAATTGTTTGTCGTATTTTCGTTTTACTATGATGTAACAGACCACATGTACCGAGAACGTTAATATCCACGAAATAGGATAGGAATAATAAATGGTCTGAATGGTATGCCACTTATCGATCTGGAACACCGTAGCGAGCCATATAAGCCTGAATACGCATGCACCGAGCAAAGATACTATGGCGGGCATTGTCGAGTAACCAAGGCCGCGCAGAGCGCCTACCATAACGTCCATTATTCCGCAGAGAAAATAAATGGAGCAGATGATACCGACTCTTATATATCCTGCCTCTATGATCGCAGGATTATTGCTGTATATGCCGAGCAGTTCTCTTCCAAAGTAATTTACGAGCGTGCCCATTAAAAGGCCCGTAGCGCTCACGAGAAGAACGGATACGACGGTTATCTTGTTGATACGTTCTCTTTTTCCCGCACCGACATTCTGGCTTACAAAGGAAATGGCGGCCTGGTGGAAAGAGTTCATGGCTACGTACACGAAACCTTCGATATTTATCGCGGTTGAATTGCCTGATATTATATCATCTCCGAATGTATTGACGCTTGATTGGATAAATACGTTCGAGAGCGAGAAAAGCGTTCCCTGAAAACCTGCGGGAAGTCCGATCCTTAAGATCTTAAGTAATATGTTTTTGTTTATGTACATGTGATGAATGTCAAAATGGATCACATTGTTCTCTCTGATAAGACATACTACGACGAGGACTGCCGAAATAAGTTGTGAGATAACAGTGGCGATCGCAACACCGTCGACATTCATACCGAATTTTATTACAAACATAAGATTGAGGCCGACGTTTACGATGCCTGATATCACCATGAATATGAGGGGTCTGGTGGTATCGCCGATAGCTCTTAAAACGGCGCTTCCGAAGTTATAAATCATAACTGCGGGCATTCCGAGGAAATAAATACGCAAATATATTGAAGCGAGTCTTAATATCTCGCCTTCGAGCTTCATCATTTTAAGGAAAGTCGGTGCGAAGATAAAGCCGAAGACGGCTACTACAAGACCGAGTATAACGCTTAAGGTTATGGATGTCTGAACCGTGTCGTGAAGATTGTCTTTCTCGCCGGAGCCGTAATATCTTGCGACAAGTACGTTTACACCTACCGAGAGACCTATAAATAAGTTGGTCATAAGGTTTACGAGAGAACCCGTGGAACCTACGGCACCGAGCGATGAATCGCCTGCGAAGTTTCCGACGACCACGATATCGGCGGCATTAAAAAGAAGCTGAAGCATGCTTGAGAGCATCAGCGGTATCGTAAATATGAGCATTTTTCCAAAAATGGATCCCGAACACATATCCATTTCATTTTTGCTTCTCATCGAAATACTCCGTTTCTTTAAAGGGTTCAGGATAATCATTTATTATCCGATATAGTAGTGACTATGATATCTCAAAAACGGATTATGTTCAAGAAGAAGTTATCACCGGCAAGGAAGAGCGGGAGGAAACTCAAAAACTGGAAAAATCGGTCAAAATAGGGTAAAATAGTAATATGAAAAGCAATAAAAGGGTAATGCTCTCGGTTGTTGTTTTCGGGCTGCTTTCTTCGATATTCATCATTGTATCGATAGGCTTAAAGCAGAGTAAAAACAGTCAGAAGTACGAAAATTTCGTACCCGATACGGCTATTACCGTAGTAAAAGAAGAAATAACCGATGAACCGGCTTATGAAGAAGAGCCGGTCATTTTGGTGCGTTCTTCCACAAGGACTAAAGGCAATGAAAGCGAAGTGGAAGAATACGATCCCGATCTTATCAAGATCACGGTTAACGGGGAAGAAGTGTATATATATCCCGATGAGAACGTGGTATTTGAAGACGAAGTATTAACTGTCACGGCAGATGAACTCGTAAAATGGGCATTTAAGGCATATTACGAGGGCTGGGAATATGTTTACGCGGGATGTGAAGAAGGATATGTGGATTGTTCGGGACTGATCAAATCCAAGGTAGAAGTATGTGCGAGAGGAACGGAAGAACTCCTTGCAGAATCGGCCCTCAGCGGGCCGATAGAAACGATTCCCGAGATACCGGGACTCGGAGTATATTATCAGGGACATGTAGGAATATATGTCGGTGACGGAATGGTCATAGATGCCAGAACCGAAGCTTCCGGTATAGGATATGATCCGGTCGAATACGAACACTGGACCAACTGGTTTGAGATCAAAGGTGTCGATTATTCGCGTTATACGAATGACGGCAATGAATGATCATCTGAAATCCGGACTGACCTCAAAATCCATCTCTTTGTAATTCCATACGCAGCGTCCGATATTATATTTATCCATAACGGAATGGAAGTCGTGAAACCACTTTGCGGCTTCTTTTTTATCGGCTCTGTCGATAACGCCGTATTCTCCGCAGTAAAGAGCGACATTTCTTTCTTTTGCGACATTGATCGCTTCCGAAAGAAGTTTTTCGAAATAACTCTCGTCGGGAGTGGCGTTTTGATCGAACTGCTTGAATGATGCATATGCCTGGCAGAGATATTTCTCGCTTAATTCCTCATATTTTGAATAAGGCATCTCGTAATCGCATCTGAATTCGGTATCCATGGTCTCGATCCAGTAAGCACCCTGATGAGTGAATAAAAGCGGTTCGTAATTATGGAAGGTATAAACGATATTGTCGTCGTAAGGCATACACAGATCCTTGATAGCTTCAAGGCTGTTATTG
This sequence comes from uncultured Lachnospiraceae bacterium, assembly GCA_902790275.1. Classification (GTDB taxonomy): domain Bacteria; phylum Bacillota; class Clostridia; order Lachnospirales; family Lachnospiraceae; genus UBA3766. Next base: position 2,787 of record CADARM010000059.1, read on the forward strand.
TAATAACCGCCGATGATGATCTGAATATCTTTTGCGATCTCACGGATATTCTTAATGCATTTTAATGCTATATCGTTCCAGGTATCGCAGTATTCCTTTTTGGTCACTTCGTTTAAAAGCTCGAATGTGAGCATATCGTTATTGCTTCCGAATCTTTTTGCGAATTCTATCCAGATAGCATAGAAAACGGCCTGGTATTCGTCGCTTTCGAAGAACCCTTTTTCGCCGTGGAAAGGATCGAAGGAATAACCGGGTGTACGATGAAGATCGAGGATCATGTGAAGATTATATTTTCTGCACATTTCGATCGCAAAATCGATATACTTAAAGCCTTCGTCGTTGAAACAGTACTTATGAGTCATTACGAGGTTGTGACCGTATCCGATAACGGGCGCAACATCGGTAAATTCATTATAATCAGCAAGGATAAGTTCATAATCAACGGGGACCCTGACATGATCGAAACCTCTTTCGGAAACGGTCTTAAAGTCATCTTCCGTGATAAATGTATCGTAACGCTCTTTGGTATGGTCGCACTGTGAAAGCCATCCGCCAAAGTTAACGCCGTGTGTGTATCCCTCAAATTTTTTCATAAAAGCCTCCCGGTGATCACTCAACCCACTTGCCTTCAGCAGTCATCTGATCGATCCAGAGCTTGAGCGATTCGATGGAAACGGTCATCTTGTCGAGTTCGGACTTGATATTTAAGAAATCCTTCATTTCGTCCTTTGTGATCTTTCCGTCTACGGTGATCTCAACAAGACGGTCTTTCTGTTTGGATAGTATATTTATGGTTGAAAGCATCTCGAGAGTGATCTGCGCGAGATCTTTTTCTTTTAATTCGGGAACATAAAGTTGTCCGATCGGACATTCTTTTGAACAGTAATAATTGCAGAGACTCGGTTTTTTATAAGCCTTTGCCATAGCAAGAATTTCGTCGGGATGAGGCTCGCATTTCTCGCTCTCGATCTTTTCGATTCTGCTGTCACTCATAAAAACAAGAGCTTCGCTTGCCTGTGAACGTGTCATACCTGCTTCTTCTCTTGAAAGCTGATAGATATTTTTGTTTTCTTTGATTGATTTCTTGCCCATAATAACCCCTTCCGTGATTTTTCCGATTTTCCTTAATAATTATATGATAAACAGGGCTTTTTGTGAAGTATTATACATTTATTGATTTTGACCTTTTCGTCGGATATAATTAAAAGTGTGGAATGACTGTGAAAACGGTCTTTCGGGGGGATCCTATGACTCAGAACAAAAGCTCAAAAGGACTGAATCTTTTTACGTTAAAACTGATAGCGATCTTTGCGATGACTGTGGATCATGTTGCATGGGCGTGTGTGCCTTTTGACAGCGCTCTCGGACAGATCATGCATATCGTCGGAAGGTTCACGATCCCGATAATGTGCTTTGCGATAGTCGAGGGGTACATCCACACTTCGAATATCACTAAATACGCCTTAAGGCTTCTGATATTCGGAATAGTTTCGGTTACCCCGTTTTATATGTTCTTCGGGTCGATGTACGGATACAGGCAGAATATCATCATCGACCTTCTTATAGCTTTACTGACGATAATGATCGCCGCCAACGAAAACAACACGCTTTCGGCAAAGATAATCGCGACCATTTGTCTCGGGATCATTTCGGTGGCGCTCGGCGGATGGCCCATCCTTCCGATGCTCTACGTTTTGATCTTCTATTTCTTTAGGGAAGATTTTCGTAAAAAATGCATATATTTTACGCTCACAACGATCGTGCTTGTGCTGGTGGTCTCCGGATTTGCGGCGATAAACGGCAATCTGCATATGGTCGACCTGGACTGGAAATGGTATGACAAACTCTATCTTTTGGGATTTGTATTACCTCTTTCCCTGCTGTATTTTTACAACGGAGAAAAGGGCGGAAACCGGATTTCTTCCTCGTTCTTTTATGTATATTACCCCGCACATCTTCTGATCCTTTCGCTTGCGTTTTCAACGATGAACGACATCAGGATGATCTTTATTATGGTTCAGGCCACATCGATCTTTCTGATAGTCATTCTTATGATCCTTGCGGCGGTACAGAGCAAGAATGCATCAAATGCATCGATCATAGCGATGCTCGCGTTCGGACTCCTGTTCATGGTCGGATATCTGGGAGAGCTCGTAAATCCCACGTTTGAGACCATAAAAGAAGTCGTAAAGATAGAATATGTCGCAGACTGCGGATTCCTTTTGTGCTTCACATGGTTTGTAGCGGATTTCCTAAGGATGAAGATACCTGTAACCGTTTACATCATCTACAAGAGTTTTGAGGTTGGCGGAGATCTTGCCTATCCCGTAGCGATCCTTGAACCGGGTATTCTGTATATCGTTTTCTACACATGTATCGTACTTGTATTTGCCGGATTCCTGGTAATAAATTACATCTCGAGCCGTGATGCGTCATATATCGAGCATCAGAGAAGGATGATAATCAATTATGCCGTATTCGGACTCTGGTTCTTCATAGCGCTCAAGGTTATCGGTTTATCGCCCTACGATCTTATCGCATTCGGTGTAATAACCGCGATCTGCATAGTATCGTACGGCACCATAAAGTACGGATTTAACAACAATACAAAGGTTATTGCGGCCAGTGCCTTGAACCATACATCCGAAAGCGTGGTCGTTATCGATATGACCGGCGAAGTCCTTATGATGAACGAAAACGGACGTGCACTTTTCCCTTATGTTCAGACGGGTAAGAATGTAAAAAGATACCGTGTGTTAAAGGACATTCTTGACGATAAGAGAAACATCATGGAAAAGGACGATCATGTTTACGGATTCAGAAAAGAACCGCTTAACGAAAACGGAGTCGTTCAGGGATATATGATCTGGGGTTCGGATATCACCAACCAGGTAGAAGTATTCAACGAGATAAGGAGCAAAGCAGATAAGGACGGACTTACCGGACTCTTTAACAGAAGTGTTCTTGAAAGGATAGTCGCAGAAGAAATGGCGGAGGGCAGAAAGGGTGCGCTCATTATGACCGACCTTGACAACTTCAAGGGTGTTAACGACCATTACGGCCATTCGACAGGCGATGCCGTGCTGATCGCATATGCGGAACATCTGTCTTACTGTTTCAAAGATACAGAAGCCCTTATATGCCGTCTCGGCGGAGATGAGTTTACCGTTTATGTAAGAGATCTTACCGAAGTGGAAAAGGTTGAAGAATTAGCTTCGAGAGTTATCGGCGGACTGTCCGATAAAATGGTCAGATCGAGTCTTCCTCCTATCGTAGGTTCTTCTATCGGTATCACGATAAACAACGGAGAATACGAAGACTTTGAAACACTTTATCAGACTACGGATAAAGCACTTTATTATTCCAAGGAACACGGAAAGAACAGATATCATCTGACCGAACAGCGTAACGAACAGGAAAAATAAGAGGAATTAAAATGGGACTCTTTAAAAGCCAATATGAGAAAGTACTTGATGATTGCTTAAAAAAGATCGAAGTCAATATGAGCAACAACTATAAGGATGCCGCTCAAAGCAATTTCAAAGAGTTTTGCGAAATGTATCAGAAGTTTGCCGATGAAGGAAAACTTAAAGACAAAGTCAAAGGTACTTACGAAGCAAAACTGAAAGAATACGAGGAAAAACTTAAAGGTTACACTCATAAAGACCAGAAACCCTACTGGACCTAGTAAAAAAATATTTTAGAAAAAGTCGGCTTGATCCAAAAAATCAAGCCGGCTTGATCGTGTAAAGGATATAAAGATATGAGCATGAATGAAACACCGTCATCGGAAAGAAAACACATTGCATTCTTCGGATGCAGAAACGCAGGAAAGAGCAGTCTGGTAAATGCCATTACCGGCCAGAATTTATCGATCGTCTCGGATGTCCTCGGAACGACAACGGACCCTGTCAATAAGACAATGGAAATACTTCCTCTGGGACCCGTTGTTATAACTGATACACCCGGTCTTGATGATGTGGGAGAACTCGGTGAGTTAAGAATAGGAAAAGCAAAAGAGGTTTTAAGAAAAACCGATCTTGCGATCCTTGTCATTGATTCCGAAAAAGGATTCTCCGAAAACGATTCCAGGATCCTGGAGACGATAAAAGAGAAAAAGATCCCTTTTATCATTGTGTACAATAAATCGGACATATCAGACAATGAAGCCGATATCGCGGACATATCAAAGAAATTTGAGATCGCATTCGAGAATATCAGTAAAGTTAGTTCACTTACATCCGAAGGGATCTATGAACTTAAAGATAAGATGGCCGCAATGCTTAACGAGACTTCGAATGAAAAGGCACTGATAGGAGACCTTGTAAACTTGGGAGATATCGTTGTACTGGTAGTTCCGATCGACAAGGCTGCGCCCAAAGGAAGGCTGATACTTCCCCAGCAGCAGACGATAAGGGATCTGCTTGATAACGGTGCTATACCGATCGTCTGCAGGGATTCTGAACTTGCTTCGGTGATAGAAAAATACAAAGCCGATATCAAACTTGTAGTGACCGACTCCCAGGCATTCAAGAAGGTTAATGAGATCGTTCCCGAAAACATTCCTCTTACTTCTTTTTCTATTCTCTTTTCACGTTACAAAGGAGAACTTGATTATCAGTTAGAGGGTGTGGAAGCGTTAAAGAACCTTAAAGACGGAGATAGTGTTCTTATAGCCGAGGGCTGTACACATCACAGACAGTGCGGTGATATCGGAACGGAGAAGATCCCCGCCATGCTTAAGAAAAAAGGAGATCTTAACATAGATTTTGTTCACGGTGTCGAATACCCTGATGATCTTGAAAAGTACAAGGTTATAATTCACTGCGGCGGCTGTATGCTTAACGAAAAAGAGATGAAATACAGGATCGAAGCAGCAAAACAAAGAGGCATTGCGATAACGAATTACGGAATGTGCATCGCATATTTTACGGGTGTTCTTGAAAGAAGCATTAAGCCTTTGACGGGATTATAAGAATGTATAACGGACTGATAAATGTTTATAAAGAACCGGGCTTTACATCCATGGATGCGGTCGCGGTCTTAAGAGGTATATTAAAACAGAAAAAGATAGGACATACGGGAACACTGGACCCTGCGGCCGAAGGCGTATTAATGGTGTGTCTCGGAAACGCAACAAAGCTTTGCTCTTTCCTTGAGGATAAGGATAAGGAATACGAGTGCAGGATGCTTCTCGGAGTCACGACCGACACCGAAGATACGACAGGCACGGAACTTACAAGAAAAAGTGTTTCTGTGAATCCCGAAGATGGGTCTGATCGTTGCTTAAGCGAAGAAAAGATAAAAGAAGCAGTTCTTTCTTTTAAAGGCGATATCAAACAGGTTCCGCCGATGTATTCCGCACTTAAAAAAGACGGAAAGAAATTATACGAACTCGCCAGAGCGGGCAAAGAGATAGAGCGTGAGGCAAGGGATATCACGATCCATGATATAGAGATCATAAAGATCGATCTGCCGTATGTTACATTCAGGGTACACTGTTCAAAAGGAACATACGTAAGGTCTCTTTGCAGGGATATCGGAGAGAAATTAGGCTGCGGCGGATGCATGGATCATCTTTTAAGAACGAGGGTTTCTTTTTTCTCATCGGAAAAGTCGCTTAAGCTTTCCGAGATAGAAGAGCTTGCAAAGGCAGGCAAAGTCGACGGATTCATTCTCCCGACAAGTGATGTTTTTAAAGATCTTTCATCGATCTTTGTTAAAGAAGAAAGCAGCAAGATAATAGAGAACGGAAATTCTTTACTTTGGAGCAATATAGAAAGGATCGTTTCTGATAACGAACCTGAAAAGGAGATCGACGATCTGAGATCGGAGATCGATGATTCGCAGATGTTCAGGGTTTATACGTCAGAAAATAAATTTATCGCTGTGTATAAATACGACGCAGGCGAAGATATTTTCAGATGTGAGAAGATGTTTCTTTAGAGAAACAGATCAGGGTTGGCTGATTAAAAAATTTAAACGGAAAAGTGAATCTTTTATTTTTTCAAGATATAGGAAATCTGATTATGAAAAAGGATCTGAAAAAGATAATAAGAATAGCAGTTTTAGTATTATCGGCACTGTGTCTTTCGGCATGCACTGAAGATGTATCAAATAACGACGATACAAACAATATCACTATCACAAATAAAACTCCGGATCCGGAACCTATGATCAATGAACCTCAGGAGGTTTCACTTCTTCAGATCGATAACGATGACGTTTTTGAGAAGGGATATTGCGAATATTTTTTTGATTACGAAGAAGAAGGGGAAAAATACTATCAGTTGATCACTAAAGCCGTATTCCGGAGAATGTGGGATACTGACACCGAGTGGAAAATATACGTTTCCGAAAGGAAAATTGCCGAATCATACCTGATCAATTACTTTGAGAGTACAGAGCCGACTTTGATAAATGACGGAGAACTTGAAATCCATTCCGGACAATGGATCTATTTATATTGCGAACATAATTCTTCAAATTCAGATGAGCCGAATCGATCAGGTTATACGATTAAATATCCTTTCGGGGCTGATCCTGAAAGGAAAGAGATCACCAAGGCGGATGAGTTTCAGAATTATCTATTGGATGTATACGGCATTCCCGAGTCATTAAGTGACGGTCATTACGCCATCTGCGATGTGACCGGAGACGGAAATGATGACTATGTCACCTCAAATATGACCGGAAGCGGAATGGTAAGAGTTCAGCTTATAGTCTATGATGTGGAAAATCACGTTGATTACGTGTTGGACGGATATGATTACAGTTATAAGATAATCGGAGTTGAGGATGGAAAACTTGTTGTAGATGAGATCGGACCATACGGATACGGTGATCCTTTGATCGAAACCAGAGGGACCGCAATGATCGATGAAGATGACCACCTGGTATTCGTGAAAGAATTATCCGAAAAAGACTTAAGAGATTTTGGTGATTTTAAGGAAGAATGGATAAAAGAAAAGATCAAAGAAATAAGCATAACAAGTGCCGAAGAGATCGAATATGTAAGATGGGTTGACGATGAAAAAAGCACTCTTCAGATCGGTATAAAATACGAGCGTCCCCGCGAAGACAGGGAGACCGATCATAAAAAAGATATTTTCGTTTTTAAGGACGATATTAAACCTTTAACGGTGGATTATTCGTTTGCAGATAAGACCGGCTATGCCAGAATAGTATTTGCGGATCCAACATTTGAGAGTCACTTCGAAGATGTTAATTTCGACGGTGAAGATGAACTGATAATTCACAGGGGAACAAACCCAAAAGGCGGATTGGAGATGTATTCCGCATATGAATTAAAGGACGGCGAATATGTTTTCTTCCCCGCATTTGAGTGGATGTATTCTTACACTGTAAATGAAAAGGATAAAACCATTGAGTGTGTAAGAATGGGCGGAGCTTTCAAGGATAAGATAATTAAAACGACTTATTCCTACGAAGACGGCGAATATTTAAAGATCGACGAGAAGGAACTCTGACTGATCCCGAATGCGTACGTGAATTAGCACGCAGGAAGGAAAACATCACTTGTGCGAATTTCTGTAAGCATAGAAAATATACTGCTGGATAACGCCGTTGTAAGGATCGTATTTGGCGTGATCGAAACCCTCGGGAAAATGCTCATCGAGCGCACGGTAGATCCATACGTCTTTAGGGAAAAAGTTAAGACGGTGAAAACCGAATAAAGCGATGCAGGAGGCGACTTTGTCACCGACCCCCTGCATCTTTTTTAATTCAAGCAAAAGATCGTCATCATTGAGTTTATCGAGCCTTTCGAATTCGTCTTTATTTGAAAAGAAAAGGTCGGCGGCATTTTTTATGTAGTCGAGTCTGTAACCGAGCCCGCATTCCGCAAGCTTTCCTGCGGGTACGGAAAGGATCTGTTTCGGTGTGGGGAAAGCATACAGATCGTCACCGAGTTTATCACCGCATACCTTAGAAAGACGTTCGATCGAAGTCTTTATCGCGGGAATGCTTTTTCTCTGCGAAATGATAAACGAAACTGTCATCTCCCATTTATCCTGATTAAGGATCCTCATACCGACCGAATTGTCGGCACATTCCTTTAAGAAGGCATTGTCCTCCGCCATTTTTCTTATCTTTGCATAATTTGTATCAAGATCAAAATAGTCATACCAGATCTCTTTGAATTCTTTTTCGCTGCATGAAAGATCAACCCTGCCTTTACCCAGGTCTTTTACGGTAAGAACTTTGCCGAATGCGATGATCCGGTAAGTGTCTTTTTCCACTTCGTTAAATCTGAAACACTGTCCGCTGTTTGCGATGACATTTAAATTAAAATCATCCTTAAAAATTTTTTCCATAACAAATCCCGTCCGATATGTTTAAACCCTGTTCATTTCAGATTTTAAATGCTTAAAAGCCTTTTTTCAAGAATTACAAAAATGTATTCTTATAAGTGCGGCTATGTTATAATATAAAACGGTAGTTTTTAAACGAAAAAAGATCAAATTTCGGAGATTTTATGAAAATAATCCACGCAGCGGATCTGCACCTGGATTCGCCGATGAAAACACATCTTGACGGTGAAAAAGCGGAGAAGAGAAAAAACGAGCTCACGCTTAATTTTTCACGTCTTTGTGAAACTGCGGCAGACCTTGGCGTAAAGGCTGTTCTGATCGCGGGCGATCTTTTTGACACAAAGAGTGTATCAAAAAAAGTCGCAAGCATCGTGCTTTCACAGATAAACAAATACGAAAATATAGATTTCTATTACCTTCGCGGCAATCATGACAGGGAGAGCTTCATAAGTTTTATCAAAAGTACGGGTGAAGTTCCTTCCAATTTTCACATGTTTGAAGACGAGTGGAGTTCGTATATCTTAAATCCCGATTCGGACGGTAAAAGGATCGTGCTCTACGGTGCGGAATTCAACAATAACGCATCCTCTGTCATCACGCTCTTTAATGCGGATTTTAACGATATCAACATAGTCACGCTCCACGGACAGGAGAACGAATATTCGGGAAAAGACAAGACCGATATCGTACCCATCTCTGCACTTCGTGGAAGGGGTATAGATTATCTTGCACTCGGACATGTGCATGAATACAAATTAAAAACACTCGATTCGAGAGGCGTGTACTGCTATCCCGGATGCCTTGAGGGAAGAGGCTTTGACGAATGCGGCGACCACGGCTTTGTTCTTCTGGACATTGACGAGGAAAACGGCGATATCATCCCCCAGTTTATCGATTTTGCATACAGAAAACTTCATACGATGGATGTTGATATCTCAAATCTCGAAAGCTCGGGCGAGATCATCGAAAAGATCGGAAAAGACATTACTTCCTGCCGTTACAGCCAGAGGGATATGGTAAAGATACGTCTTTATGGTGACGTGGACGAAAACGCGGAGATAAACGAAAACCTTATAGCCGATGCGTTTAAGGACGAATACTTTTTCGTTAAGGTTAAAAACGAGAGCAGGGTTCGTGTCGATTACATGAAATATGCACACGACGAATCCTTAAAGGGATGGTTTATAAGGCTCGTGCAGGAATCCGCGGAAATTGACGAAGAGACAAAGGGACAGATAGTAAGAATGGGTCTTAATGCGCTCTCGGGAGAGGAGATCGTGCAATGAAACTTAAGACTTGTCATATAACGGGATTCGGAAAGATAAATGACAGATCGTTTGATTTTAATAACGGTCTCAATGTTTTCTGCGAAGAAAACGGTTTCGGAAAGAGTACGCTCGCATCCTTCATAAAAGTTATGCTTTACGGATTCGAGGATGAATCCAAGAGAAGCTTAAAGGATAAAGAAAGAGAAAAATTCCGTCCCTGGAACAAGGGTGTTTACGGCGGAAGCATCACTTTCGAATACGACGGAAAAGAATACGAGGTCACAAGGACTTTCGGTAAGAACGAAAACGAGGATTCTTTTGAAGTCAGAGAACTTCCCTCGAATACCGTATGCTCCGCATTCGAAAAGAGTTCGCTCGGCGAGACGATCTTCGGCATAGACAAGAATTCGTTCTTCAGGACTGCATATATCGCATCAAGAGACTTAAACAGAAGTGATGACAATATCACAGACTCGATCAGGGCAAAGCTTGGCAATCTTACCGATGCGACGGACGATATCAACAATTTCGAAACGGCCGTTTCGAGATTCGAAAAGAAAATGAACGAATATACTCCCGACAGAAAGACCGGAAAGATCAAAAGTCTTTCAAACGAGATCGCGGAGAAGAACAACAAAATAAGAAACCTTGAAGACGTTGAAAAAGCGACAGAGATCCTTGAAGGCCAGATCAAAGCACAGACCGAGAGGATCGAAAACGATAAGCGCCGCGTAAAAGAATTAAAAGAGACCGAAGAAAGGGTCATGAAAGCCGAATCAAACAAAGCCAAAAAGAAAATGTACGATTCGCTTAAAGAAGAATACGAAACCAGCAGAAAAAACACCGATGACATATTCGATTTTTTCGCAGGTCACGTGCCTTCGCTTTCGGACATCAATTCAGTCAAGGAAAAACGTATAAAAATGAAGCATCTTTCTGATGAGATGAAGGAAGAAAAGATCGAAGATACCGAAAGATGGAACAGATTAAAAGAGCGCTTCGAAAACGGAACTCCCGCAGAAGATGAGATAAAGAATTACATCTCTCTCTGGAACGAGATGCAGTCAAAGAAAAAAGAACTGGATCAGAAAGAAGCAGATCTTAAGGAAGAAGCCAGAGACTATATCGTAAAGAAAAAAGAAGAAGCGGGAAGTAATTACGAGACGGGCCTTGAAAACTACAGAGTCAGCGAGAGAAAAAGAAAGACAAAGCTTTTTATATTCTTAACACTTGCGATACTTTTCTTTGCGGCTGCGATCGCACTTACCGTGATGGGAATGCTGGGAATGAGAGAAGGATTTATCCTTATCCCCGAAGTTGCAGCATTTGTTTTGGGACTCGTATTTGTGATCCTGATCGTTGCGATGCGCCTCTTTAAGAAAGGTGAATTCAATTTAACACGCGATATCGAGATCAACGAAGAAGAAGCGATCTCACGTGTGGATTCTTCAAACTTTACAAGAAACGTGATCAGATCCGGAAGGGGCGATATCGAATTTACCAACAATCAGGTAAAAACGTATTTTGAGAAATACAAAGCTCCTTTTAACGAGGGAAAAGTGGTCGATGAACTCGTTATCATGCTTGAGGACGTAAAAGAGTTCGAAGCCATGAAAAAGAAAAATTCCGAATATGAAAAATGCAAAGCCGAACTTGAGAAGTGTGAGGTTGAAGTAAAGGCATTTTACGACAATATCGGAAAGCTTTACGATGCCTCGAACGATGAGCAGCTCGATGAGTATCAGAAGAGATCGGTACGCTTTGTTCAGTGCATGGAAGAAAGCGAAAGAAAAAAGAATAATTTAGTGCAATTTGAGTCAGAAAATGATATAACAGAAATATGCACGGAGTATCCCGAAAATCTGCCCGATATAAGTGATCTGAGGGACGAAGTTTCGGAACTTGAAGAAGAGATAGAAAAAGAAGCCGATATGCTCCTTAACTTTAGAACCCGTCTTGAAGAAAGACAGGAAGAAAGAGATTCTCTCATACTTCTTAAGGTAAGACTCGAAGAGGATAAAGAGAGACTCGCCCGGTACGAAAAAGACTATTCGCTTATGGAAAAGACTCTCGAGTTTTTAAGCAGGGCAAAGAACGAGCTCTCGCTTAAATATACGGGTCCTACCATGGAAGGATTTAAGAAGTACTGTTCCTTCTTCGCAAAGGAAGATTCGGAAAGCTTCAGGATAGATACGGATCTTAATCTTACAAAGACAGAAGAGGGTATGCAGAGACGCATAAGCGACTTAAGCCTCGGACTTAAGGAAGTAACCGATTTCTGTTTAAGACTTGCGCTTATCGATGCAATGTACGGAAAAGAAAAACCTTTTGTGATCTTGGATGATCCTTTTTCGGATTACGACGAGAGCAATTTATCCGGTGCGATGAAGGTTCTCGAAGAGATCTCGAAAGATTACCAGATAATATACTTCACCTGCCACGAGAGCAGGAGGACCAAAAATAATCCCTACAGTACGATTTAAAGGAGGTTACATATGGACGAGAATGCAAAAATGTTAAAGAAGATCTATGTCGGTCAGATAGTGAACAGAATTCTTCTTATCCTTGCCACGGTCATTCTGATCGCAAATCTTGTAGGAACGATTATCATGGCGGTTCAGATCAAGAAGTTCACGGTTATGATCGAGCCTGCGATCGAAGCCATCAATGCGATCGATGTCGAGGAATTAAATAAGACTCTCAATACGATCAATAATGCGGTGGATGTATTCAAGATCGACGAGGCACTTGATGCGATCGGAAAACTTGATTTTGAAGGTTTCTCCAAAGTCATCAACGGTATTGATGTCGACAAGCTTAACAGTACGCTTGAAAAGATAGATGACGCTTCCAATTTCATGAAGCGTATCGGTGAGGGATTGAATACATTCCTTAATCAGTTCGGCATAAATATAGGCAATAAATAATTTTCATCAATACAAGGAGGAAAAGGGAAATGAAACTTTTAAAGGAATTTAAGGAATTTGCTCTCAAGGGTAATGTTATGGACATGGCTATCGGTGTTATCATCGGCGGTGCTTTCTCATCGATCGTTACAGCACTTACAACATGCTTCATCAATCCTTTGATCAACAGTGTGGGCGGCGCAGAGGTTGCAGGCGCTATCAAGCTTCCCTGG
>CADARM010000060.1:0-13127 GCA_902790275.1 uncultured Lachnospiraceae bacterium
AGAAAAACTAAAAGGACTTAGTCCTGTACAATACAGAACTAAGTCCATAGAAGTAGCTTAACAATTAATTAAAGTGTCCAACATTTGGGGTTCACTTCATAATGACCGGGGTTTTTTCTTTATGTCCATATGATATTTATCCAAGCAGTATTCTTATAAGTATTGAGATTGCCACGATCGCAATGCCTGCCACGTTTGCAAGGCTTAACAGTACGATCAAAAATATTTTCCATCCGGGTGCGCGGTTTCTCTTTTTCTCAAGCTTTTTCGCTGCTTCCTGAGCCTTTAATTCTTCAATGTTGACAGTCGGCTGAGGAGGAACGGGCTGACCCATGGGCTGCTGATACATCGGCATCGGCTGACCCTGAGGCATGGGAACGGGCTGACCGGGATAAGGCTGACCCATAGGCTGCTGATACATGGGAGCGGGCTGACCCATCGGAATGGGCTGACCCTGAGGCATCGGCATGGGCTGGCCGGGATAGGGCTGAGCCACAGGTTGCTGGTACACGGGCATAGGCTGGCCGGGATAGGGCTGGGCCATGGGCTGCTGATACATAGGCATCGGCTGACCCTGCATGGGCTGAGCCATCGGGATAGGCTGACCCTGAGGCATCGGCATGGGCTGGCCGGGATAAGGCTGACCCACAGGCTGCTGATACATGGGAGCAGGCTGACCCTGAACAGGCTGAGCCGCAGGAACGGGCTGACCCTGAACAGGCTGGGGCTGAACGGGTGCGGGTGTCTCGGTTGTATTTACGGGTTCAGAAGGAATATTCTGAACATTTACTTGTGCTTGAACTGTTTCGTTTACATTGTTTTCCATGTTCATTCCTCCTTCCTAGTATGTCCAAAGTTCATCTGCGGATGTTCTTGTTCCGTAGAAGAAAATATCCGCTGATACATCTAAAAGTTTCATATTAGCAGTTCCGCTTCCGCTCATATATCTGTCATTGCCGTATCCGTAAAATACGAACTGCAGATCTTTTTCATAAGCTTCATAAAAACTCACATCTTCTTCATCCATATCATCGAAGTAAATAACACCTTTTTTCATGGTTCCGGATGCGGTTTCAACGATCAGCTCACCGTTTTCATCTTCAAAGAAGGTTGTTATCTCAAGAGTATTGCTTCCGGTTGCAACGATATTCATATGAAAGGTTCCAGTTTCTTCGGTATCATAGAAACGGGAAGCTGCCTGGTCTACGGACTCCTTATCGAGTACCAATCCGGAAACCCATGTAAACACATCCACAATATCCGAACGGACATTTGTTATGGTCTCGGTTACTTCCCATGCACCTTCGATATCATAGGCCGTGGGCTCTTCAAGGATAACAAATTCTCCGAGATTTATCATCTGTCCTTCATCGGCTGCAACGATCACAAGATCATAAAAGTATTCCGCTGCGCTTATAACTCCCTCTTCGGCAGCATAATCGGAAACTCTGTCTCTGTATTTTTCGATCGACGTGTCAAGAAGAGAATCGGAAAACAGTGTTAGATCGACACCGCTTAATGCAGTACCGTTCTTTTCGGAATAGGCTTCTCTGTATACGTCTACGGCCATTTTTTCGACTTCTTTGCTGGTTATCGCTATTCGTGCATCTATAAGCTGGGTATTTCCTGCGCTTAAACCATTGTTGATAACCGTTTCAATCTCTTCAATAGACTTGTTTTCATAATCCGGAACGGATGCCGTAACGATCTTTACGGAACCGTCGAAATCATAGACCATCGACTGGGGATATTTGACGGATCCGGTTTCTTCTTTAAAGCCTTCGTAATAAACCATTGTTTCTTCGGTTTCAAACTGAGGGATCCATTCATTTACGGTTACGGGTTTAACGACACCCGTCATTACCGCATCTTTTGAGTATTTCTTTGCGAGTGCAAAATCTTCACCGAGGATGATCGATGCTTTTCCGTTATTTGTAACGGATATGGATGAATCCAGGGGAGAAGTTGTAAAACTTACGATGCCGGTAAGAGAATGTGCATCACCGGTAAGAAGTTCACTTCCCATAATGTCGCAGGACATCGAGACGGAAGAAGTGCTTTTTACTATGTCGTATCCGGACTCGATCCAGGCATTCCAGTCGGCTTCTGCGATCTCGAACTGTCCGGCATTGTTTAAGTACATCTGATAAGCATTATTCGAATCCATACCCAGAACATTTGCCAGGGTTTTAATCTCGCTGCTCTTTGTCATGGAATCGTAGGATTCGATCAGTTCCTCTGCATTGTCGATACTTTCGCTCTTACCCATGGGCTTTGCAACAAGCTCGCTGTATCCGTATACGCCGGAGTAGTTTTCATTTTTCTCTTCCGTTTCGAGGATATCTCCGATCTGATATAAGAATCCTGCAGAATAAGCCGCATTTTCCCAGGCTCTCTCGGTCTCAAGATAAAGATTCTTGAAATCCTCGTAGTTTTCTTCCGTTACTTCACCGTAACGTGCTACTTTTTCATTAAGAAGAGATGCGTAAATATACTCTTCAAGCGCAACCGCACTGGCATCGCTTGCATATTCTCTTCCGGGATTTTCCTTTGCAAGAACCACTGCAGTGGGAACACTCTTTTTTCTTTTTACCGCATAAGGGATCCATATTACGCATAAAGCGATACCTTCCAGTACGAGAAGAAGGGTCAGGATGATGATAAACACTGTAGCGACAACGTTTTTCTTTTTACCTTTTGCGGTTCTTTCAATCTTTGCCATATTTTCTCTCCGCTTTTACATGTTATTGATCTTTGTATTAATTTATCAACCGCTTCAATTATATATTATTTGGTAACAATATTTCATCAAAAAATTTAAATTAGTATCGATTTACCTTTCTTTATTTAATCTGTATTTTTAATGAATTTAATCGGTGTAATTAACTTTTTTTATATGATAAAGTATAGAAAGGTTGATTACACCTTTTCATTTTGAAAAAACTAATGGAGGTATATATGAAAACAACAGCTAAAAACCCGATCATGCCGGGATTTTATCCCGATCCTTCAATATGTGCGGTCGGCGAAGATTACTATCTTTGCAACTCGACCTTTTCATATGTTCCCGGATTATCTTTAATGCACAGTAAAGACCTGGCACATTGGGAGCAGATAGGAAACGTACTTACAAGACATTCACAGATCCCTTTGGAAGGAGCGGACCATTCACAGGGTCTTTTCGCTCCTACCATCAGATATAATAACGGAACATTCTATGTTATCTGTACAAACGTAACACACGGCGGAAACTTCATCGTTACCGCGGAGAATCCCGAAGGTCCCTGGTCGGAGCCTCACTACCTTGTTGATGCCGACGGAATCGATCCTTCCCTCTTCTTTGACGATGACGGAAAGTGCTATTACATCGGCACACATCCCAATCCCGACGGCGTTAAGTACAACGGAGACTGGTACATTTACATTGCGGAAGTCGATCTTGAAAACTGGAAGATCGGCGAGAAAAAGAACGTATGGAACGGCGCACTCAAAGGCTGTATCTGGCCCGAGGGTCCGCATATCTATAAAGAAAACGGATATTACTACATCATGCATGCGGAAGGCGGAACAGGACCCGAGCATTCGGTAATGATCTGCAGAAGTAAAGATGTATGGGGACCTTACGAGGGCAATCCCAAGAACCCCATCCTTACGCACAGACATCTCGGTAAGGACTATCCGATCAAGTATGTAGGACACGGAGACATCATCAAGACTCCCAACGACGAGTGGTTTATGACGGTTCTAGCAGTAAGACCTCTTGAAAGATTTACCACAATGGGAAGAGAGACCTTCCTTTGCAAATTCATCTGGGAAGATGACTGGCCCGTAGTAAATCCCGGAGTTGGCATGCTCACTGATACCGTTGAGATCGACCTTCCCGAATGGAATCCCGAAAAAGATCCGACATCCTATACAAGCAGGACAAACGGTAAGACGACGATCCCCGGAACCGACAAGGATTACGTATTTGCGAATATGAAGGAACTCGGAGACGAATTCTTATTCCTTAGAAACTATCCTGACGATATGTATTCACTTGACGGCGAAGGCCTTAGATTAAAGGCTCAGGCAGATGATATCAAAGCAGTTGCTTCACCTTCATTTGTTTCGATCAGACAGCAGCATCATTATTTCACAGCAACGGCAACTCTTGATGCTTCGGGACTTAAGGGAAATGAAAGTGCGGGACTTGTTCTTTTACAGAATAACCTTTACAACCTCCGTGCGGAGATCAAGGATAACAAAGCATTGATGATCCTCTGCCAGGACGGAAAAGATGAGATCATCGGAAGCGAAGAGATCGCGGACGCAAAAGATGTAACTTTATCGATCGTTGTTGAAGGCCTTAACACCAAAGCACTGGTTAACGGTAAGCTTCTCGGAGAAGCAGGTGTATCCAACCTCTCAACGGAAGTTGCGGGCGGTTTTGTAGGCTGCTGCATCGGTTTATATGCTTCAGGAAACGGAACAGAGGGCGGATATATAAACTTTAAGGAATTTACTTATAAGCACGACTAATCGTTTTATATAGAAATAACCTGACACCGGAAAGTGTCAGGTTATTTTTTATTTCCGTTCCTATTCGATTTCCAGATATTTTTTCATCGCTTCAAGCTGTTTTTTGGCTTCGCTTCGACCGATCTGATATACACGCTCGAGTTCTTCGGGGCGTCTTTCGGTTCTGGAGATCCCGAGTGATTCGGGAGGTCTTATGACGAAGAGCTTTCCTTCTTTTTCAAGCTCTTTTACTTCGTCCGTCATATTGTTGTAAAGGATGTGGCGTTCCCTCATGATCTTTGCGATATGCGGATATTTACGCAGTGTCCAGTTGTAAAAAAGGACCGCTTTGGTCTTTTTCTTAACGTAATCCGCGGGCTGTGTAAGTATCGCCACACTCTTTTCAAAACCGAGACTCTGCATATATTCGTAGGGTATCGGGTCTACGATCCCGCCGTCTAAAAGAGAGTATCCGTCGACCTCTACCGGCCTTGAAAAACCGGGCATTGAAGCGGAAGCACGCATCCATTGGATATCGGTCTCACCGCCGTCGGTGCACTTGTGGAAGACTACTTTTCCGTCTTCGAGATTGGTGGCTCCGACATAGAATTCGAGAGGATTCTCGGTAAAAGTCTTTCTGTCGAACGGGTCGAGCTTGTCGGGAATCTCGTGGTAACAGAAATTCTCCTCAAAAAGATCTCCGGTTTTTAAAAGATTTCTGATACTGCAGAATCGGGGATCGGAAGCATATTTTTTGTTATAGCGGATCGCACGTCCGATCTGTTTAGATTTTAAATTGCAGCCGAAAACGACACCCGCCGAGATACCCGCTGCCACATCAAACTGAATGCCTTCTTCCATGAAAACATCCAGGACACCGCAGGTGAACATTCCGCGCATTGCACCGCCTTCGAGTACTAGTCCTTTTTTCATAAGTTTTTTCCGTATTTTCGTAATATTTTTTCTGTCGATACTTATTCTAACGAAGTTTCCGCGGTTTGTACATAAAAATCGAAACTATCGGTTGAAATACTCGGTCGGTGTTGTATGAACCCTATTGTTCTTAAAGCTTCTCGGGGATTCTCCGTAATATTTCTTAAAAGCCTCGCCCATGTAACTTGCACTTGAAAAGCCGGTAATATCGGCGATCTCCGACATTGAAAGACTCGTGGAGTTCAGGATCTCAGCCACTTTGCTGACTCTGAAACGCGTCAGATTCTCGATAGGGGTCTGGTCGGTATATTTGTGGAAAAGATTGTTGCAGAAAGTCCTGCTCACCGAACCTGCCTGTGCGATATCGTCGAGACTGATATCGGAATCGTAATTTTCCTGGATAAAAGTCAACATCGCTTTAAGCGAATCCACCTGAGAATCCGAGTAATTGCTGTTGTTTTCGAGGCTTCCGCATGTAGCTATGACCTGTTCCCAGATCCCGTAATAGCACTTGGTCAGCATAAATTCATTACCGATATAATCCGGAATCTCCATCATTATATTGTAGATCTTTTTGCCGATATCTTCGGAATGTTTAAATCTTATATAAGGGATATTCGGGTTGTCCGTTATCGCTTTGATGTATTTATTTTCCACTATGTTTGAAGCGCAGAGGATCCTCGGGTGAAAGATCGCTATGACATAATCCGTTCGTTCGGGGCGTTTGGGTTTATTGAAATGGATCTGTCTTGAATTGACCATTATCGTATCGCCTTCTTCAACAGGGATCTCCTGACTGTTTATACTGTAGGAAAGGTATCCGTTTGTGACGGTCAGAAGTTCCACATCATCGTGATAATGCGGGTCGTTCGCCCAGGTCGATGAAGGGTAAACATATCCCCTGTAAACGTATGAAGGAAAATTCGGATCGTCGTAGTTAACTTTTTCGGAACCGTTAGTCCTTTTTTGTATAAATCCTCTCCATTCGGGTATCATAAATGTCTCCAATCACAAAAAAATGTAAAATATCTGGTATTTTCAAAAAGCTGTTTTTATAACATTTTTACACGGCTTTTGAAAGCCTTGCTATCAGTGCGTTTCAAAATTGCTTTCATATCGGCATTATACACCAATTATAACAATATTGTGCGAATACTGTAAAATTGTTATAAAAATGCGGAAAATTCATGGTATTATTCCGGTTTTTGCGAGTATATACTTTCAAACCGTAAAGCAGAGAAAAATGAATGGAGGTTTGAAAATGAGAAAGACATTTTATTTAGGTTCATTTTTGATGACAGGTGTTTTGCTTTTTTCGGGATGCGGATTAAGTCAGGTCGAAAATACAGTTGAAGCACAGGTTGAAGTAAAAGAAGAAAGCGAAGCTCTTTTATCGGGAAACGACAATCCTGTTGAAGAAGTTACCGTTGAAAAAGAAGCTTCGGCTGCAGTGCCCGACAATTCATATATGATCGAAGATCTCTGCAGGGTCAGCGAGAATTATGACGAAACGCTTGGCGGTGCTCCCGCAGATCTGATCGTCGGCGAACTTATTAAAGATCATTACGACAAAATGGTTCTTTTATCCCACACGGTCGATAACGATAAGAAAACAGATACCGTAAAATACAAAATAGTTACAGACAATGTTTCCGGAAAGTGTTTACAGTATATCGTATGCAATGCGGTGTTCGAAGAAGACGGCGATACCTGGAGGGCAGTTTCCAATGAATGGACAGAGTGGGATGTCGAATGGAACGAACTTAAAGGAACGAGCTGGAAATGCGATGAGGCGGAAAAGGAAAGACTTTCCAGACTCTTTACGGAAGGCCTGAATGGAGAAGACGGAACATTATACGTTCGTTTAAAGAAAAACCTTAACGTCATCGCTCCTTTAAAGAATGAAGATCCGGGCGTCTTTGAGACCAGATTCGGAACAAAGTTTAACGGAACACTTCTTTATGTTGCGGGTGATGAAAAAGAAGAAATCGATTTTTCCTGTATCGAAGGAACACTTGATGACGAAGGAAGAATATCTTTCAAGCTTGAAACAGAAGCAGGCGAAGAATTCTTTACACCGGGCGAGGGAAACGAATACCTGACAGAATACGAGTTTAATAAAGAAACAGCCGATGATCCCGATGAAGTTAAGTTTATAGATTCCTTTGAAGTAACAAGTGAGAGCATTGATTACGGCGGATGGAAAAAAGAGATCGGCAGGCAGAACGGAAACATAAGCCCCGAACTTTCATGGGAAGAAGTTGAAGGAGCCGCACAGTACGCAGTATTGCTTGTGGATCTCAACGAAGGTAACTACCATCTTCACGGATACGGTCTCGTTTCCGAGAACCACATAGGCGCCGGTGAGATGGATGAGTATGTAGGTCCTTACCTTGAAGGTTATCATAATTACAAAGCTTATGTATTTGCTCTTAAAGAAGATGTAAGTGATGTTATCCTTAATGTAGACAATCAGAATGTTGATGAGACCAGACTTGTCGAACTTTATACCAAAAATCATCCCGACAACGTTATCGCGATCGGAAATATAACAAACATATACGATTTTTACTAAAATTTGAGTAAAAAAAATAGTGATAAAAGGCATCCGAAAAGAATTAACTTTTCGGATGTTTTTGCGTTATTTACGGGCTTTCTGAGGTGTTTCGAAAAACACATTTGTTTACATCCGTGTAAAATTGTTATAAAATTGCGAAAAATACAGGGTATCATTATTTTTTTGCGTGTAATATACTTACAAACCATAAAGAATCAAACAAAAAAAACCAAAGGAAGGAGAAGAGAAATGAAGAAGAATCTTAAGAAAATGCTCAGCTATTATAAGCCTTATATCGGCACATTTATGCTTGATCTGTTTTTTGCATTTCTCGCATCCGCTATAAGTCTGCTTATTCCTTTGGCTGTCAGATACATTACAGTTAATATTACAAAGATGGATCCCGAGACCGCGCTCAGACAGGTGATTATAATAGGCATCGCTATGATCGTTATGGTTTTAATTCAGCTTGCAGCGAATTATTACATTTCATATGTAGGACATGTCATGGGTGCGAAGATCGAATACAATATGCGATCGGAAATTTTTGCGCATTATCAAAAACTATCGTTTTCATTTTATGATGAGCAAAAGGTCGGGTCGCTTATGAGTAGAATCACAAGCGACCTTTTTGATATAACGGAACTTCTGCACCACGGACCGGAAAACATCGCCATCTCATTTATAAAGATAATCGGTGCATTCGTGATCCTGTTCTGCATAAGCAGGTATCTTACGATCGCGGCATTCGTGCTCCTTCCTTTTATGTTCGCGTTTGCGTTCATCCTAAACAGACGCATGAAGAGAGCTTTTAAGGAAAACAGAGTAAAGATCGCCGAGATCAACACGCAGATCGAAGACAATCTTTCGGGTATAAGAGTGGATTTTTCCACTCAGGAATGACGGCGTTTACTCTTCTTATAAATATCGCGGTGATCATGGCCGGCGGAGTGCTGATGGCAAAAAAATACGTGGACGTATCGGATTTCGTAACGTTCCTTTTATACATCAACATCTTCACGGATCCCATAAGAACACTCATCGATTTTACGGAGCAGTTCCAGAACGGTTATTCGGGCTTCGAAAGATTTGTGGAAATACTTGAAGTTGAGCCCGATATCGAGGATAAGCCCGATGCGGTTGAATTAAAGGATGTAAAAGGAAACATCAGATTTGACGACGTTTCTTTCAAATATAAAGACAGCGCACACAGAGTATTAAGACATATAAATCTTGATGTCAAAGCAGGATCTTACGTGGCTCTGGTCGGATCTTCGGGAGGCGGAAAAACGACGCTTTGCAGTCTTATCCCGAGATTCTACGAAGTTACGAACGGAAGCATCAGCATTGACGGAAAAGACATTCGCGACGTGACGCTTAAGAGTTTGAGAAACAATATCGGTATCGTGCAGCAGGACGTATATCTTTTTGCGGGAACGGTTTACGACAATATCCTTTACGGTAAGCCGGATGCAACGAGAGAAGAAGTCATCGAGGCGGCAAAACTCGCCAACGCACATGAGTTCATCGAAGGACTTCCGAACGGTTACGATACGGATATAGGACAGAGAGGTGTAAAACTTTCGGGTGGCCAGAAGCAGAGACTTTCCATCGCGAGAGTGTTCTTAAAGAACCCGCCGATCCTTATTTTCGACGAGGCGACGAGTGCTCTTGATAATGAAAGTGAGAACATTGTAAAAGAGTCACTTGAAAAACTTGCTGCCAACAGAACGACGTTCGTTATCGCACACAGACTTTCAACGATCAAAAATGCCGAGAGGATCCTGGTCCTTACGGAAAAAGGCATCGAAGAGTCGGGTACGCATGATGAGCTTATGGCTAAGAACGGGATCTACTCGCAGCTTTACAAGTGGACCAGGTAGAAAGACAAGGTGAAAAAATGAAGATAGATGAAATAAGGGCATTGGAAAAAAGGGCCGCAAACGGATGGGCAGCAAATGAAATCCATGAATATGACGGTTGGGAAATTCGTTTCGGTAACGGTTATACAGGACGTGCCAATTCTGTCAGCGAATATGAAGATTCAACCAAGAGAATGGAAGATAAAGTGGTTTATTGCGAAAATCTTTATTCATCCAAAGGACTCCCGGCTAATTTCAAGGTAACGGAGGCGGATAAAGAATTATCGGAATACCTTTTAAACAGAGGTTATAAGATTGTTACTCCTTCTGATGTTATGATCCTCGATACCGGGGACAAAGAGTTTTCGGATGTTTTAACAAACGAAGGAATTGAGGATGTATCAGAATTTTTAAAGGATGTTATTTTTTCAGACGAACCTTCGAAGTGGTTTGAACCGTACTTTGAATTCGAAGGTTTTACGGATGAAAAAAAGATCGAAGCATACAAGCAGTTTCATGCAAATACAAAGGTTACAAAGTTATATGTCACACTGATGCATGAAGGAAACGTGGCAGCAGTCGCATCCTGTGCGATCGAAGACGGATACAGTCTTTTGCATAATGTTATCGTTGACGGTAAGTACCGCGGACTCGGTTTCGGAAAGAAGCTTTGCCTGGCGGCAATCCTTAAGTCCAAAGAGATGGGCGCGAAGTACTCATATCTTCAGGTTATAAAGGATAACGAAGTGGCTGTAAATCTTTATAAGAAGCTCGGTTATAAAAAGGTATATGATTACTGCTATTTAAAACAGAACATCTGACAGACGGATTTATAAAGGAGATAAAAAATGATATTCGAAGAAAGAAGATTTGATATAAACGGAAAAGAACTTGTATTAAGAGCACCAAGAGAAGAAGATGCGGAAATGTTAAGACACTATATAAAAAAGGCCTGCGGCGAAACAAGGTTTCTGATGGCGGAAAGCGATGAAATGGATTTAAGTCTTGAAGAAGAGCTTGAATTCTTAAAGAGCCACAGAGAGTCTGACGGCGGCATGCTCATAATCGGATTTTTGGACGGCGAACATGTCGGAAACTGTTCGTTTATGAGAGTTTCCGGAAGTCGAAGATATGCTCACAGAGCAAGTGTCGGCATCGCACTTTTGCAAAAGTTTACCGGACAGGGTATTGGTAAGATCATGTTTGAAGTATTACTCGAAGAGATTGAAAAAGCAGGTTTTGAACAGGCAGAATTAATCGTTATCGAGCATAACGACAGAGCAATGCATATGTATGAAAGCTTCGGATTTAAGGAGACAGGCAGAAAGCCGGATGCCAACAAATACGATGACGGAACATATGCAGACGACATATTTATGGTAAAGAATTTCAAATAAAATAAAGCGGTATGAACAACAGGGGCCCCGTTCATAACGCAAAAAAACGAAATGAATTCGTGAAAGGGTAAAAGAAAATGGAATATGTAATTGAACTGAAAAATGTTGATAAAGAGTTTAAAGTATTAAACAGACATGAAGGGTTAAAAGGAAGTTTTCAGGATCTGTTTTCAAGAGATTACAAGATCGTTAAGGCTGTAAACGACGTGTCGATGCAGATAAAACCCGGCGAGATCGTAGGGTACTTGGGACCCAACGGTGCCGGCAAATCGACAACCATCAAGATGATGACCGGAGTTCTTCAGCCCACAAGAGGCGAGATCCTTGTTAACGGCCGCATCCCTTACAAAAACAGAACAGCCAATGCACAGAACATCGGTGTTGTATTCGGACAGAGATCACAGCTGTGGTGGTCGCTTCCTTTGGTTGAATCATTCAAACTTTTAAAGGATATCTACGGTATTTCCGACAAGGATTACAAGGATATGCTCACACTTTACGAGTCACTCGTCGACATCAAGGAACTTTACTCAAAACCCGTTCGTCAAATGTCTTTGGGACAGCGTACTTTAAGTGATATCTTAGCGGCGTTTTTACACAATCCGCCCATCGTATTTCTTGACGAGCCGACCATCGGTCTCGATGTTTCGATGAAGGCAAAGATAAGAAATCTTATCAAGGCGCTCAATAAGGAAAAGAATACTACAGTAATCCTTACAACCCATGATATGGGCGATGTTGACGCACTCTGCGAGCGTATCGTTATCATCGATAAAGGTACCATGCTCTACGATAACGACATCGAACATTTAAGAAGTTTCTTCGGTGCTTACAGAACACTTCTTATCAAGACAAAGAAGCATCCCGAGGAACTTTCCGAAGAAGAAAAGAATGCCGAACTTGCAGCTGTTGAAGCAGTTGTAAAAGAAGATTTTGCGGATAAGAACTTCACTTTCTCTTTGACTGATGAAGGTTGGTGCTCGATCCTTATCGATGAAAATCAGGTAAGACTCATGAAGGTACTTAACCACATCCAGGAAAAGATAAAGGTTTACGACGTTCGTCTCGAAGAGATTTCCACGGAGAGCGTTATCAGAAAGATCTACGAGGACGCAGAGAATCTGAAAAAAGCAAATTAAGCCAAGGCTTCCCCTTGAGGGGAAGCTGTCAGCGAAGCTGACTGATGAGGTGTTATAGGAGAACAACAATGAAAGTTAAAGCATGTCTTGCACTTACAAAGGCATCGATCATGGATTTTCTGCAGTTCAGATTAAGTGCATTTGTAATGTTGCTTGGAAATATAATTTATCTGATAGTTATCTACAATTTATGGCGTGCAATCTACGCATCCGTGGATAACGCGACCATCAACGGAATGAGTTTCAACGATACAATGATCTATCTTGTACTCGCTTCCGCACAGTTCACATTCATGGAAGCCTATCTCGTATGGATGATGGGAAGAGCGATCCAGAGCGGTAAGATCGTCCTCGATCTTTTGAAGCCGGTTTCGTACGCGCAGTACCTTTTATTCGGACTTGAAGGCGGAAACTTATGTGCATTTGTGGTCACATTCATTCCGACATTTATTATCGTACAGATCATCACCAAAGGTGCCATACATATGGGCATAAACCTTATTTTCTATCTTGCGGCGGCACTTCTTGGTATGATAATCAACTTCGCGATAGACTTTTTTGTAGGAACGATATGTCTTTACACACAGTCGACATGGGGGATCAACATCATGAAAGAAGTAGTCGTACTCTTCTTATCGGGTGCTACCGTGCCTCTGGCATTTTTCCGAGAAACACTTAGAAAGATCGCATTGTTCTTACCGTTTCATGCGATATACAACACACCGCTCACATTCCTTAC
>CADARM010000060.1:13133-26250 GCA_902790275.1 uncultured Lachnospiraceae bacterium
GAGGAACTCGGTATCGGCGAATCGTTCATCATGCTCGGCGAGCAGTTCCTCTGGGCGGTCGTACTTCTTATAATCGGAAAGATCTTCTGGAAATTATCCGAGAGGATCATTACCGTAAACGGAGGTTGAGATGAAAAGACTAGGATTTTACATATCAATTTACAGAAAAATAATCGTTCAGGACATAAAGAGTAAAATGAGCTATCGTTCGGATTTCATCATTTCAATGATAGGTATGATCATCACTGATATTTCCGAACTTCTGGCGTTTTACATCATGTTCCTTAATTTCCCGAGCGTATGCGGATGGACATATCACGAGATGCTTTTCTTATACGGTTTCTCGCTGATCGCACTTACCCCGCTTCAGTGTCTCTTTGACAACAACTGGAATTTAAGACATTACGTATATGAAGGAGACTTTATCAAATACTGTTTCCGTCCTATCAACATTTTCTTCTATTACATTTCGGAAGATTTTGATACCAAGGGACTCGGACAGTTCTTTGTGGGAACCGGAACAGTGATCTATGCGTGGTACAAGCTTAAGCTTCCGGTAACATTTTTCAATATCGCGGCTCTGCTTGTTGCGATCGTTGCGGCATCGCTTTTTATGGTTGCGATCATGAATATTGCTGCGGCAAGCTGTTTCTTCCTTACAAACTCGGGCTACATCATGGTTACGATGAACAAGTTCAGGGATTACGCAAAATATCCCGTAACCATTTTCCCGTTATTCTTCAGGATTATATTTACATTTATAATTCCGATCGCGTTTATCGCATACTTCCCGAGCCTTGTTATTTTAAGACCTCAGGAGATACCTTTCCTCACCTGGTTTTCACCGGTTTACGGACTGATCTTTTTCTACATCTCTTACAGAATATGGATGTGGGGAGCAGGAAAGTATTCAGGCACAGGCTCGTGATGCCATACACCATACACCTGAAAGCCGTCTGAAAGGGCGGCTTTCGCTTTGATCAAATCTGAAAAGAGGATATAAAAATGAATGATTTTGAACTTAATCCCTGCGGGAGCGAAGAAATAAATACAGACAGACTTTTACTCAGAAAATTTACATACGAAGATACCGATTCCATGATGCGTAACTGGGTATCCGATGACGATGTTCAGGATAAATACGGAGAGCCTTCATACAAGACAAAGGAAGCGGTAAAAGGACTTCTTTGTAAATACATCGGAGGATACGAAAGTCCGTACTACTATCGTTGGGCAGTGATCGAAAAAGAGTCCGGTGAATGCATCGGTCAGATTGCATATTTTCTTGTGGACAGATATAATCATTTTGGAGAGATCGAATACTGTATCGGAACCGGATTTCAGGGTAAAGGATATGCGACTGAAGCTACCAAAGCTGTCATCGGTTACGGATTCGAAAAGATCAATTTAAACAAGGTTCAGATCTGTGTGAGACCATCCAATATCCCTTCGAAAAAAGTAATCGAAAAATGTAACTTTACATATGAAGGAACACTTCGTGAATACTTTTTCAGACACGGAGCGTATGAAGGAAGAGAGTTTTATTCAATATTAAAGAGCGAATTTACAAAATAATACGAGAGGAAAAAGCATCAATGACAGACACAACAAAAAAGATTTTCTCAAGAGTTCTTGCAATCGGCGTTTCGGCAGCAATGATATCTTCGACATTCGGCTGCGGAAGAAAAGTTGTAGAGTTTGAAGATTATCCCACAGCAGGGATCGAAGGAGAAGAAAACGTTAAGGAAGAAGTTTCGGAACCTGCAGTCAAACTGGAGATCTCCGATGACGAACTGTTTTTACCCGAAAAAAACACTTTTCTGGAAACAGGCGTATATGTATACAATCCTCTGGTGATCCCCGAATGGATCCTTGATGAATTCAAGGACAGACCGGAGATCATAAAAATCTCAAAACAGGCTCTTTTCGCTATCGACAATCACGAAAAAGAACTGGTGCTCGACGAAAAACAGGAATTGAGCGAACAGGATATCATAGACATTTACAAAGTTGTTTATTTTTCAAATCCCGTTACTTCGATAGTTATGGTCAGCCCCACGGATAAGAAAAATGTTTTTGAACTTGAATATTTTGTCGGTGAAGAGGTGGCTGAAGATGACGAGGCTGTAAGTGTCATAGAGGATTTCAGAAATTATATCACCGAGACGATCAATGAGAACTTAAGCAGCGATATGAGTGAAAAAGAAATGGCTGCGATACTCTATAAAAAGCTTATCACCGATATAGATTTCGAACCCGAAGGCAAAGATTATCTCGGCGGAATCGGTTCAACTTATGTTGCGGACGAGATCATAAAAGTCCCCACCGATCATAAGCTTACATCAGGCGACGATCTGATCCGTTTATACTTATTCTTCTTATCACAGCTT
Organism: uncultured Lachnospiraceae bacterium; assembly: GCA_902790275.1. Classification (GTDB taxonomy): domain Bacteria; phylum Bacillota; class Clostridia; order Lachnospirales; family Lachnospiraceae; genus UBA3766. The sequence continues at coordinate 15,524 of CADARM010000060.1, forward strand.
CATATCGATTCGATAAGAGTCGGAACTGCAAGCGGTTTCTTTACTCAGGATGTTAAAGATGTTCTGGGTGACAAGACTCCTACGGCATATTACTGGGAGTGGACGATCCTTTCGCTTGACGGAGAATATTACAACAACGACATAATCCTTGAAAAACTTGTATTTGATGAGAAATATCAGGGTGCTGAAGGTGCGGAGCCTCTTATGTCATATTTTGCAATGAGCGATGACACGAGATTTAAGTCATACAAGGTCGGAAAATCATCCGTATTTTCAACAAATGTATTTGATCAGGCTCAGGGAATGACAAAAAACACAAAACAACAAAAAATAAATCATCCGATTTCACCTGTTTTTGACGAAAAATCCGAGATTCTTATCCTCGGCAGTTTTCCTTCGGTCAAATCCAGGGAAGTCGGATTTTTTTACGGTCATCCGCAGAACAGATTCTGGAAAGTAACGGCGGCAGTTTTTGACGAAAAAGTACCTGAGAGCATCGAGGAAAAAAGAGAATTTTTATTAAGAAATCATATCGCACTCTGGGATGTCATCGAATCCTGCGAGATAACAGGTTCTTCGGATGCGAGCATTAAAAACGTTAAGGCGAACGATCTTTCAGGGATACTTAAAAAGTCATGTATCTCGGTAGTTTTTGTAAATGGAAAAACAGCTGAAAAATTATATAATAAATATATATTTCCGAAGCTTGGAAAAGAATGCACTTTTCTTCCGTCGACAAGTCCCGCAAATGCAGCGTGGACTCTTGAAAAACTTACAAACGAATGGCAGAAGATAAAAATAAAATGAGGTTTGAAAAATGGAAAACAATTTGGAAAAAGACCCGCTTGCGTGGGAAGAGATAGAGATGGAACATGTGGTCCGGGATGAGTGGATCGATTTCAGAAAATCAACTTACCGTTATCCCGACGGACGTGTATTTGCACCGTATTACAGTTACTCGAGAAAAGATTATGTTGTGGTCGTAGCGATCGATACCGACGGCAATTACATCTGCGTAAGACAGTTCAGACAGGGTATCAAAAAAGTTACGACCGAATTTGTCGCAGGCGGGATAGAAAGAGAAGGCGGCAGAGAATATGCGAGTGATACGACACTTAAAGCGGAAGATGAATTGAGTGCCGCAAAGAGAGAACTCTCGGAAGAGACGGGATACGAATCCGACGAATGGGAATTTCTTATGAAGCTTCCTTCAAACGCTACTCTTGCCGACAATTATGCAAGCATTTTCGTTGCGAAAAACTGCAGAAAAGTTTCGGGCCAGTCACTCGATGAAACAGAGTATCTTAATGTAAAGATATGCAGTGAAAAAGAGATCGAAGAGATGATTAAAAGCGGCGAATTTGCTCAGGCGATCCATGTGCTCGCATGGTATATGGTGAAAGATAAGAAATAGAATTAAGAAGTCCCGTGGAAACTGATGCGGAGGACCTTATAAAATATCGGGGGAAAAAAAATGATATTACCCGTAACGCTGTTCGTTATATTCGCTGTCATGGCAATAGTTTCCCTTGTTCTGATAAAGACAAAGAAAACAGATATTTTTTATGCCATGCCGTTTTTTATGAATGTCGCGGCTCTTTTTTTACTCTTATTTGACAATATAATACATGCAAATAATGACTTTATGTATTTTGTGAAAGGATGTAATGAATGTGCTTTTTTTATCCTTCCACTGATCGCGTTTATTTATTTTATTGTTTATTCAATTACGTTTAAAATACTCAGATTGAAAAACATCGTAAAAACAGAACCGAAGAGGATATGGAAGATCCTTGGAGTGATCGGGTTTATCCTTTCGGTGATCTGCCTGATCCTATTAATATTGGCTGTCATTGTTTTATATTATGCGGTTATGGCGTTCTTTGACTGGCTGGGAAATTTTCTCAGACAGTTTTAATAAGCCGGCCGATGAGAGCATTAAATGGGTAATAAAAAATGCTCGGAACTGAAATTAAGGAGAATTCATATTGAAAAAGAATATCAAAAAAGAAATAAAAAGCTGGATCATAGCAAGTGTGGTATCCTTTGTGGTGCTCTTTCTATTCACCTGCGTCTTTTTCGGAGGGAGTTTTATTTTCCCGTTTTTAAAAGATCTGCTTACGCGTGATAATAAGCCCGCAGTTACGGTTTCCGATAACAAGCCGGCAAACAATAAAACGACTTTAAAAGATGTGGGTATAGACCTCTCATCCGATACACTGACTATTGAAGGGATAAGCATAGTTACGGCAGAAGAGAATCCCGAAAACATCTGGAAGATAGCATGGCCCAAAGAGTATTACAGCGGTTCGGATGTTGTGAAATTCGATAGTGCAGCAGAAGAAATATCCAAAGAAGACAGGGATTTTCTTTTGAAGTACTGCAATTCTCACGAAAACACATATAAGGGAGATTTTCTTTTCAGTATAGACATTTCCGCGATCGATGAAAAAATGCATACCGGTCAGTCACTTTATATATGCGGAGAATATCCGGAGGACTTTGATGAATTTGTAAAAGTGATAAACAAAGTCTGCGGAGGCGATAAAACATATCTTTCGGCAAACGGAAAACTTCAAAAGATCACGCCGGAGTATTTTACGATGATCACCGGAATAACGGATGATGACATAAAAGAAGGCACGGTTTCGGAACTTATCGATCATGTCGGGATAGCCGATGTCGGTGATCTGAACAGTTACTTGATCAACGATTATATTTATGATATCGCCGAAAACTATGATCTTTGCAGTCTCCTTGAATATAAGATCGTAAGCGTTCCGTCTTCGGATGAGGAATGGTATGATTACTCGGTTAAACTCGCAGATAAGCTTGGTATCGACGGAGAGATTACAAAAGAGAAAGCTAAGTACGATGATGAAGAATGGTATGAGATAAAAGATCCTGACGGTACATGTATCAGGGTATTTAAGACAGAGGGTTTGGAAGAATTTATTCCGATGAATCTCGGCAATCTGGATTGGTATTATCAAAGCTACAAGATATTCGAGGATACACAGGGACCGACAAGCGAGTTTTCCGGTTTTAACAGTTTCGATTTTACATACAGCAACGATCAGAAATTTGCTGTTGCGATAGAGAACGAGAATTCCAGAGAAAAAGAAAACTTCAGAAAGGCTGCTGAAGCTGCAAAAAAAATAGGAAAAGAATAGTCGGCTTTTAGGTAGAGAAAAAATACCCATAAAAAAATAATCGTCACATCGTATAACACATGTAAGTTGCAACGAAGAAAAAAATAAAGAAACTTGAAATGTTATACGGAGGACATTATGAAGATAAAAGAAGCAGGTAAAAGATTAGGATTAACATTAGCCGCGATCGCGACTTTAAGCATGACTGCATGCGGAGTAAGCAATTCCGCAGCACCCGTCATTATACAGGAAGAACCCGAAACCGTTATGCAGGAAGTTAATGAAACGCTTCCCGAAGAAACAAACGAAGAACAAAACGTGGTTCGTGCGATATCGGAAACGGTATATGAGAGATTTCCCGATGCCGATTTTATAGAGCAGATCTCGGCTGAAAAATATGTGGTACTTTACAGAAGCGATACTCACATCAGCGCAGAAGTAAAAATTTACGATGTAACAAAGGATAAAGTAATGAAATCCTTTAAAGTATACAGCGATGACTGGTTCGTAAAACCCGTGATCTATATGGATCAGGGATTCGGATTTATCAGTGAACGCGGCGGTGTGAAAAACCACGGTGTGGATGCAGTTTTCTATGATATCGACGGAAATCTCGTAAACAGATTTTCAAAAGATTTTGATATGAATCTTTTCAGTTCTTACACATTCGCACCCGACGGAAGCGCTTTTTATGTAAGTCTTAACGACAATGAAATGTGTGCATGCGGTTACAGCTTCAAGACGGATTACACGACCAAGATCATTGCTGTTTATGGTGACGGATCCGAAGAACTTATAAAAGAATTTGATTCACATACAGATCTCAGTTTCCTGGGAACAACACCTGACGGAAAGATCGTTGTTCGCTATCAGTACGATCCCAACGAAAAAGAACTGCATACTCACGAAGAATTTGAAAGAGAGTGGATGCTGATCGGTGAAAATGAAGGAAAAGAAAAGGTTGAGAGAGGCTTTGCACTTCTTGATCCTAAGGCCGGCGACGAACAGGAACTCGAAAAGATATATCAGTATGACGGATACTTTACAGAAGTCGTTTTACGCGGCGATTCCATAATCACGGCTGACTCAAACGAGATAAGAAAGATCTGTCCCGATGAAAACGGAGTATATCAGGAGATAAAATACGAAACCGAGATCGGTGCCGAAGGATATTCTTTTGAACTCTATGTTTCGGCAAACGGAGAATTCGTTGCATATCCCACATATACGGATGGATTTATGGATACGACCGTTAACGTACTTCAGTTTGAAAACGGCAGCGCAGATCTTGCATACTCTGAGTTTTTCGAAGGAAAGAATATCGAATTCAAACAGAATTACACGATCTCAATGCTCGATGAAGCTACCGGAGACCTTTACGGGATCTATAACGAAACAGCTGAAGGCGGCTTAAGAAATCAGATCTTTTACGTAAACATTTTTGAATAAAAAGACAGTGTCAAAAGATTAAAAAGCTCCAAGAATAATACTTCTTGGGGCTTTTTTGTGTTAGAATAGGAAATGTATTTTACTAAGAAGGTTTTTACGAAAAAAAGGAAATAAAATGGTGATTATCAGAAAAGCAAAAGAAGAAGATTTTCCGCGTCTTGAAGAATTGTATGAAGAGCTTGAAAAAGATGCGGTTTTGTATCAGCCCGAGCATTTTGTATTCTCTCCGAAGGGTACAAGATCCGAGCAGATGAAAGAGTTTCTCGACAGCGATTTCCAGGTGATGTTCGTCGCGGAAAATGACGGGGAAGTGATCGGATTTGCACATCTCGTGCTTATACCGGCCAAAAAGGTTCCGTGTCTCAAGAGCCAGACATCTTTGTATCTCCAGGACCTTGTAGTGGCATCCGAATACAGAAGTCAGGGCATCGGAACCATCCTTATGAACGAAGCCAAAAAGTATGGAAAAGAAAACGGTGCGGATTTTTTCAGAACGCAGGTTTTCCCGCAGAACACCGACGGAATGCGTTTCTATAAGAGAAACGGTTTTTCCGAAAAAATGATCACGATCGAGTGTCCGTTTTAAGGAAGATAGAAATGGTAGAATTAAGAGAGATAACAAAAGACAATATAGATGAAGTTTTGGCACTGTCCGTAAAAGAGGACCAGAAGGGCTTTGTTTCGACGACCGCAGAGTCTCTTGCGCAGGCGTATGTTTACAGTGAGACCGCCTGGCCGTTTGCCGTTTATAACGATGATGAGATAGTCGGTTTTATCATGATGGGATATTACGGAGTTAAAGGTTATTACACACTCTGGAAATTTCTCATAGATAAAAAACATCAGCATAAAGGTTACGGAAGAGTTGCACTTGAAAAAGGCATTTCTTTTATGAAAGAAAAATTTAACATAACAGAGATCTATACGGGTGTCGCACCCGGCAACAGTGTTGCAAAAGGTCTTTATTCGTCGGTGGGCTTTAAAGACACCGGACTTGTCGAACTTGGCATGGAAGAAATGTGCTTGAAACTTTAGGAGAAATAATGAGAGCGTTTATCGTTTACTGTCATCCGTCAGAGGATTCTTTTACAAGAAAGATGAGGGATGAATTTATAAAAGGAATTAAAGATTCCGGAAACGAATATGAGATATCGGATCTTTACGAAATGGATTTCAGATCGGATATTACGGAAGCGGAATATCTAAGAGATGCGTATTACACGGAAAATGGTGATGTTGCAGCCGATGTCCTTGACGAACAGAGAAAGATTAATTCTTCGGATGCGATAGTTTTTATATATCCTGTTTTTTGGACAGAAGCGCCCGCAAAACTCGTCGGATGGTTTGACCGTGTATGGACATACGGATTTGCATACGGCGACAAAACAATGAAGCTTTTGGACAAGGGTCTTATCATGTGTTCCGCCGGAAACCCGGTTGACAGACTCGAAAAATTCGGGCTTTTAAACAGCATGAAAAAAGTAATGTTCGGAGACAGACTTATTAACAGAGTTAAGCAGACAGAGTTCGTTGTCTTTGACAAAACTTCGAGAGAAAATCCCGAACGTGAAGCAAATCTTGATGAGAATCTAAAGAAAGCATATGAGATCGGAAAAACTCTTTTTGACAAAAAGGAAGAAAAGTTTTCCGTGGAAGACAGATTCTTTACCGTTTACGAAAATTCCGAATCGGGAGAAGTTTCCGATCAGACGATCTTTTCATATCATCAGAAAGGCAATGTGATCTGGGCCGAGTATTCGGGCGGAAGCATCATAAAAGGTTTTCTTTTAGGAACCATGGATGAAGATCATAACCTTCATTTCACATATGAACATATAAACACTGACGGAGAAAAGAAATCCGGTGCGTGTGATTCAACACCCCGTTATGAGAACGGAAAACTTCGCTTTTACGAGAGCTGGAAGTGGATGAACGGTGAAGAAGGAACTTCGATAATCGAAGAGATATAAAAAGGAACAGGATAAAAAATGAAACTTATAATCGTACGTCACGGCGATCCCGATTACGAGAGGGATACGCTTACGGAATTAGGCTGGAGAGAGGCAGAGGCCCTTTCCGAAAGAATGAAAAATGTCAAAGCGGATGAATGCTATGTATCCCCGCTTGGACGTGCACAGGATACCGCAGGTTTAAGCCTTGAAAAGATGTATATGAAAGCAGAGACTCTTGAGTGGTTAAGAGAGTTCGCACCCAAGGTGAAGCGCCCCGAAAAGACCGGTGTTGCATGGGACTGGGTCCCCGCGGACTGGATGAATATGCCAAATGCATTTGACTTTGACAAATGGACCGATCATCCGGCACTTGAAGAAGCAGGTGTCAGAAAAGAAGTCGACTGGATATATTCCGAGTTTGATGCATTTTTACAGAAGCACGGATACAAAAAAGAAGGAAAACTTTTTAAGGCAGTCGATCCTAACAATGACGTGATAGTTTTCTTCTGCCACTTCGGACTTGAGTGCATTTTATTATCGTATCTTTTAAATCTTCCGCCTTTTGTGATGTGGCATGCATCGATCGCACCGCCGACATCCGTGACTACGGTAGTTACGGAAGAAAGAAGAGAAGGCATCGCACAGTTTCGAATGCTTTCGTTTGGCGATACTTCGCATCTTTATGCTGCGGGAATGGAACCTGCGTTCTCGGGAAGATTCAGAGAATGCTTTAAGAACGACTACGAGAGAGCTGATTAAGAGACTGAAAGGAGTTTGGACATGAAAAAAATTGGACTTGTAGGAGGTACGGGACCGGAATCGACGGTAATGTACTATAAGCAGCTTAACAGTGAGATCGACAGACTTACCAATGAGAAAGCGATGCCCGACATCGCTATAGAGAGTGTGGATTTCAGAAGAGCATGGGATTATGTGGTAACTGAAAAATACGATGCTTTAACCGATTATATTTCAGAGAAAGTTGAAAGCCTCGTTTCAGGCGGCGCAGAAGTTGTATCATTGACCGCCGTTACAATGCACATGGTTTACGATGAAGTATCCGAAAAAACAGGTGCAGAACTCGTAAGCATTCCAAAGGCTGTATCGGAAGAGATCGTATCAAAAGGGATAAAGAAAGTCGGACTTTTAGGAACTCTTCTTACAATGGAAGAAGATTACATGAAAAAAGATCTAAGAACTTCCGGTGTCGAAGTATTTGTTCCGAACGAAGAAGAAAGAGCACTTGTCGGAAAAAGGATCTATGAGGAACTTGAAAAAGGTATCGTAAAAGAATCGACGTTAAAAGAACTTACGGACATCATCAGCAGAATGAAAAAAGAGGACGGCATCGAGGGCGTGATCTTAGGATGCACAGAACTTCCGCTTATCTTAAATTCGGACAACTGTCCCGTTATGTGTTTTGATTCGGTTGAGATCCATTTAAAGAAACTTGTTTCACTGGCTATGGAGTAGGACATGATAAAAAAGAGATTATTTACGGAAAAAGGAAATATTGTTTACTGGGTAAACGAAAAGAAGGAAAATGATAAACCCGAGCTTGTTTTTCTTCCCGGACTTACCGCCGATCACAGACTTTTTTTAAAGCAGATCGAACACTTTAAGGATGAGTATTCGGTATTTGTATGGGATGCTCCGGGCCACAATCTTTCCTATCCTTTTGAGATGAATTTTTCGCTTGCGGACAAGGCAAAATGGCTTAATGAGATCCTTGAAAAAGAGGGTTTTAAAAAGCCTGTTATCATAGGTCAGTCGATGGGCGGATACCTTGGCCAGATGTATATGCATCTTTTCCCCGAAAAACTCGCGGGATTTATCTGCATCGATTCGGCTCCCCTTCAGAAAACGTATTACAAAAAATGGGAGTTAAAGTCGCTTGAAAATCTCGAACCCGTATACAGAATGTATCCCTGGAAATTACTTTTAAGACAGGGAAGTGACGGCGTTGCATCCACAAGATACGGAAGAGCCTGCATGTACAGGATGATGATGACTTACGATAAGGATCAGGGAAGATACGCAAAGCTTACCGGTCACGGTTATCAGATCGTCGGCGAGGCGATAAAAGAAGATATCCCGTTTGAAAAGACCTGCCCGATGTTACTTGTCTGCGGCACCAAAGATCATGCGGGATACACGATGAGATACAACAGGGAATGGACCAAATGCACCCATCTTCCCATCGAATGGATAAAAGGAGCCGGCCACAATTCCAATACGGATGAACCCGAGATAACAAATAAGATCATAGAAAGATTTCTTGATGAACTTTAATACTGACGATCAAAAAGCAATAAATAAATATAAGGCATCTGAACCCGGACAGGTTCTGATGCTTGATCCATATTGCGAAAATGCATTTGAAAAAGAAACAGAATATTTAAAAAAGATCGATATCGAACGTCTGCTTTCGGGCTTTTACGAAAATGCAGGCATCGCTCCGGGAAAGATCCGTTACGGCGGATGGGAGAATTCGCTTATCGGCGGCCATACTATGGGGCATTACCTGACTGCGATCTCCCAGGCGTATGCGAATGCGGCATGCAAAAAAGAAGATAAGGAAATCTTTTTTGAACGTGTAAAAAGAATCGTTGATGCGCTGTCGGAATGTCAGGATCACACAAAAGGAAAGCCCGGATTTGTATTCGGTGCAAAGCTTACCGATCCCGAAAACGTGGAGCTTCAGTTTGATATGGTTGAGCAGGGCAAAACCGATATCTTCAAAGAAGCGTGGGTTCCCTGGTACACCATGCATAAGATTTTGGACGGTGTAATAAACGCATACCGTCTGACAGGATACGAAGAAGCATTAAAGGTTGCAGACGGTATCGGAGACTGGGTTTACAACCGTGCTTCGAAGTGGTCCGAAGAGACTCATAAAACAGTTCTTTCCATTGAATACGGCGGAATGAACGATGCGCTTTACGATCTGTATTCTTTTACAAAAAAAGAAGAATACTTAAAAGCGGCACATCTTTTTGACGAGGAAGAACTCTTTAAAAAGGTGGCTTCGGGTGAGAAAAATGCATTGAATAACCTCCATGCAAATACCACGATCCCGAAGTTTGCGGGTGCTTTAAACCGCTATATCACTACAGGTGATGAAACATATCTTGAATATGCGAAGGCGTTCTGGGATATGGTTGTTAAACATCACACATACGCAACGGGCGGCAACAGCGAATGGGAACATTTCGGCGAAGACGATGTTCTTAATGCGGAACGAACCAACTGCAACAACGAGACCTGCAATACCTACAATATGCTTAAGATGACCCGCAAGCTTTTTATGCTGACAGGCGAAAAGAAGTATGCGGATTATTATGAAAATACTTTTATCAATGCGATCCTTTCTTCGCAGAATCCTGGGACCGGAATGACCATGTATTTCCAGCCCATGGCTACGGGATATTTTAAAGTGTACAGTACGGAATTCACAAAGTTCTGGTGCTGCACCGGAAGCGGTATGGAAAACTTCACGAAGCTTGGAGACAGCATTTATTTTATGGATGAAAAAGGAATAACGGTAAATCTCTTTTTCTCATCCGAAGTAACTTTCCCGGAACTTGGGATAAAACTCATTCAGGAAACAAAGATCCCTGAAGATGATACGGTTAAGTTTACCGTACGTCTTTTGGAAGGAACATCCAAAGAGGCGAAGATCCGTTTAAGGATCCCCGACTGGGCGGATGAAACAGAGCTTTTTGTTAAGGGTAAAAATATCACGAATGAAGACGGATATACCTGCATTGACGGAGTCTGGGAAGACGGCGAGAGTTTTACATACACATGTAAATGCAGGGTCATTTCAAAAGGACTGCCCGACTGCGGCAATGTGTTTGCATTCTTTTACGGACCCGTTCTTCTTTCGGCGGATCTCGGATGTGAGAATATGGTCGATTCCTCAACAGGCGTCGATGTGACGATACCTTCCGAAAAGATCGCGGGAAACGAGGTACTGAAAGTCAGCGAAGGATCGGTAAACGATTTTATTAAAGACATCGATTCTCATATGAAAAGAAACGGCAAAACCCTTACTTTCACGCTTGAAGGAACCGACAGGGCGCTTACTTTCAGCCCTCATTTTAAGAAGGCAAGAGAGAGATACGGCATTTACTGGTATTTTGAATAAAGAGGAAAATCATGGATAAAAAAT
>CADARM010000061.1 GCA_902790275.1 uncultured Lachnospiraceae bacterium
TATAATCGTTGCCGACATGAACATTGTTGACCATGGCTCCGACCATCTTGTTACCGACATCGGTATGGATCGCATACGCAAAGTCAATGGGTGTCGAGCCGCTCGGAAGTTCGATCGTTCTTCCTTTGGGCGACGAACAGTAAATGTTCTCTGAGAAGATATCAAGGTCGTCATGGATAAGAGATAAGAATTTTTCGTTATCTTCCTCTTCAAGACATTCGGTAAGGCTTCGAAGCCAGTCGCTCTTTTCGACCTCTCTGGCCGATACTTTCTTACCGTCCGATTCTTCCTTATATTTCCAATGGGAAGCGATACCGTATTCAGCTTCCTTATGCATCTCTCTTGTACGGATCTGGATCTCGAAAGGAGCTTTTGCATCGGTAGTATCAAATACGGTCGTGTGGATCGACTTGTATCCGTTCTCCTTGGGGTTGGCAACATAATCCTTAAAACGATTGTTCATCGGCTTGAAGTTCTTATGTACGTAACCGAGTACGGTATACAGATCTTCTTCGTCTTCCACGATGATTCTTACTGCGAAAAGGTCGTAGATCTGATCGAGTGTCTTGCCCTGGTTTTTCATCTTTCTGTAAATACTGAAAAGATGCTTTACACGGCCGTATTTGCAATATAATCCTCACGTTCTTCTTTTGTGAAGACCATCTGATTTACGAGATTGTCATATGCTTCGGGTTCGAGATATTTAAAAGAAAGATCCTCGAGTTCGACTTTGATCTTACCGATACCGAGTCTCTGTGCAAACGGAGCATAGATCTCCATAGTTTCTTTTGCCTTCTCGTACTGCTTGTGCGGAGGCATATGTTCGAGAGTTCTCATGTTATGAAGTCTGTCCGCGAGTTTGATGATGATAACACGGATATCCTGCGCCATAACAAGGAACATATTTCTTAAGTTTACTGCCTGCTCTTCTTCTTTGGAAGAATATTTGAAGTCTTTGGTGACCTTTGTAACACCTGCTACAAGCTTTGCGACTTCGGCACCGAATTTAGCTTCGATATCGGCAGTGGTCAGAACGGTATCTTCAACAACGTCATGAAGAAGACCTGCGATGATGGTTTCCTTATCCATCTGAAGATCCGCAAGGATGATCGCAACATAAAGAGGGTGAATGATGTAAGGCTCACCGTTCTTTCTGAGCTGATCTTCATGTGCGCTGTACGCAAGTTCATAAGCCGCCCTGATAGATGAAAAATCCTCGGAGGGGTGATAATCGCGGATCCTCTTTAAGAGATCCTGATATAATACGGCAGGCTCAATATTGGCACCGATGTCTTCGATGCGTCCGTAGTCGATTATAAAATCATTCTGAACGAGTTCTTCTTTGTTGACTGCCATAATTCTCCCTCCTTTCCGGATAGTTTTGATTTCAAAAATTTAAATCATATTATATATCAATATTTGTAATAATTCCACAAAAAATCTTCGCAAAACACGAAAAAATGATGATAAAACGGATTTATGAAAGTCTTCCGTCATGATATGCGAAAAGCAGTTCTTCGAGATCGCCTACTTCTTCCATCAGTCTCTTTCCGTTATCAGTATCGCGTACGTACATTCTTTCGTCGAAATCCATTACCTTTAAAGTATCCGACAAAATATCGGTTTCGCCGGCGATAGCCTTGACTTTGGATTCGAATTTCTCATGCTGTACAAGCCACATGCCGTGTGAGTCGATCGCAAGAGTATAACCCGACATACCGGTCTTCTCATGATAAGCTTTGGAGAATCCGCCGTCGATCATAAGGACTTTTCCTCCGGCTTTGATGGGTGTCTGACCGTTCTTTATCTCAACGGGTACATGACCGTTTATTATATGCGAATACTTTCCTGTCGCACCGAATTCCTTAAGGATCGCATCGGCAACTTCCGCACTCTCTTCGATATATGAATAGTATGCATCTTTTATCTCTTTATGTGTTGACTTGTCTTCGATAAAGAGTCTTTCGAAGGTAGTCATTTTGTTTCTTCCGTAAAGCGGTGACTTTGGGCCGCACCAGAGATACCATAAGATGTCTCCGCCCTTTATCCTGTCAGCGGAACCGATCGGCGAATAATATGCTTTTCTCGCATAGTCTTCGAGAAGTTCGTAAAGGGAACGGCCGTATGTATCTTCGTTACAGATATCCGAATGTGCAAAACTTCCGTCTTCGTTTAAAAGCACGCAGCCGTGATATAAAAGATTGCCGTTGTATACTCTGTACATAGCGCCCTTTTTATATAAGAACTTGATGTGCTTTTTAAGCTTTTCCGAATTCATGAAAGCTTTTACAAGATGTTTTACTATCATCTCCTCTTCGTTGCTTAAACGATACGGATCTTTTCTGTCGACCGTAGGAAAATCACACTCGAGCAGAGGATAAGTCTTTTGGTTTATATCGACAGTTTTGTTTTCAAAATCGATCTTGTCCAAAAGAAGCTGATCGTCCATATGGAAATCGGGATTTCTTTTTATGACTTCGCCTTCAAGTTTAAACTGGATAACCGTGATGGCTTTGTACATCTCGCTTTCGATCTCAGAAGCATGCACGAATTCACCGCTGCTCGTTTCCTTTAATCTGAAGCGTGAATTATCCGTATTCTGATATGTTTCCATCGCAAATGTCGCAAGAGGAAGAAGGTTGATGCCGTAAGCGTCTTCGATGATCGAAAGGTTTCCGTATCTTGCTGACATTCTGATAACATTGGCTATACATGCGGGATGTCCCGCAGCAGCACCCATCCATACAACATCATGGTTGCCCCAAACGAGATCGACGGAATGATATGAGCAGAGTGTATCCATGATCCTGTGAGGGCCGGGTCCCCTGTCGTATATATCGCCCACGATATGCAGATGATCCACTACCATTCTCTGAATGAGTTCTGAAAGGATTATGATGATGTTATCCGCTTCCTGAACTCTTACTATGGTATCGATGATACTCTTGTAATATTTTTCCTTATCACTTATCTCCTGTTTCTCTGTGATAAGTTCTTCGATAACGTATCTGTATTTTTCGGGAATGGCTTTACGGACCTTCGATCTTGTATATTTGCTCGTAACACAGATCAGAACATCCACAAGGTCTCTTAAAACCTCTTCGTACCATTCTTTGGTGTTAAGGCCTTCAGCTTTGATAAGCTCGAGTTTTTCCTTGGGATAATAGATAAGCGTCGCAAGTTTCTTTTTGTAATCGTTATTCTTCTTATCTCCGAGGACCATATCTATTTTTCTTCTTACGGTACCGGAGCCGTTTTTCAAGACATGCTCAAACTGTTCATACTCACCGTGCACATCAGTAAGGAAATGTTCCGTTCCTTTGGGAAGGGAAAGGATAGCCTCAAGGTTGATTATTTCCGTTGCAGCCTCTTCCTGAGTAGGATATTGTTTTGCGAGAATCCTTAAATATTTATTGTTCATGATTATCCTCTTATGTTTAAAATCCGTCTGAATCATCAGCTTTGTTCTAATAAAAATAGAGTCAAACATGTATCACGTCTGACTCTTATTTTACTTATTGATCAAAGAACTACTTTGCAGAAATTCTTTTTGCCTTTTCTTACGATAAGATCACCTGAAGCGATCTCTTCTTTTGTATATGCTTTCTTGAAGTCGGTGATCTTTTCGTCGTTAACCGTACAGCCGCCCTGCTCGATGGTTCTTCTTCCTTCGGAACGTGTGGGAACAAGCTTTGCTGCCACAAGGATGGAGATTAGGTCTACAGTACCGTCTCTGAACATATCGTCGGTAACGGTCACGGAAGGCATGTTCTCAAGATTTCCGCCGCCCGCAAAGAGTGCCTTGGATGCTTCCTTTGCTTTTGCAGCTTCTTCTTCGCCGTGAACCATCTTTGTAAGTTCGAAAGCAAGGATCTCTTTGGCTTCGTTAAGCTGAGCGCCTTCCCATGAATCCATCTTGTCGATCTCTTCGAGAGGAAGGAATGTGAGCATTCTGATGCATTTCAAAACATCTGAATCAGCTACGTTTCTCCAGTACTGGAAGAACTCGTAAGGTGATGTCTTTTCGGGGTCAAGCCATACTGCCCCCTTTTCTGTCTTACCCATCTTCTTTCCTTCGGAGTTAAGAAGGAGCTGAATGGTCATTGCGTATGCGTCCTTACCGAGTTTTCTTCTGATAAGTTCCGTACCGCCGAGCATGTTGGACCACTGGTCGTCACCGCCGAACTGCATATTGCATCCGTACTTCTGGAAGAGCATATAGAAATCGTAGCTCTGCATGATCATGTAGTTGAACTCAAGGAAAGTAAGTCCTTTTTCCATTCTCTGCTTGTAGCACTCCGCACGAAGCATATTGTTAACTGAAAAGCATGCTCCGACCTCTCTTAAGAGTTCAATGTAGTTAAGGTTTAAAAGCCAGTCCGCATTGTTTACCATGATGGCTTTGCCTTCGGAGAAATCGATGAACTTGCTCATCTGCTTTTTAAAGCATTCGCAGTTGTGATCGATATCTTCCTTTGTGAGCATCTTTCTCATATCGCTCTTACCCGAAGGATCGCCGATATGACCTGTGCCGCCGCCGATAAGTGCTATGGGCTTATTGCCTGCCATCTGAAGTCTCTTCATAAGACAGAGTGCCATAAAGTGGCCTACGTGAAGGCTGTCTGCGGTAGGATCGAATCCTATATAGAATACGGCTTTACCGTTGTTTACAAGTTCTCTTATCTCTTCTTCGTCAGTTAACTGGGCAAGAAGTCCTCTTGCTTTAAGTTCTTCAAAAATTTCCATTTTATCTCTCCTGAAATATATTAGTCTTCATTATCCAAAAGTAATTTTGCAAGATCTTCAACAGTTTCAGCATAATAAGTGCAGCCGGCATCGGTGAGTTCTTCTTTGCTGTCTGCAAACCCGTATCCCACGCCTATCGAATCGAGTCCGAAATTGTTGGCTCCGATGATATCGTAATGTCTGTCGCCTATCATAACGACTTCTTTTTTCTCTTCATCGGAAAGATCAAGTTCTTTTAATGCTTCGCTTATAACATCTTCCTTCGAACCTTTGGTTCCGGCAAGATCCGCACCCGATATGATATCGAAGTAATCGAGGATCTCAAACTTCTTTAATATATCCACCACAAATTCCGTAGGTTTGCTCGAAGCTATGACCAGAACTTTGTTTTCTTCCTTTAATCTTTTGAGAAGTGACGGTATCCCGTCATAAGGTGTATTTTCGTACTTTCCGACATCCGAATATCGGCTCCGGTATATCCTTATCGCTTCTCTCGCCGTTTCCTCATCCATTTTACAGATGTTCATGAATGAATCCAAAAGCGGCGGTCCTATGAATTTTTTCTTTTCCTCAAACGGAATGTCTTCGTACCCTAAATTAATTAAGGCATAACTAACTGATTTAGTTATGCCTTCTTGAGAATCCGTCAACGTACCGTCGAGATCAAAAAACAGATATTTGTACACTATCTTAATGCCTCTATAATCTTCTGGTAAACTTTATTGGGATGAGGTAATTCAACAGACTTGAACAACTGAACATATGCCAGAAGGATCATATGAGCGTCAACCGTAGCGATTCTGACCTCATGACTCTTGGCATACTGCTTACAAAAGTCTTCAATGGTAAGAGTAATGTATTTAACTCTCTTGTTGATTCTGTCGTCATCCACCTGTAACAGATTGGCAATTTCATTTACAGCCAGTTTGTCAAAGAAATATGCAAGTGATGTAAGCGCATGAATAGGATTGAGTTCGTAAATATAATCAACCGCAATAAGAGCAGTCTCGGACTCGTTATAAAGCTTCTCTCCGTAAAGCACATCGTTGTTGCTCTTCGGATGATCGAATTTACCCTTTGTTTCGGTAACAAGAAGTTCCATATAATGCTTTCCTACCCAGTTATCCAACTCGTGGTAGACTATCTCGTTATACCAGGATATAACATTCTCGACCTTATCAAGTCTTCCGAACTGCATATAAAGGTCTTTATATATTTTTATAACCATTCTTTCCGCTTCAGCGGGATCGCTAATAACCATCGAAACATGGAAATAAATGTCATCTGCGGTCATTACGAAAAATTTTTCAAAAGCCTCTGTATTGCCTGCAAGGAATTTTTTTACCTGTACGGACAATTCGTAAGTATAAATCATGCTGAACTCCTCCCCGAAAATAACCTTCCGCATATTATTTTAAAAAATTTCAATAAAAATTGCAATACCCACATAGTTTAATGGGACTCATTTGTCATGAACTAATAATACGCGAAAAGGCTTTTCGAAAAGTATTTTTATGATTAGTTGTAGCTTATTCCTTTGTGGATCTCCTGAAGGCTCTTTACACCGATCTGGCCCTGTTCCTTGATAGCCTTGATACCGGCAGCGGATGCCTTTGCGGCAGCCATTGTGGTAATGTAAGGAACTCTGTGCTTGATAGCGTTCTTTCTGATATAAGAATCGTCAAAGATCTTATCCTTGCCTGCAGGTGTATTGATGATAAGCTGGATCTCTTTGTTTGTGATGGCATCAACGATATTGGGTCTGCCTTCCTGCATCTTCTTGATCTTTGTTACGGGGATACCGAGTGACTCGATAAGGTCATATGTTGTACCCGTTGCAAGGATCTTGAATCCGCATTCATGGAATGCCTTTGCAACCTCGGGAAGTTCCTTCTTGTCGTTCTTGTTAACAGAGATAAGAACCGTTCCTTCAAGAGGAAGAGGATTCTTTGTACCTTCCTGAGCCTTGTAATATGCATCGCCGAAATCGGGTGCGATACCCAAGACTTCACCTGTGGATCTCATTTCGGGTCCGAGGAGAGGGTCAACTTCCTGGAACATGTTGAACGGGAATACAGCCTCTTTTACTCCGTAATAATCGTAGTGGCTGTCCTTAAGTCCGGGAACGGGTGATGCCTTTCCTGTAAATTCGGATGTGATGATCTCCGTAGCGAGCTTAACCATCTGGATACCGCAGACCTTTGAAACCAAAGGAACGGTTCTGGATGCTCTGGGGTTGGCTTCGATAACGTATACAACACCGTCTTCGATAGCGTACTGCATATTCATAAGACCGCGGACATTCATTTCAACTGCGATCTTCTTTGTGTATTCCTTGATAGTCGCAAGATTCTCGGGAGAGATATGCATTGAAGGAAGGATACAAGCTGAGTCACCTGAGTGGATACCGGCAAGTTCGATATGCTCCATAACGGCAGGAACAAATGCATGCTCTCCGTCTGAAATCGCATCTGCTTCACATTCCATTGCATTCTTTAAGAATCTGTCGATAAGGATGGGTCTGTCAGGTGTAACACCTACAGCTGCTGCCATGTATTCTCTTAAGCTTTCCTTATCGTAAACGACTTCCATTCCGCGGCCGCCGAGAACGAACGAAGGACGAACCATAACGGGATATCCGATCTTCTCTGCGATCTCAACTGCCTCGTCAACCGTAACAGCCATTCCTGCTTCGGGCATGGGGATGTTTAACTTCTTCATCATTGCACGGAAAAGATCTCTGTCTTCTGCCATATCGATAACTTCGGGAGGAGTACCGAGGATCTTTACGCCGTTTGCCTGAAGCGAATCGGCAAGGTTAAGAGGAGTCTGACCGCCGAACTGAGCGATGACTCCGACGGGTTTTTCTTTCTCGTAAATGCTTAATACGTCTTCAAGTGTAAGAGGCTCGAAGTAAAGTTTGTCGGATGTATCGTAGTCTGTGGAAACGGTCTCGGGGTTACAGTTAACGATGATAGTTTCAAATCCGAGTTCGCGAAGTGCGAATGCAGCATGTACGCAGCAGTAGTCGAATTCGATACCCTGACCGATTCTGTTGGGACCGCCGCCAAGGATCATTACCTTGGGCTTGTCTGTATTTACCGTGCTCTTATCGGGAGCATTGTATGTCGAGTAATAATATGCGCTGTTCTCTGTACCTGATACATGAACGCCTTCCCATGCTTCGGTAACACCGATAGCCTTTCTTGCGTTTCTGATATCGTCTTCCTTAACACCGAGGATCTGGCTTAAGTACTTATCGGAGAAACCGTCTTTCTTAGCCTGTCTTAAGCTCTTTTCATCAGGAACGGAACCCTTCATGCGAAGGAGCGCTTCTTCTTCCTCAACGAGTTCTTTCATCTGCTCGATGAAGTAATGTTTGATCTTTGTAAGTTCGAAAAGTTCATCAACGGTAGCGCCCTTTCTTAAGGCTTCATACATAATGAACTGTCTTTCGGATGTGGGTGTTACAAGTCTTGCAAGAAGTTCGCCCTTTGTAAGTTCGTTGAAGTCTTTTGCAAAACCGAGACCGTAACGGCCTGTTTCCAAAGATCTGATAGCTTTCTGGAAAGCTTCTTTATAAGTCTTACCGATACTCATTACTTCGCCTACGGCTCTCATCTGAGTACCGAGTTTGTCTTCTACGCCTTTGAATTTTTCAAATGCCCAGCGTGCGAATTTGATTACGACATATTCACCGTCGGGATAATATCTGTCAAGTGTACCGTACTTTCCGCAGGGGATCTCATCAAGAGTAAGACCTGCTGCAAGCATTGCGGATACAAGTGCGATGGGGAAGCCTGTTGCTTTGGATGCAAGTGCAGAAGAACGTGATGTTCTGGGGTTAATCTCGATAACAACGATTCTTCCCGATACGGGGTCATGTGCAAACTGAACGTTACATCCGCCGATAACCTCGATCGAATCTACGATCCTGTATGCCTGTTCCTGAAGAGTCTTCTGAACATCTTCGGAAATTGTAAGCATGGGTGCGCTGCAGAAAGAGTCGCCTGTATGAACTCCGACGGGATCGATGTTCTCGATGAAGCATACAGTGATCATGTTGCCTTTAGCATCTCTTACAACTTCGAGTTCGAGCTCTTCCCATCCGAGGATCGATTCTTCTACAAGAACCTGTCCTACGAGTGATGCCTGAAGACCTCTTGCCATAACGGTCTTGAACTCATCTACGTTATATACAAGTCCGCCGCCTGCACCGCCCATTGTATATGCGGGACGAAGTACTACGGGGAATCCGATCTCTTTTGCGATCTCAAGTCCTTCCTCTACAGAGTAAGCAACCTGTGAACGTGCCATTTCGATGCCGAGTGCGTTCATCGTATTCTTGAATTCGATTCTGTCCTCACCTTTTTCGATGGCATCTACCTGAACACCGATAACCTTAACATTGTATTTTTCAAGAACGCCTGCTTCGGAAAGTTCGGAGCAGAGGTTAAGTCCGGACTGTCCTCCGAGGTTGGGAAGCAATGCGTCGGGACGTTCTTTTTCAATGATCTGTGTAAGTCTTTCCAGATTCAGCGGCTCGATGTAAGTTACATCAGCTGTTGTGGGGTCTGTCATGATTGTTGCGGGATTTGAGTTTACCAGTACGATCTCATATCCCAATTTCTTAAGCGCCTTGCACGCCTGTGTTCCGGAATAGTCGAACTCGCATGCCTGACCGATGATGATCGGGCCGGAACCGATGATCAGAACTTTATGAATATCCTCTCTCTTTGCCATAAAAACCTCCTTAATATATCGATATGACTTTTATTCAACTCCGTCGAAACAATATGTACATACGTCGCACTTAGGCAGACCGATGGCATCGATCATGTCATCGAGTCTGTTAAACTTAAGCGATGTGAAATGCATTATCTCACAAATCTTCGCTTCCATTGTCTTATATTTTTCGCTCTCGGGATTTGTGTATTCTTTTAATACCTCTTCGGTAACATTTCCGTTTTCAAGTTCGTAAATGACTCTTCTTGCGATCAGATCCATTTCGGAATTCGATCTTGAGAAGTTTAAGTATTTACAACCGTACATAATGGGAGGACATGCAGGTCTTACATGTACTTCCTTTGCACCTGCCTCAAAAAGGAAATCCGTTGTCTCGCGAAGCTGAGTTCCTCTTACGATCGAGTCATCGATAAGAAGCATCGACTTATCCTTTATCAAAGCTTCAACAGGGATAAGCTTCATCTTTGCGATAAGATTTCTCTGGCTCTGCTTAACGGGCATAAAGCTTCTGGGCCAGGTAGGTGTGTATTTAATGAAAGGTCTCGCAAAAGGAGCACCTGATTTGTTTGCATAACCGATAGCATGCGCTGTACCCGAATCGGGAACGCCTGCTACGATATCAACCTTGGCATCGTCTCTCTCTGCCATGTTGGCACCGTTTTTGTATCTCATTTCTTCTACGTTAACATCTTCGTAGCATGAAGTGGGGTATCCGTAATAAACCCAGAGGAATGAACAAACCTTCTTTGTTTTCTCTGCGGCTTTCTTTACTTCAAGTTTCTCGGGAGTGATGTATACGATCTCTCCGGGTCCGAGATCCTTGATGTCTTTGTATCCCAGATGCAGATAAGCAAAGTTTTCAAAAGAAGCACACTGTGCGTCTTTCTTTCTTCCTATATGTATCGGGGTTCTTCCGTATTTATCTCTGGAAGCATAGATTCCGTCCTGAGTCATCAAAAGAACGCTCATGGAACCTTCGATGCATTCCTGAACATAAGATAAGCCCTCCACGATGGAATTCTTCTGATTGATGAGGGAAGCCACCAGTTCGGTCTGGTTGATGCTGCCGCCGCTCATCTCAAGAAAATGAGACATTCCGTCATGAAAGAGCTTACTAACCAATTCGTCGATATTATTGATCTTTCCTACCGTTGTAATAGAAAAAGTACCAAGATGAGAACGTACGATTAAAGGCTGGGGTTCGTTGTCGGAAATACAACCGATACCGAGAGTGCCTTCCATCTCTTCGAAATCACGTTCAAACTTGGTTCTGAAGGGAGAGTTTTCAATATTATGTATGGCGCGGTCAAATCCTTTATTCTCAGAATACAGACACATACCTCCGCGTCTGGTACCCAAATGTGAGTGATAATCCACACCGAAAAACAAATCGA
>CADARM010000062.1 GCA_902790275.1 uncultured Lachnospiraceae bacterium
ATCCGGATCTTTTTTTACCAATCCGTTACCGAGTTCATACAGAGTTCCGACATTGGTCATTGCTACCGGATTTCCGTTATCGGCCGCTTTTCTGTAAAGATCCATTGCTTTTTCGCCGTCCGGTTCGCATCCGATACCATACTGATAATAATAGCCTGCATTAATGATCGAATCATCATCCCCCGCTTCTGCCGATGCCATATAAAAATCAAAAGCTTTTTTATATGCTTCTTCGGATTTGGAATCGTCACCTTCGATCAGATAAAAACCGGCGATATTTTCATTGCATTTTCCCTGATAATAAGGATACAGTTCTTCTGCTTTAAGGTAATAATTCAATACTTTGGATGTATCAAAACTTTCATCAGAAACAACATTTGTAGCTATGGTTGCTATCATATTATAAGAATCCGCCGCAATCTTTTTCACTTCACTGTCTTTTGATTTGATCAGATATTCCATAGCGCCCTGGTTATCGACTGCCTCTCCGTAATATCCGTAAAGCAGAAAATTACCTTCAAAATAATTCGCTTCAAGGCAGCCGTTGTTTAAAGCCTCATCATAATATTGTTTTGCAACATTAAGATCAGGTGAAACGCCCAACCCCTGCTCGTAAAGATATCCGAGTTCAAGCTTGGCAAGATCACTTCCCTTGCTCATTCCTTTTTCATAATTGGATTTTGCGGATTCATAATCATAATCTCTTTCGTCAAGCATTCCGAGATAATAATAAGCGTCCGCTTCATTCTTTTTAGACGCTTTCTCAAGATATTTTCTTGCGTTATCGTTATCCGTTGTACCATGATACTCGGAATTATAATATTCGATTCCCTTCTTAAGATTTCTGGGTCCGCTTCCTGCAGCAATGAAGATCAAAACAATCGCAGTTACGATAAATAAAAGAAGTGCTCCTGCACCGGCAAAGATAAGTGCGATGATCGCCGCAGACAGTACTTTTTTCTTTCTTGATCTTTTCTTTTCGGTACCTGTAAGATTAGGTGTCTTATCCAGGTGATCTACATCGGAAAGAAGGATCCCCACATATTTTCTTAATTCAACGATACTTTCAGAATGAGATTTATTCGTCCCGTCAAGCCAGTGTACTCTTGTAAGGTAATACTCGAATTCGCTGCTCATCTTGCTTTCCGTCAGTCTGAAAGGAACGATGGTCTTGCCTGCGTTGAAAGCAACAGCAACTTCGTTCATTACCTGTCTTGACTCATTGGATTCATCAGTATAGATAAGTACAAGTGTTTTGCATTGTTCGAGTCCGTGTGTGATCGCACTGACCCATTCTTCTCCGGGCATAATGTTTCTCGGAGCATACCAGCATGATATTCCGTTAGCCTCAAACTCTTTTACTATAGCTTCCGCAACATCCAAATTTTTTGTTGAATAACTGATAAAAACATCAGGTCTTAATTCTTCGGCCATTTTATCTCCCAAAAAATCTTTCCAATTCTTTTACGATACGTCCGGCTCCTCTTCCGTCCGTGATCTCTCCTGCTTTTTTACCCATTTCTCTTGCGATCTCTTCATTAAGGATAAGTTTTTTCAAAGCATTTATAACATCATCAAAGAACGAAACGTTGTTTCTTGCATCTCCCGCATAGACAAACGCCCCGAGTTCTTCAAATTTCTTTCCGCCTTCAACCTGGTTGTCTGCCATCGAAAAACAGATACAGGGTCTTTCACATGCACATATCTCATACTGTGTGCTGCCTGCTGCGGAGATGAGGATATCCGAATCGAGTATCATTTCTCTCATATTTGTTATGTCAACCAAAATCTCGATATTCTCTTCTTTTCCGGCAGTCTTTTTTATCTCTTCGATATCAGGTTCCATCCTTCCGAGGACCATCTTTATCTTTTTGTCTTTCAAAAAATCTTCGGCTGAAAATCTTCTGACAAATTCCAGAGCCAGATGCAGAGGATCTGCTCCTCCGACGGAAACCATGATATTTTTTATCTCATTTATTTCAAAATTTTCCTCCCGGATGAATTCTTTTCTTAAAGGAGCGAATTTTGAACCAAGGATGAATCTCGGTTCTTTGACTTTCCCGGTCAGATAAATGTCTTTATATTTTTCCTCATCCGCATAGATATTGTAATTGATAAGACAGTCAACATTGTATGCAAAAGAATACACATCATCAAAATAAACCGTCTTTATTTTTCCTTTTAAAATATCAAAATAATCTTTGGTAACGAAGTAGCTGTCGACTATAAGAACATCCGCTTTTTCATCATCGAGGATCTTTAAAAGTTCATCGGTCTCGGAATCCATCTCATCATAACAAGTGCCGAGAATAAGGGCTTTGTAGCCTCTTCTTTCGATCATGACAGGGATCGAATCTCCGGCCGTGACAAAAACACATGGATTGCCTCCTGCGCATAAAGCATCCGCAAGTGATAAGCATCTCATCACATGTCCCTGACCGATATAAATCTGGCTTTAATTAATCTCTATATGACATTGAGTTTTGCAAACCTGGAATCGAGGATTCTCTGACCGTATTGGTCGAAATCGATCTTCACATAAGTGTTCACTCCGCTCGAATCTATATCGGTAACAACACCCTCTCCGAACTTGATATGGCTCACTCTGTCACCGACTTTGTAGTTGATATTGCACTTTATCTCGCTTCCTTTTGTGAGATTAATGATCGGAGTCGCTTTCCTCGCGGCGTTTTTTTGAACCGGTTCAGCTTTCTTAGTTATGTCAACCTTAACCGTAGCCTTCGGTTTCACGTCCTTTACCATTTTTGTGGAGGCATAAGGTTTTCCTCCGGGTATCGATGAAGAGGTATTTCCCGAATACGAATTATTCTTTAAATATCCTCCGTAAATTCCCGAACTTGCATACTTAGAAGTTCTGGGAGGAAGGTCGTCCTCGCTGCCATTTGAAAACTTTGTATCCGAATCAAGAAGTTGTGAAGGGATCTCCCTTACAAACCTGCTTATGGGATAATTCATCCACTGGCCTCTTAACATTCTGCTCGATGCGGCAGTAAGTGTAAGATCGTCTTTTGCTCTCGTTATACCGACATATGCAAGTCTTCTCTCTTCTTCCATTTCCTCGGAATCCAGGCTCATAACAGTCCTGTCTCCCGGGAAAAGTCCGTCTTCCATTCCCACTATATAAACATGCGAGAATTCAAGGC
This sequence comes from uncultured Lachnospiraceae bacterium, assembly GCA_902790275.1. GTDB lineage: Bacteria > Bacillota > Clostridia > Lachnospirales > Lachnospiraceae > UBA3766. Next base: position 3,165 of record CADARM010000062.1, read on the forward strand.
CTTTTGCGGAATGAAGGGTCATCATGAGCACTCTGTCAGCTGCTGTATCGGCATTGTCTATATCAGCCACCAGGGATACATCATTTAAGAATTCCTGAAGAGAAGGACCCTTTTCAGCCTCGGGGTTTTCTTCTAAGTATTTTTCTTCGAAGTAAGCAGCCTTTGAGAACAATTCATCGATATTCGCAAGTCTGTCGTCGGCTGTTTCCTTATCCTCTGTTTCCTTGATGTAATCGGAATAATTTATCTTTTCAATCAGTTCGCTGATAAGCTCGGGGATATCTTCGAATTCGCATTCTTTGATCCTCTCTCTGAATACCATGATATCCGTTGCGAAATCCTTCATTTTTGCGGCTGCTTTTCCGATCGAAGGGATCCTGTCCGCATGAAGAAGTGCCTCAAAAAGCGATATTTCGTTGTTTTCTGCATATGCTCTTGCTTTACCCAATGAAGTATCGCCTATGCCTCTTTTGGGCACGTTAACGATACGCTCGACATTTAAGTTATCGCTTCCGTTTGCGATGGTCTTTAAATATGCGAGGATATCTTTTATTTCTTTTCTTGAATAGAAGTTTGTGCCTCCGACTATCGTATACGGAATGTTCTCGCGAAGCATAACTTCTTCAAGTTCACGGGACTGCTGGTTGGTTCTGTAAAGGATGGCGATATCGTTCCTTAGACAATCCCTTCTTCTTACCTTTGTATAAATGTCGTTTGCGACAAACATCGCTTCCTCTTTCGATGAGGAAAACTGTCTGAAGTGGATCTTGCTTCCGTCTCCTCTCGATGACCATAAAGTCTTGTCTTTTCTTCCGACATTATTTGCGATAACAGCATTTGCCGCATTAAGGATATTCTCTGTCGAACGGTAATTCTGCTCGAGTTTTATAACGAGTGCATCAGGATAATTCTTTTCGAAATCCAGGATATTCCTGATATTCGCACCTCTGAAGCGGTAAATGGACTGATCATCGTCACCCACCACGCAGAGATTCTTATATTTGTCGGCGAGCATTTTTACAAATGAAAACTGAACCGTATTGGTATCCTGATACTCATCTACAAGGATGTATTTAAATCTGTTTCGATAGTTCTCCAGAACATCATGATTCTTTTTGAAAAGTTCTACCGTTAAAAGAAGCAGATCGTCAAAATCAAGCGCATTGTTGTCAAAGAGGACCTTCTGGTACTCTCTGTATAAAAATGCGCACTTTTTCTCAAAATCCTCTTTGGCGTATGATTCGAATTCCTCGGGATCCACCATCTCGTTCTTATTGCTGCTTATCACGGAAAGGATCGCCTTGGGCGGATATTCCTTGGGATTTAAGTTATGCTTCTTTAAAAGGTCATTCATAACCTTTTTTGAATCGTCTGTATCGTAGATCGTAAAATCGGTATTGTATCCCAAAAGATCGATATGGCGTCTAAGTATCCTTGCGCATGTGGAATGGAATGTGGAAACCCAGATGGAATCCGCACCGAATCCAACGATATCGTCGACTCTCTTTCGCATTTCTTCCGCTGCTTTGTTTGTAAAAGTGATAGCAAGTATATTGTAAGGGGATATCCCCGTATCGATCATATGCGCTATTCTGTATGTTATAACTCTGGTCTTTCCCGATCCGGCACCTGCAAGGATCAAAAGAGGTCCTTCTGTATGCATCACTGCCTCATACTGCTCGGGATTTAAAAATCTCTCAAGGTTCATATATATCTCCGAAACCCGACTAAGCGGGTGTTAAATTCATAATTTACAGCTTTGTTTTCAAAAACCCACACCTTATATAATACCATAAATGAGCGAAAAATAAAAACGGGACCGAAGCCCCGTTTTATATGTTTATTTATTATTTCTTACATGGAATATGCAGTTTCGGGATCGACAAGTGTAAGTCCCGCTTTCTTTACCGCATCATATCCTTTTTCGATATCGGAACATTTGATGATCATCGAGCCTGCTTCTCTGCTTGAATTGAGAGTATACATATATTCGATGTTGATCCCCTGCTCCGAAAAGATCTTTGTAAGTCTGTTAAGAGAACCTGCCTTCTGTTCCATGCTTATAGCAAGAACATCCGTAAGTCTTGTAAGGCAGCCTGCTTCTTTAAGGACTGCTTTTGCCTTATCGGGATCGGAAACTATCATTCTGATAACTCCGTATTCACTGGTATCGGCAAGTGAAAGACAAACGATGTTGATACCGTTTGTTGCAAGGATATCCGTAACACTGTCAAGTCTTCCTTCTCTGTTTTCAAGAAATACCGTCAACTGTTTTAAATACATACTGCCACCCCCTTAGTCTGTTAATACTCTCTTGTCGATAACGTGCTTTGATTTGCCTTCGAAACGATCAAGGGTTCTCGGCTCAACGAGCTTAACCTTAACCGCGATGAGCAATGCACTCTGAAGAGCTGCGGAAATCTTCTTGGTAAGATTTTCCATCTCTCTGATCTCATCGGAGAATACGCTTTCTTCAACTTCAACCTGAACTTCAAGTGTATCGAGATTGTTTACTCTGTCTACGATCATCAGGTAGTGAGGAGTCACGCCTTCGATCTCAAGAAGAGCTGTTTCAACCTGTGAAGGGAATACGTTTACGCCGCGGATGATGAGCATATCATCGGATCTTCCCTTGAATTTGGAGATCCTGGGTGTTGTACGTCCGCATTCGCATGTTGAATGATCGATACTTGTAAGGTCTTTTGTACGATAACGGAGAAGAGGTAATCCTTCTTTTGTAAGTGTCGTAAATACAAGTTCTCCGACCTCACCGTCTCCGAGAGGAGTAAGTGTTTCTTTATCAATGATCTCAGCGAAGAAATGATCTTCCTGAACGTGAAGTCCTTTGTGGAACTGACAGTCACATGCAACACCGGGTCCGCATACTTCGGAAAGTCCGTAGATATCATGTGCGTTGATCCCCAACTTCTCTTCGATCTGCAGTCTCATCTTCTCCGTCCAGGGTTCTGCACCGCAGATAGCAGTCTTTAATTTAAGTTTATCCTTAACACCCATCTCCTCGATAACTTCAGCGATGTGAAGAAGGTAAGAAGGTGTACACGCGATAGCTGTGGCACCAAAATCTTCCATCATCGTAACGAGTCTCTTGGTGTTACCTGTTGACATGGGAACAGTCATACATCCTAAATTCTCTGCACCGTAATGAAGTCCGAGACCTCCGGTGAAAAGGCCGTATCCGTATGCAACCTGTATCATATCTTCCTTTGTGATACCGCACATTACAAGATCTCTGGCTACGCATTCCTGCCAGTTTTCAATATCTCTTCTTGTATATGCGACTACAGTTGCTTTACCTGTGGTACCGCTTGATGCATGAACGCGGACTATCTGCGATTTGGGAACCGCAAGAAGTCCGAACGGATAATTGTCTCTTAAATCGTTCTTGGTTGTAAAAGGAAGTTTTGTGATATCTTCGATACCGTTGATATCTCCGGGTTCAAGTCCGATCTCCTGCATTTTTTTACGATAAAATTCAACGTTGTGATAAACATTGTTAACGAGTTTTCTTAGTCTTGCACCCTGCATGTTGGCCATCTCGTCACGGCTCATGCATTCTCTTGCTTCATTCCAGATCATTTTGGGTAACCTCACCCTTCTTGGAAATAAAATTGTTTACGCATCTTTATAAGCTGTCCGGACTTATAAATATAAAAATCTTCCTAAAACCCTTGATTATAAATTATAACCTGCTTCAAATGCAGTCTTGTTGATATCTACAGTCTTTGCGGGAACTGTCTTTTCGATAACCTTAAGCCAGTCTTCTTTTGCAAAATCCATATGCTTTGCAGCGATGCCTACGATGATCGTATTGAATACTCTTGCGTTTCCGATCTTCTTTGCTTCTGCCATTGCATCGATATCGATGACTTTGTATTTTGCTTTAAGATCTTCAATGATGTTCTCGGGATATTCAGCCGCACCTGTAAGAACGGTCATGGGATCGATCCTCTGATCGTTAACGATAAGGACTCCGCCCTTCTTTAAGAAATGAGCATATCTTAATGCTTCAAGTCTCTCGAATGCGATAAGAACGTCAGCGCATCCTTCTTCAACGATGGGTTCATAAACCTTCTCGCCGTAACGAACGAAAGTAACTACGCTTCCGCCACGCTGTGCCATACCGTGAACTTCGGAAAGTTTTACGTCATATCCTGCTTCGGTGATAACACCGCCTAATATTCTGCTGGTAAGCAAAGTACCCTGACCGCCTACACCAACTATCATAATACTCTTTGTTTCCATGCTTACACCTCTCTTGTCTCGATTGCACCGAATTTACATCTTGATGCGCAAAGTCCGCAACCGTTACACATTGTATCGTCGATCGCAATGGTGCCGTCCTCGTTCTTTCTCATAGCGGGACAGCCGGGCTTTAAGCATACGCCGCACTTCTTACATTTATCGGGAATCGCATAACATTTTTTATGAGAGACGTTGGTCTTAAGCAATGCACAGGGAGCCTGTGAAATGATAACTGACACTGCATCTCTTGCTACTTCTTCTTTGATCGTTGCTTTTAATTTTTCTGTATCAAAAGCATTTACAACACTTACATGTTCTACACCGAGTGCATGGCAGAGATCGATAAGATCTACAGCATATGTTGCTTCACCGCTTAATGTCTTACCTGTAGCGGCATGATCCTGATGACCTGTCATACCTGTTGTGGAGTTATCCACGATGATAACGGTACCTGTTGCTTTGTTGTATACCATGTTAAGAAGTGAGTTGATACCTGTATGAAGGAATGTTGAATCACCGATAACAGCTACCCAGTTCTTTACATATTCTTTTCCTTTTGCTTTTTCCATACCGTGAAGTGTGGAAATGGATGAACCCATACATACGGTCGTATCGATAACGTTAAGGGGTGCTACAGCGCCGAGAGTATAACATCCGATATCACCTGCTGCATGAAGCTTAAGTTCGTTAAGAACGGTAAATGTGCTTCTGTGAGGGCATCCGGGGCAGAGAATGGGAGGACGTGCGGGAACCTTTGCGGGCTCGTCAGTCTCAACCTTTTCTTTAAGGATCGCTTCTCTTAACATATTTGCGGAATACTCACCCTGAATCGTGAGGATATCTTTTCCGTGGCACTTAATGCCCCAGGACTTAACCTGCTCTTCGATAAGCGGTTCGAGTTCCTCGATAACATAAAGTGTATCTACCTTTGAAGCAAAATCTTCAATGAGTTTCTTAGGCAGGGGATGAACAAGACCGAGCTTGAGTACAGAAGCATTGGGAAGTGCTTCCTTAACGTACTGATAAGGGATACCTGATGTGATAACACCGATCTTTGTGTCGTTCATCTCAACTTTATTGATGGGAAGTGTGCATGCGTCTTCTGCCATATCTTTAAGACGCTTCTCAACGAATACGTGTCTTCCCTTAGCCATTGCAGGCATCATAACGTTCTTGGGAACGCTTCTTTCGTAAGGCTTGTCTGCAACTTCAACTCTGTCGCAAAGTTCAACTACACCCTGGCTGTGTGCAAGACGTGTTGTCGTTCTTATCATAATGGGGCAGTCGTATTTTTCGGAAAGTTCGAAAGCAAGCTTTGTAAACTCTTTTGCTTCCGCAGAATCCGAAGGCTCAAGAACGGGTACCTGAGCAACTCTTGCAACGCATCTTGAATCCTGCTCATTCTGTGAAGAATAAAGTCCGGGATCGTCTGCTGCCACAAGAACAAGTCCGCCGTTAACTCCGATATAAGAAACTGTATAAAGAGGATCGGATGCAACGTTTACACCAACCATCTTCATTGAGCAGAGTGCTCTTACACCGCTCATGGAAGCACCGATAGCTACTTCCATTGCCACCTTTTCATTGGGTGACCATTCAGCGTAAATCTCGGGATATTTAACGATATTTTCGCTGATCTCTGTGCTGGGAGTTCCGGGATAAGCTGCTGAAACCTTAACTCCGGCCTCGAAAGCACCGCGGGCAATAGCCTCATTGCCCAGCATAATCTTCTTTTCCATTTTATATTTCCTCCGCCGATTAATGTACGTACCAAATTGAGTGAAACTGTAAGCCGGGTTCTGTCTTAGACGATCATCTATCTAGAATCCGTGTTGCCACGGATTTCAAGCAACCTACCTGAGCCAAGCCGGGCAAGCTTATAGGCTACATTTGGTCTTGCTTCGGATGGGGTTTACACAGCCTTACCCGTTACCGGATAAGCGGTGGTCTCTTACACCGCCTTTTCACCCTTACCGCTTGCGCGGCGGTTATTTTCTGTTGCACTTTCCTGAGAGTCACCTCTACCGGACGTTATCCGGCATCCTGCCCTGCGAAGCCCGGACTTTCCTCACCTCCGAATGGAGCCGCGATCGCCCGTTTCACTCAAATTATAATTATATAAAAAATCCCTTAAAAAATCAATTTATTAAGGTTTTGGGGTTTCTTTTTCGGAAACCTGCTTATTTTTTCCGATCTTTGAGAGTAAAGCATATATCCTCTTTCCGATAAGGAAGTGATATCCGAGACCGAATACAAATGCCGCAAAAGTATATAAAAGCATTGTTTTTCCGCTCACAAGCCTTAATCCCGTATAATACGAAACTATAAAGAATACAAGCAGTACCGGTAACTGGAAAAGGTAAACGTCTAGTGTCGCATCAGAGATCCCTTTGATCACTTTCTTTACACCGGACATTTTTACCGGTATTTCTTTAATCTCTTTCTTCTTAAACTTCCTTACAAGCGAAGTAAAGATGATACCTAAAAGCATTCCGCCGAAAAAATGGATATATCCTCTTGCGATCCTCGGCGAATAAAAAGGCAGAAAAGAATATTCCATTCCGTAAGTTCTTATAACTCCCGCGATCATCGGTATGACAAGAAGCAAAGGCATGGGTATCTTTGTCTTTTTTGAGATAAATATTAAGATGTACATGATGATATAGCAAAGAAGCAGTACCGATACATACCAGTTTATCGTATTGATCTCATAATCCCTTGTGATGCACCATGAGCCCATTCCAAGCGATGTTATTATGCTTCCGAAAACACTTATCTTCTCGGGATATCTTATATGTCCGTTGCATGCGTTTATAAAGATATAAAGGAAAATATCATAAAGAACAGTGGATACGATAAGAGAAGGCAGAAGCCTTATGACGCGTTTATACATAAATGCGGGAAATGACATTTTGTCTTTGATCTTTTCGATATAAGGGACCATTACCATTCCGGACATAATGAAAAAGAGTTCGACAAGATAGCCGAAATAAAATCTTCCGCCGTAGAAATTGATACCCTTATAAAAGAACGTTCCAGTCAGCTGCTGATAGTGATGGAACAGGATACAGACGGTACATATTATCTTGATAATGTCAGGCAGAACCTTTCTTTGTTCTCTCACTTTACTCTCCGACTATTTCGTAGATCCTTATCGCGTAGGAATCTTCATCCTTAATGAGCGGCTCTTCGTTTAAAAGTTTAAGTCCCAAAACATCCGCATTTTCTATATTCACACCCGATAAAATGTAATCGGTTCCAAGTTTCTTTAATTCAGCTGTATTCCAGTCGGGTGCGATATCAACACCCTCACCCCTGTAGATATCAAAATCGTTCCCAAGCGCTGCCGTATAGAGATAGCATCTGTTGCCCCAGTTGTCAAAATAGCCTTTAAGACCTTCGTCTTTATCAAGTTCCTTTTCTATGACTTTTCTGAAACTGTGTTTGTACGAAAGAGGATAATCCGTCGAATATCCGTCCACGGTATAAAAACCGTTAAACAGCGCTACGGAAGAATTGACACCTATGCATGCGACTTTATAATCGCTCTTTTCCCTGCCTATCGTTTTTTCGATCTCATCAAAAAGATCTTCGGCGTAATACTTTCTCCATGAATCCACATGATAAGTATTCGGGAATACCATAAGTCTTAAGTTATGATAGATGGGGCTTGATAAATAAACATTCTTCGAATAAACGAGAATGAGTAAAAGAGCGATAAGCGCAGGAAATACGGAAAGGAAACGTGCCTTTTTAAATACTGCCTTATCAAGAAAGATCTGTGCAATGTCAAGAAGGATCGCGATCTCGGTGATCATGACGCACATAAAGCATGCAGGCATCATCCAGTAGATCCTGTTTATCTGAAATGTCTTAAATATCCCGCCGATGTTCTGTCTTAATCCGACAACGGGTACCGAACAATAAAAACATGTAAAAAGAGAATTGAGCACGCATGATGCATAAAAGATACACATGATCGCGTACTTCTTTTTTATGATCGCGGCTTTGGCTATTTTATCTTTGTTTAAAAAGTGAAGAAGAACGGGAACGAGCACTATCATTACCGGAGCAGAAAGCGCTATGACTTTGCTGCAGCATTCCGAATGGCTTCCTCCGACATACATCATTTCTTTGAAAAGATTAAAAAGATCCGCACGCGAATTAAGGATAAGCTCTTCTCTGTGAGATACCACAGCATTCGGTCCGAATGTACTTGCGATAAGATCCCATGAAGTTATTACCTGGATAACGATAAGCAACGCATCTGCGATCACAAGATTCGTAAGATTTAATCTTAATTTCCTTTTGAAAAACGCGAAAATGATGATCGCGAGTGTCAGGAATCCTATGGACATGTATCCGCCCCATGCGAGAGTGATGCCCGTCGCATAGAAAACAAGCGCAATATAATACACCGCACTATCCTTTATCTTTCTTCGCGAGAGATTGATAAGTATCCAGATCAAAAGAGGGAATCCTACAATGTTAAGTCCGAACATTGACTTAAAGGGAAGGTATGAAAAAAGAGATGCCGCCGCAAAAGAAGCAAATGCGTTGTCCGAAACTTCCCTTCCCAGAAGGAAAAGTCCGATATACCCGGTAAGTACGACCACGGTAAGCATGATCGCATAGGCGGTATACGGCTCAAAGAGTTTGTAGATAAGTATGCCCCAGAAAGCTGAGACTGTAATGGAAGATCTGTTCTGGCCTCCCATGAATTCGGGTATGAAATTTCCGTTTACACCGAAATTCTTTGCATATAAAACGAACTTAAAGATCCCGTCGTCAAGTTCGTCATGGATCATAAAATAAGCGTTTTCACGAAGTACGTAATAAGGTAAAAGAAATAAAACGACGACAAGTAATCCGATAAAGAACCAGAGCCACCATTTATACTTCTCATATTTAATTGTCAAATCCTTAAAAAACGACTTATTCATACCCGGATATTATAACACAAAAGGCGGTGTAAATGATACACCGCCCTTCTATCGTCAGAAAATAATATTAAACTGTCCGACCGCATAATTTAAAGGATAATCCTCGCCTTTATCAAAGATCGCGTTTATAGCCTCTTTGCTGAAAGGGATACGCACATCAAACGGAGTTCTTCCAGCGTGATCCGTAAGAGTGTCTATAACCACCTCTCCGTTTGCATTAACATTGGGTACCGCAGAGAAGTACTTGTAAATCCTATGACTCTGACATTTGGGTACTCTCCCATGATATAAGTCATATCATCTCCCGCACTTACGCATTCCGCATTAACGAGAAGTATTATCTTACCGTCATGCCAGAGGTCTTCTCCCTCGTACGTTAGTGCTTCTTTTACCGGATATCTGCCGTCTTCATTTCTCTCAAAAGTTGCAGTCTTTTCATTGATCACTGTCGAATAAAGATTTACGTGTTCGCCTTCCGGTGCGAAAAGACCTGCCACATTCTGAACGAAGAAAGGGTCTCCTCCTTCATTGGCCCTGAGATCGATTATAAGATTCTTATATCCGTTTTCTTTTAACGAAACGACTTCTTTTCTTAACTGGTCCGTCATTTCGGTATACTGCGAGGGATCTGCGTAAGAAGCCGAATCATATGCCATCGCTCTTACCCTTAAGATCATTGTATCTTCATTAACGTTTTCCCATGAAAGATTGGTTATATTCAGTCCCGAATCGATCTTGCTGATGGAATCATATAATCTCGGCATATACGAACCCAGGCTCTCAAGTTTTACTTCTTTTTCCACTCCGTTTTCATCTAAGAATGAAACGATCGCATATTCGCCGTCGCAATTTCCGTATTCACAGTCTGCACCGATACCGGCAACATACATAGGCAGATAGAATTCTTCATTCTCTCTTACGGGATAAGGATTGATATAATATGTTACTTCATCAAAATAATCATCAATGGGTTTGCCGTTCCATTTGGTGATAACGGTACCGTTTTTGATGCCTGCGTTTTTGATAATGTCTTTATTATCTTCTGCATCCTTGTCAAGATACTTGTTTTTGTATCTGTAAAATCCCATCAGATCCGCATCCTCAGACTCGATCGAATACGAATTGTCATATCCTTCGACATTGATCGCCACAAATTCACCGGTCGATAATCTTGCAAGCGAGAGGCCGTAATCGTTTCCGTAAGCTTCCATCATTATCTTTATCTGATCATCGGTTTTCTTTAAGATATAGTTTGTATGTCCGTCATAGAATTCTTTTGCGAATTTCATCCATGTCTTATAGTTCTCAACACTGTCCTGTGTTTCATTGACTTTTTCAAAAAGAGGTTTGTATTCCTCATAAAGTGCGTCCCAGTCTATCCCTTTTTCCTTTGACAGAACATAATGCTCTTTCATGACCGCAAAAGCTTCCTCGAAATCAGCTTCGTAATCGATCATTTTAACTCCGATGAACGAACCGATGAAAAGGCTTATAAAAATAGCCAGAGTACAAAATGAAGCTATGGATCTTTTTAATATTTCCTTATCCGTAAAAAGTCCAGTGATTATTAAAATTGAAGATATATATACACCAAGATAACTCATAATAAACCCATACCTGATAAACATAATGATCGTGATTAAAAGAGGTACTGCAAAAAGATATCGGAATCTTCCCGTGACATATTTTTTGGATATAAAGGAGGTCACTATGATCGCTATCAGAAAAAGCATTTCAACCACACAAAAGAATTTCATTTTTATCCCTCACTAATTCATTTCATTTCTTCTAAACAATGCATATCCCAAAACAACATAAACAAGTGTCATTAACATAGATGCGGTTATCGTGCTTACGATCATTTCCGAACTTATCGATCCTGTTGCCGAAGCATATCTTATGATCCCGCTTTCGGGGGATATGTTATAGATCGTCCATCTGTCAAATCCCATCAGATAGCTGAAATTATATACGCTTACGAATACGCTGCTGCTTGCTTCTTCAAATATGCCGCTTAAGAACAACGTGCCGAAACTGTATGCTACTCCGATCGCAATCATGGCATATTCGCTTTTGATCATAAAAGCCAGAACGCATGTAAAAGCAGCAAGTCTTATAAAAGGGAAAATAAACAAAGCCTGTCTCAGCAAAACATCTGTGAGATCAAGTCTGTCTCCCCAGCCCCAGAATAATATTCCCGATATCATCGGAAGAAATGTCAGAAAATAGGAAAGAAATGCAGCCGGTATTATCGCACATAAAACTCTCGCAAGATAAACGGATATCCTTGAATGTCCGGACAGTATTTCGTAATTTGCTACTTTGTCTTTAAGATCGGGACATATAACGATACCGACGACCAGCGCAGTAACCGTTAATGGAAAGATATAAGTTATGCTCTGATCCTGAATATACAACCCGCTTGTTGTATAATCACAGGCATTTAAAGCCCCGAGCAGGATCATTACGGCTACCATCACAAGATAAAAGATGATCAGCAATTTTGATCTCATCGTTTCATAGATTATCGATTTTATAAGATTTTTCATTATTGTCTGTCCTTCTTTTTGAATAATATGTATGAAACCGTAAGATAAACAACAGTGAATGCAAGTGATATACCTATCGTTTTAATGATCATTTCAGGCGGGACGGATGTATCAAAAACAGTTACCGGTTTTCCGTCAATGATAAATTCTCTGCTGTTTTGCGGGATAAGCAGTACCAGGATATTCATAAAACCGAAACCGTAATTTATCTCTGTGTTAAAAACATCCGCCAATATGCTCTCTAATATATCGAATAAGACAAAAGATCCGAATCCGGCGGCGATCCCTTTTCCCGCACTTCCGAGAAGGGAAGCGAACATCATATTAAGTGCGCAAAGCCTTAA
>CADARM010000063.1 GCA_902790275.1 uncultured Lachnospiraceae bacterium
AAACAGAGGTAAAAAAAATGGCAAAGCGAACAGATATAAAAAAAGTACTTGTCATCGGTTCGGGTCCTATCGTTATAGGTCAGGCTGCAGAGTTTGACTATGCGGGAACTCAGGCGTGCTTAGCGCTTCGTGAAGAAGGTTACGAAGTAATCCTTTGTAACTCCAACCCTGCGACGATCATGACCGATACAGCGATCGCAGACAAGGTTTATATGGAGCCTCTTACTCTCGAATACATCGCAAAGATCATCCGTTACGAGCGTCCGGATGCCATCCTTCCCGGAATCGGCGGACAGACGGGTCTTAACCTTGCAATGCAGCTTGAGAAAAAAGGTATTTTAAGAGAATGCCGTTGCGAGTTACTCGGAACAAAGAGCCAGAGTATCGAACGTGCAGAAGACAGAGAACTTTTCAAAGAGCTCTGTGAAGAATTAGGCGAGCCCGTTCTTCCTTCAGACATCGCTTCTTCCGTTGAGGAAGGTCTTAAAGTAGTTGAAAAGATCGGTTATCCCGTAGTACTTCGTCCTGCATTTACTTTAGGCGGTACGGGCGGCGGATTCGCTGAAAACGAAGAAGAATTTTTACCTTTGATGAAGAACGCTCTTGAACTCTCTCCTGTTACACAGGTTCTTATCGAGAAGAGTATCAAAGGTTTCAAAGAGATAGAATACGAAGTAATGCGCGATTCAAACGATACCGCCATTACGATCTGTAACATGGAAAACCTCGACCCCGTCGGAATCCACACGGGCGACTCGATCGTTGTATGTCCTTCGCAGACACTTACGAACAAAGAGTATCATATGCTTCGTGACTCTGCGTTAAGACTTATCCGTGCACTCGAGATCGAAGGCGGATGTAACGTACAGTTCGCACTGGATCCCAACTCATTCCAGTATTATCTGATCGAGGTTAACCCCAGAGTTTCACGTTCATCGGCACTTGCTTCAAAAGCCAGCGGTTATCCTATCGCAAGAGTTTCCGCAAAGATCGGTGTCGGCATGACTCTCGATGAGATCCGGATAGCAAACACACCCGCATCTTTCGAACCGACTCTTGACTATGTCGTAACAAAGATGCCCCGTTTCCCGTTTGATAAATTCACGGATGCAAACAACTCACTCGGTACACAAATGAAGGCTACCGGTGAAGTCATGAGTGTCGGCCGTACATTCGAAGAAAGCTTACTCAAAGCCATCCGTTCACTTGAGATCGGACTATTCCATCTTCACAACGGAAAGTTTGATTTTAAAGAAAACGACGAACTTATGGAATACATTAAGATCGGTACGGATGACAGGATCTATGCCATCGCCGAACTTTTAAGAAGAGGCGTTGATGAAAAAGAGATCAATGCAGTAACACAGATAGATTCATTCTTCTTAAGAAAGCTTAAAAACATTACCGATGCCGAGCGTGAACTCGTAGCAAACAAGGGTAATGCAGAAATCTTACTCGCAGCAAAGAAGATGGGATTCTCCGACAAAGAGATCGGCATCCTCTGGGAGCAGAGCGAGGAAGATATCTACAAATTCAGACATGAGAAAAACATAAGACCCGTTTACAAGATGATCGATACATGTGCTTCCGAATTCGAAAGCTACATCCCTTACTTCTATTCGACATATGAAGAAGAAAACGAGTCGATAATCTCAGATAAAAAGAAAGTAATAGTTCTCGGTTCCGGTCCTATCAGGATCGGTCAGGGTGTCGAATTCGACTACTCTACGGTACATGCCGTAATGACCATCAAATCGGCCGGTTACGAAGCTATCATCATTAACAATAACCCCGAGACGGTTTCAACAGATTACACCTGTTCGGACAAGCTTTATTTCGAGCCTCTCTGCGTTGAAGATGTAATGAACATCATCGAGATCGAAAAGCCCGAAGGCGTTATCGCAACACTCGGCGGTCAGACTGCAATTAACCTTGCAGATCCTCTTGCAAAGCGCGGTGTTAAGATCATCGGTACAGGATGCGATGCGATCGACCGTGCCGAAGACAGAGATCTTTTCGAACATCTTTTAAAAGAACTCGAGATACCTCAGCCCAAGGGATGTGCGGTTACAAGTATCGAAGCAGGTATCAAGGCTGCAGCCGAGATCGGTTATCCCGTACTCGTTCGTCCTTCATTCGTTTTAGGCGGTCGTGCAATGCAGATCGTTGCCAAGGAAGAAGAACTTATCAAGTACTTAAAGACAGCTGTTGAGATCGATGAAGACAAGCCCGTACTTGTCGACAGATACATCCGCGGTAAGGAAGTCGAAGTCGATGCGGTATGTGACGGAAAAGACGTATTCGTTCCCGGTATCATGGAACTCGTTGAACGTACCGGCGTACACTCGGGCGACTCGATAAGCGTATATCCTTCATACAGTCTCTCTGAAAAAGTTAAGAATACGATCCTTGATTATGCAAAGAGACTGGGCCTCGGAATCGGTATCATCGGACTTTACAATATCCAGTTTATCGTTGACCCTAACGACGAAGTTTACATCATAGAGGTTAACCCGAGATCTTCAAGAACGGTACCTTTCCTTTCAAAGGCAACAGGCTACTGTCTCGCAGATATCGCAACATACGTTATCCTTGGCAAGTCACTTAAGGAACAGGGGATCAATGAGATCTATCCTAAAGAAAAAGGACGTTACTACGTAAAGGTTCCCGCATTCTCATTCTCGAAACTTCGCGGTATGGATTCATATCTCTCACCTGAAATGAAGTCAACCGGTGAAGCAATAGGATACGACAAGAAACTTCATCGTGCGGTATACAAAGCAATGATCGCTTCCGGACTTAAGCTTAAGAATTACGGAACCGTACTTGTCAGCGTAGCCGATGAAGACAAGGAAGAAACACTTCCTCTTGTAAAGAGATTTTACAAGATGGGATTCAATATCGAAGCCACAACCGTAACCGGTGAATTCTTAAAAGAACACGGCGTTAAGACAAGGATCCTTCATAAACCGAGTGAAGGTTCAAACGAGATCCTCGATGCGATCAACTCGGATTACGTAAGCTACATCATCAACACACGTGCCGTTTTATCGGGCAACCATTACGGCGACGGCGTGGCATTAAGACTTAAAGCAACGCAGAACAACATCACAATGTTAACTTCTCTCGATACAGTAAGAATGCTTCTTGACGTACTCGAAGAAGTGACAATGGGAATATCAACAATAGATGCCGAATAACTTACCTCACGGCATACCTTGAACAGGGGAAGTTCAGAAAGGAGTGTCAAAATGCACTTTACTAAAATGCACGGTCTCGGAAACGATTATTTGTATGTTTACGGCGAAGTACCCGAAAACATAAAGGACCTTTCCATAAAATTATCCGACAGACATTTCGGAGCAGGATCGGACGGTATGATCTACATCTGTCCTTCTGAAAAAGGCGATTTCATGATGCGTATCTTTAACGCTGACGGAAGCGAAGCAAAGATGTGCGGCAACGGAATCAGATGCGTCGGAAAGTATGTGTACGATAAAGGGTACACAGACAAGACCAAGCTTAAGATAGACACTCTCTCAGGCATAAAGTATTTATCACTTGAAGTTGCAGGCGGAAACGTAGTAAGCGTATCCGTTGACATGGGCGAAGGAAAGATCAGCGATGATCTTACACTCAACGTACTTGATTCAACGATCAAGACAACACCCGTTTCAACAGGTAACCCTCACACCATCATCTTCGTGGATGATGCGGAAGCTGCACCTTTGACAACATACGGTCCCGTTATCGAGCATGACTCACACTACCCCGACGGAGTAAACGTTGAATTTGTGGAAGTACTCGAGAGAAACGAACTTAGAATGCGCGTATGGGAACGCGGAAGCGGTGTTACGATGGCGTGCGGTACAGGTGCATGCGCTTCGGCTTTTGCTTCTGTTAAAAAAGGCTACTGCGATTACGATACACCCATCAAGGTTCATCTGGACGGCGGAACACTTGCCATTACGATCACATCTGAAGACAAGATCATCATGCAGGGTCCCGCAACATTCGTTTACGAAGGCGATGTAAAATAATTTTTGTGATGAAAGGAATACGACAATGGTCACACCCAACATGCATTATGCAGAATTAAAAGATTCATATCTTTTTTACAATATCTCTTTAAAAACAAAAAAATATCTTGAAGAGAATCCCGATAAAAAACTCTTACGTCTCGGTATCGGCGATGTATCGCTTCCCCTCTGTGACGAAGTAATCAAAGCATTACACAGCGCCGTAGACGATCAGAGCAACAAAGAAAACTTTCACGGCTATATGCCCGAAGCAGGTGCTCCTTTCTTAAGAAGTGCTATCGCAAATTATTACAGAAGCAGAAACGTGGATCTTGCAGATGACGAAGTATTCGTATCAAGCGGTGCAAGTGATGAACTCGGCGATATCCTCGATCTTTTCGATCGTTCATCTTCCGCTCTTGTTATCGAGCCCGCATATCCCGCTTACGTTGATGCAAACGTAATGGCAGGAAGAAAGATCATTCACCTCGCTTCTTCAAAGGAAGACGGCTTCTTACCTGTTCCGAGCGATGAAGCTGTCGCAGATATCCTTTACATCTGTTCACCCAACAACCCTACAGGTGCTGTATTTGATAAAGACAAGCTTAAAAAATGGGTTGATTTTGCAAACAAGAACGGTTCCGTGATCATCTTTGATGCCGCATACGAAGCATTCATCGAAGACGATACACTTCCCAGAAGTATCTTTGAGATCGAAGGTGCAAGAACATGTGCCATCGAGATCTGTTCATTCTCAAAGACAGCAGGCTTTACCGGAACAAGACTCGGCTACACAGTCATTCCCAAAGACTTAAAGAGAAACGGAATGTGCTTTAACGATATGTGGTTAAGAAACCGTACCACAAAGACCAACGGCGTATCCTACATCATTCAGAAAGGCGGCGCTGCAGTCTTCACAGAGGAAGGCTTAAAGCAGATCCACGCAAACATTGAGATCTATAAAAACAACGCACGTGTACTTATGGAAGTTCTCGACAAACTCGGTATATGGTACTGCGGCGGAAAGAATTCTCCTTACATCTGGATGAAGTGTCCCAACAACATGGGAAGCTGGGAGTTCTTCGATCTTCTCCTTACAAAGATCCAGGTAGTCGGAACACCCGGCGAAGGATTCGGAGCATGCGGTGAAGGTTACTTCAGATTCTCGATGTTCGGAAGTCTTGAGGATACAAAAGAAGCGGCTAATCGTCTCTATGAGTTATTAAAATAGAGGCACGATCAGACGTCGGCGGATCAGGAGTTGCCGGCGGAATTATGGGTTGAAAAACTCATCCAAAAATCGCACATAATTTAATAATTATGCATATAAAAATCCAAAAAACAGAAAAAGCTTCGCAAAGGTTTTTAACCGGTGCGAAGCTTTTTCTGTTAGTGTAATTCGAACCCCTTTACAATACAGAAAGACAGTAAGCTAAATTATCTGTTATCCACTTTTTCGGGATACATGTCATGTTCCGACATACGTTTGAATGCAACTTCTTCCCACTTTGTCCCCTTGCGTCCGTAGTTGCAGTAAGGGTCGATGGAAAGGCCGCCGCGGGGAAGGAATTTGCCCCATACTTCGATGTATTTCGGATCCATAAGTTTGATAAGATCTTTCATGATCACGTTCACTACATCCTCATGGAAATCGCCGTGATTTCTGAATGAGAAAAGATAGAGTTTAAGCGACTTGCTCTCTACCATCTTCACATCAGGAACGTAGCTTATGGTGATCGTTGCAAAGTCAGGCTGTCCTGTGATGGGGCAGAGACTTGTAAATTCAGGACAATTGAATTTTACAAAGTAATCGTTGTCCTGATGCTTGTTTTCAAATGTTTCAAGTACGCTCGGATCGTAATCTGTAGGATATGAAGTCTTAGCACTTCCGAGTTTTGTGAGTCCTTCGTTTTCTCTCATTTTGTTTCTCCGTTTTCTAAATCTGTTAACACTTTTCTTTTGGATATTTATTCTTCTTTCGAAGTACCAATAATATGGTATTTAACATCGTAGTCGTATGTATCGATACCTTCAGGATCTCATATGCAACTTTGAAAAGATACTGGAAAAGGATCATCTGAAGTACGATCTTGTTATCCATTGTGCCCCAGAAAGCGATCGTGATGAAGATCACGGAGTCAAAGCCTTCTCCGACGATCGTTGAAAGGATGGTTCTGATCCAGAGATTTTTACCCTTGGTAACTACCTTTAACTTTGAAAGGATCATCGAGTTTGAAAACTCTCCGAAAAGGTATCCTGCAAATGAAGCGGTGGCAACTCTCCATGTGGTTCCCATTACGGTCTTATAAGCATCCTGGCCATCCCAGTATCCGGGATGAGGAAGCCAGATCGTGATAAGATAAATGATAACTGCAAAGAAGCTGCACGCGAAGCCTGCCCAGATTATGCTCCTGGCCTTTTTAAAGCCGTATACTTCGGTGAAAATGTCTCCGAAGATATAAGTGACAGGGAAAAGTATTACGGCCGCAGGAAGCGTGATATTTTCGCTTACAGCCCACATCTTACCTGCGATCAAATTCGACAGCAGTAAGCATGTCACATACATGATCCCGATGTACATAAACATCTTTGATACGTTCTTTGATTTCTTTTCTTTCATTTCTACCTCTTTCTATATAAACAGTATGCATAAAAAAGCTCTGTGCAAAAACACAGAGCTAAACATTAACTAAAATAGAACCTTCATTAAAAGGCTGTTCAGTCCTGGTTTTGTTTTACGACAGGATGGCACTAACGAACTGTCGGTTATTATATTTGCATTTTGGAAGTGCGGTGTCAGTATTTATTTAGCCGCGTTCTTGAATGCTGCGAGTAAGTCTTTGTATTCCTCATATGCGGGGATCTCGGGGAAGTCGGCTTTGATCTTTTCGGTGGATCTGAAAAGGAAGCCTGCCTTGGATGCCTGGATCATCGCAAGATCGTTGAAGCTGTCGCCTGTTGCTATGGTATCAAATCCGCAGCTCTGCAATGCTTTTACGGTCGTGAGCTTTGATTTCTCGCATCTCATCTTGTATCCGGTGATCATTCCGTCATCGCCTACGATAAGGCTGTTACAGAAGATCGTCGGCATTCCGAGTTTCTTCATAAGCGGTTTTGCAAACTGTTCGAATGTATCGCTTATGATGATCGTCTGCATATTGTCGCGAAGTTCATCGAGGAAATCTTTCGCGCCGTCAAGAGGATCGATCTTATCTATGGTTTCCTGAATCTCTTTTAATCCGAGGCCGTGCTCTTTTAAGATCTTTAATCTGAAGTTCATCAGTTTATCGTAATCGGGCTCGTCTCTCGTGGTGATTTTCAGTTCATCTATTCCGCTGGCTTTTGAAAAAGCAATCCAAATCTCAGGAACAAGTACGCCTTCAAGATCAAGGCATGCAACGTTCATTCCCATGCTTTTAGTCTCCTTTGTCTGAAATAATACTTTGCTATTTTATACCATATTCAGACAATAGACAAGGAAAATATCCGAGATTATCTGGAAAGTTCTCTCATTCTGTCTGTGATCGCGTTCATTATCTCGAGTGAAGCTTCGATCTTGGCCATATTTCTGTGGCTTATGTTGATCATCTCTTCAGTGCTTGCAGTGAACTCTTCACTTGTAGCCATGAGCATCGAAGTACCGTCAACAACTCGGTTGTTGGATTCCTTAACCTGCTTCATGTCTTCCTTGATCTTTTCAAGTTTTTCACAGAGTTCTACGGAACGCTTCTTGGTCTCATTAAGCTGAGTCTTTGTAAGTTCAACAAGTTCTGTCTGAACATTGGCTGTAGTAACAGTCTTTCCTGCCTTATCGGATACATCGCTCGCATTGTCGATGAGTTCGTGAAGGATGCTTGTGATCTGTTCTGTGGAATCCTTCGTCTGTGCGGCAAGATTACTGATCTCGTTAGCAACAACCGCAAACCCTCTACCTGCTTCACCTGCTCTTGCAGCTTCGATCGAAGCATTGAGTGAAAGGAGGTTGGTCTGGCTTGAAATACTTAAGATGATATCAGTGATGTTCATGGCACGCTCGGATGAGTTCTGCTGTTTCTCAGCTGCCTTCATCATCTGGTTACCGATCTCGGTATTCTCCTCGGATTTAACTACGAGGCTCTGCATATCTTCAAGACTCTTGTTAAGGATGTTCATCATCTCTTCTGCAGCTTCAACTGCTTCAAGAGTCATCTTTTCTGTTTCTTCAACAAGCTTCTGGATATCGCTTGTCATCTGTGTCTGGATCTCTACGGCATTGACGTTCTCGTCATTACCCTGTCCGATCTGCTCCATAGCGGTGCAAACCTGTGAAGATGATTCGTTTAATTCATCAAGACTTGCTTTAAGTACTTCAACATGTCCGCCTACTTCTTCGGTAACATTTAAGATATTCTCGGTAGTTCTTTCTCTTTCTTCGGATGCTTTTTCGATCTCGGAAATATTCTCTCTCATGAAGTTTGTAAGAAGCTTCGCTCCGAGAACGGTTGAAACCATTGTGAGGATGGAGATGATGATCTCGATCATGGCGATCTCGATGGCAAGATCCGGGAACATAAGTGTTTTGAAGTTTGTGATGGCTTTTATGATATTGAGAATGATATATACAACACCAAGGCTGATGGTCACTTTCTTATCAAGATACATAACCATAACGATCATTACGGGGATAAGGTAAGGATAAAGCGAACCCGATACCGAAGTGAACATCATGGTCGCATAAACGATCGTAAAAGCGATAGCTACATAGATACGCATAAAGTCCGGAGGACAAATAAGCTGAACCGCGATCGTTACGATAAGATTAATGAAGATCATAACAAGGGGTATGATACTGAGTAAAGGATTCATGTCGACAGCCTGAGTTAACTGCGCGATAAGACCCAATGAAGCAAAAACGGATGTGACGATGATAACCGCCAATAAAAGTTTGTTTACTCTTTTTACCTGACCTGGCTGAAGTTTAAATGATGTCATATGCTCACCCTCCACACATTTAAAATTAAGTATACCCGTAACTCATATTTTACCATAACGGCACGCCGCCTGTCAAAATGGACAAAAGGTGGAAACCCTTATAAACAGGGCATTTCGGCGACGTGTCACTAACGGAGATCCATCACTTTTGAAATGCCGTTTGCAAATTCCGAGTATTTTTCCACCGCAGATTCATGATTGTTGTTGATAAATTCAAAATCTTTATTCTTTGCAGCGTTTTCAAGAGATAAGAATCTATCGTACATTTCGTTTATTCCGACGGTCTTGGAAGTACTCTTTAACGCATGAGCGAGTATCTCATAGTCCTTCCATTCGCCTTTTTCAAGGAAACCGGTAAGATTCTTTTTCTTTTCGGGTGCGGAAACTGCAAAGTCCTTAAGCATCTCTTTGTAGAAATCCCTGTCACCCGCACAAAAGTTAACACCGGAATCAAAATCGATGCCGAGGTCTCTTATGTCTTTTTCGAATTCACCTTCGTCTGCGATAACTATTTCTTCTTTATCATCATTCGGAGCAAATTCCATGATATCGTCGTTCGGAAGGAATTCGAGAACATCTTCGCTCTTTAATGCGGGTGTGTTAACTTCCGGAATATCCGTCAACGAATCTTCGCCCGTCTTCCATTCGACGAGTTCTTTGGGAAGATACTTCTTTAACATCTCATCGAGTTTGATGACGTCGATGGGCTTTGAAAGATAGTCGTTAAAGCCTGCATTAAGATAAGTTTCCTTTGCTCCCACAACGGCATTGGCCGTCAGTGCGATAACAATAGTATTATCGGCTAAAAGCTTGTCTTTCTTTAGTATCTCGAGCGTTTCTATACCGTCCATCTTCGGCATCATGTGGTCAAGAAGGATGATATCGTACTTATTCTCTTTGACTTTGTCGATGGCTTCCTGTCCGGAAAGTGCGAGATCAGGAATGATTCCGCTTCGCTTCATTAAGTTCTTTGCGACTTTCAGATTCATCTCGTTATCGTCAACGACAAGAACTTTGGCACCCTTGGCATAGAGGTATCTTTCAACCTTCTGCTCGTTGCTCTTTGAAAGACGGACACCATAGTTGCCCATGGGTGTTTCGTCAACGATACCCTGCTTTAAAAGGAATGAGAATACAGAGCCTTCGCCGTAGGTACTCTCAACACTTAACTTACTTCCCATCATCGTAAGGAGTCTCGTGACGATCGACATACCGAGGCCCGTGCCTTCGATGTTTCTGTTTCTTTCTTTATCAAGACGTTCGAATGATTCGAAAAGTTTTTCCCTGTCTTCGGATTTGATACCGATACCGGTGTCGCTTACGGAAACGGCGAGCAAAATGCCTTCCACGTCTCTTCCGGCATCGCGTACCGAGAGTTTGATATAACCTTTTTCCGTGTATTTAACGGCGTTGGTTAAAAGGTTCATGATGACCTGGGTGATACGCACATCATCGCCGTAGAGAACGGAAGGTAAGTTTTCATCTATATCGACTTTAAACTCAAGGCCCTTTGACTTGGAGCGCTCGAGGTTTGAATTAACCAAATTGTGAAGCATCGAAGACAAGTCGTATTTTACGGGGATGATCTCCATCTTACCGTCTTCGATCTTTGAAAAGTCGAGGATACTGTTGATAAGGGATAAAAGCGTCTTGCCCGCGATCTGGATGCTCTGCGAGTAATCCCTGATGTTATCGTCCTTTGATTCGCGGAGGATCATCTCGTTCATGCCGAGGACCGCATTGATAGGCGTTCTTATCTCATGTGACATGTTCGCGAGGAAATCACTCTTTGCCTTGTTGGCGGTATCCGCGATCTCGATCTGCGTCTTTAAGGAAGTCGCCATCGTCTGAAGGCTTCGCGACAATACACCGATCTCGTCCTGGCTGTCAACGTCCATAACTTCCGCGAAATCGCCTTTTTCATATTCCTTGGCGATACGGGTCATGTTCTTAAGAGGTTTTACGATGGTTCTTACAAGCAGGAAACTGATGATCATTCCCGAAATAAGGATACCGAAGAAAATGATCAGAAGCTGATTTAAAAGGCTTTTCTGCGGAGCGTTGATCTCGGCTGTAGGTGCATAAAGACCGAAGATCATTCCGTTCTTTAATTCCTTTAAGATCATCTTTTTCGTAACGCCGTCTTTTTCCTGATAGATGTAGGATTTATCCATCTCGGAACTGAGTACGTTATTGATGAAGTTTCTCGTATTTTCGGGAAGATCCTGATATGCGATGCCGTCGGGATAATCCTGATGATAGATAATGTCGCCGTCTTTTGTTAAAAGAAAAGCACGGCCGCTTTCGTAAACCGTAACCTTCGATACGGCTTCTCTTAAAAGTGAAAGGTCGATATCCATTCCCATGATACCGACAGTGTAATCATTGTAGTAATAGGGAACGATGTATGAGATCATCTCGACGCCTAAGTTTTTGTTAAAATACGGATCCATCCACATGGCCTTTCCGTTTTCAACCGGGATATAATACCAGCCTACGTGCTCGAGGTCATCTTTTTCATAAAGGCTCATATCCGTAGGTTCGGCGGAGATCCACGCATCTTCCTCGCCCACGACGATCGTGTACCAGAAACCGTCGGTAGGTCCGAAGTCATCGGGATTGTATCTTAAATAAACCGCCATCGCACCCTGCGTGTTTTCGGCGATACTTCTTCCGAGTTCGGAGATATCGGTCGTGTACTGGTCACGGCTTTTTTCGTTGGTCAGAAAGTCTTTGTGAACCTGAGTACGCTGAACGGCATAGTTAAAGATAGTATCTACCGACTGCTCGATCGAGATGAAGTTTTCGTCTATGATATTCGCATTGTGATTCGCAGCCTGCGTCAGAATTTCCTCGGAGTCGTTATTTAAGATCATGTTCGTTCTGTATAAGGAAAGCAGAAGGAATGATCCCGTCGCAAGGATTATAAGCGCTGAAATTACAACTATGAATTTGGTCTGAATGGATTTCACCACACACCTCCGTCAAATACTATCTTATGATCTCATCTATAGTGGTGACAGTACTGAAAGATCCTTTATGTTTCTGGATAATGTCACGAAGTTTCTGAAGTTCGAAATAATTGACATAGCAGAAAAGAGTCTTGTTCTCTCCCGCGATGGCACCCTTTGATTCGATGATCGTACAGGTCTTGTTTAAGTCCTTTTTTATGCTCTCGATAAGTTCCTCTTCGTTTTTCGTGATGATCGTAACCTGCTTGATGGCTTCGAAATGGTCGGTGTAGCGGTCGATGATGACCGTCGCAACGATGTAAACGAGAAGACTTAAAAGAGATGCGTTTCTGTCAATTAAGAAAAATACCGCAGTATATACGCAAAGATTAAAGCCGACGAGGATCGGCATCATACTGTAGTTTCTGCCGGTCTTGTCAGTAACTTTTTTAAGGATGATATTGGCTAAGATCTCGGAGCCGTCGATACAGCCGCCGCTTTTAAGGATAAGGGATAATCCGACACCAAGGAGGGCTCCGCCGAAAGCTACCGCGATGAAGTGTTCGGTATTTAATTCAAACGGGATCTTTTCAAAGAAAGCAAGGCCCACCGTATATGCAAGTGAACCGATGACCGCTTTTATCGAAAATTTGATACCGAGGATGAAAAGTCCGCCTATAACGAAAGGAAGGAATACCAAAAAAACGCAAAGCGACAGGTTGAATCCCGTCAGTTTGCTTATTATGATCGCTATTCCGGCTGTTCCGTAATCTATGGCGTCATTGGGCAGAAGGATGCACGCTACGGAAAAAGCTGCGAGCAAAGCCCCTATAACTATTAAAAGAACCGACGTCAGGCTCTCAAAGAATTTCTTCGTATTCATAGACACAATTATAGTTTCAAAAACCGGGTGTGTCTATGGATTTTATGGTGTTTTCGGGGCATTTTTGTCATATTTTTGGCATAAATCCATTTATATATATAAGGAAATTGCGTTTGTCAATATTTAACATCCATGTTATAATGCAAAATGTTTTAAGGAGGAATGTATCATGAAAAAACTTATTTCGATAATAGCAATGTTAAGTATGTTACTTTCCCTCGTAGGCTGTCAGCTGGTACCTGATCTTAGCAGCCTTACAGGAAAGAACGGAAAAGAAGAGGAAGAAGAAATCGTTTCAACAGAAGTTGTTCCCGATCCCGTTAAGCCCGAAGTTGCTCCGGATCCCGAGCCCGAACCCGAGCCCGAACCCGAACCCGAGCCTGAACCCGATCCCGAACCTGTAACTCCCCCTGTAGTCAGCGGTTATGTACAGCCTTCGGAGTTAAGTGACAGTCTTTACGATTATCAGGTAAGCATCAACGGCGAGATCCTTCAGCTTCCCATGTACACTAACGATCTTCTCGCACTCGGCTGGACACCCAACAAGTACAGCGATATCGATGAATCTCTCGGTTCCGGATATTACGGCTTATATCATTTTGAAAAAGACGGTTTAAAGATCACTGTAGATATCTGTAACTGGGATATCAATGCAAAGACCGCACGTGAATGTGTTATCAACGGTATCGATTTAAGCGATCACGATCTTAAGGGTGCAGATGTTAAGATATCCGGCGGTGTCGACCTTTTCGGTTCAAGTTATGATGATGTCATCGCAGCGATCGGTGATCCTACAGATGAGCATGACAGCACAGTATTAGAGACCGATTACAGATACCTTACCTACAAGGAAGATTACAGCAGAGAAGTAAGAATCTCCCTTAACATGAGCGAAGGCGATTACATCGATAACATTAACATGGATAACTTCGTTGAACCCGAAGGTTTTGTTCAGGGTGAGCTCAGCACAGAGATCCCCGCCATCACAGCTGCTTATGTAGCTCCTACAGCAATGTCCGATAACCCCGCAGATTACATCTTCGAACTTGACGGTGCTTTATACAAGCTTCCCTGCCCCGTAAGCGAATTCACAAAGAACGGCTGGGAGATCGTTGAAAGCAAGTCAGAAGATATCATCGACGGTTCCGGATCAGGAAAAGTTACTTTAAGAAAGAACAACTGGGAGTTCTGGGATTACGTAAGAAACTACGATGAGAACGCAACTTCCATTGAAAACTGTTTCGTAGATGCTTTCGAGATGAGAGATCACGGCGCAAAGATCAAAGTTAAGATCTGCGGCGGTGTTGAATATCACAATAACCTCGATGAAGCAATTAAGCTCCTTGAGCCTTTGGGATTCCAGGTCGAGAGAGACGAAAAGGATGATACAAAGGGATATGTATACTACGACGGCGGTTCTTCATTCAACGGATATTCAATGTACTTCTATGACGGAGAGATCAAGGATATCAGTATTGAAAACGAACTTAAGAGAAAAGAGATCATGGCTCTTTACGGACTTGAATAATTAAAACTTTAATATAACTTTAAAACCCCGTGGTTATGCCACGGGGTTATTTTTTACTGATGAGTCATCTTCCATTCAAGGTAAGGAGGATTGCTGTATAAACGTATCGTCTTCTCTCGTCCGAAGACATTGATCTTACACTCAAAATTTAGAGTATTGTTGGTGACGATAAGACCGTCGGGCATCGTCCTGGCTCCCTGGTGGGAGAGGTCTCTGCATTCTTTTATCGAATATGCCTGATACTGCCCGTCCTCGTCGGAGATCCTGACTCGAAGCGGCCTGACCGTCCCGTCTTTGGCATGCAGGCAAATAACATCTGCTTTTACCGGTTGCATAACTATACCTCTTTCGTACCTGATATAATAGAACATTTGTTCGGGTTTGTAAAGAGGTTTTTTGGGGCACCTATCTTTTTTGTGAAAGTTCCCAGAACATAACTGCACCGGCTGCAGAGACATTGAGCGAATCAACGACCGGGTTCATCGGTATCATCGCAACATAGTCTGAGTTTTCGACTGTATCTTCTTTAAGGCCGTATCCTTCGTTACCTAAGATCACGGCTATCTTTTCTTCTTTCTTTATCGCGGGATCGGAGATGCTTACGGCTTTATCGTTTAAGGCCATGGCCACGGTCGCGAAACCGTTTTCCTTTAATATCTTTAAATAATCCCCGTCCTTATCCGTCTTCGTCCAGGGGATCTGGAATACGCATCCCATGCTCGTTCTCTCGGATCTTCTGTAGCAGGGATCCGCACAGTCGGAAGTGATTATAACTGCTTCGACCTTCATCGCTGCTGCCGAACGGAATATCGCTCCGATGTTGGTGGGGTTCTGAACGTTCTCAAGGACCGCTATGAGGCTTTTGCCCTTTATGGTCTCTTCCATAGAGGGAAGGGGGTTTCTCTTCATCTTGGCCAAAATTCCGCCCGTTAAGGCATATCCCGAGAGTTCACGGAACACAGGATCGGGTGCAAAGTAGATAGGAACGTTCTTACAGCGCTCATAAACTGCTGCCGTCTCGGTGTCAGGTTCTTCTATCGCTGTCAGTACGGATACAGGTTCGTATCCTGCATCAAGTGCACGTAAGATCACCTTGGAACTTTCGCAAATAAAAAAACCGGGATCTGGTTCGTTTGCTCTCAGAAGTCCCACTTCGTTCTTCTGACTGTAAGCTTCCAATCCGGGTTCGTTCAGATTATTCACTTTTATGAAATCAAATAGGTATTCGTTCATAAATAATAAGCATTTCCGGCCCGGCGAGGTCGGGCGTCATTTGTGCTCGGCATCGGTGTCGGGCGTCATCCGGGAATATTCATCGTATTGTGGCACTCGGGATATCCGCTGCAGCCCCAGAATTCGCCGAATTTTCCTTTTCTTAAAACCATCTTCCTGCCGCACTTTGCGCACATCGGGATGGATTTCTTTCCTGCCTCAAACTTATCCATCTCGCCTTTTAGGCATTCGTAAACCTTCTGGTTCATCCTGCAGTCGACGAGTGCTCTGTGCGCGCCCTCCGGTGATATTCCGAAATGCTCTGCAAGGACCGTTAAGTTCTTGTGTGCCATCTCGGGCATGCACTGTCTTGCCAAAATAAGCGTATCGACGTAATCGTTGGTCGGGACTTTTCCGAACTGACGATTGCATTCGGCCGTTATGAACTTTAAGTCGAAGGATTTGATGTTGTGGCCGACTAAAATATCATCGCCGATAAAATCTATGAATTGGGTAAGTGCTTCCTTGGCCTTCGGTGCATCCTTAACCATCTCATCCGTTATGCCGTGAATGTCGGTAACATCCTCGGGGATGTGTTTTCCGGGATTGACGAGTGTCGTGAACTCTTCAAGGA
>CADARM010000064.1 GCA_902790275.1 uncultured Lachnospiraceae bacterium
TTCTTTGTCAAAAGATTCTTTGTCTTCAAAGAACTTCTGATTTGCAAAACCTTCTCCCGAATCGTATATGAATTTATACCATCCGTTATCGGTCTCGCCTGTAACTTCCACAACTTCATTCGCTTCGACCTGACCGACCTTTTCAAAACTCATCGAAGGTCCTTCGCGAACTATCGCGGATTTTATTGCAACATATGAACCCGAAAGATCACTAATTATATAATCATCAAGACTCGGTATTTCCTCATCGGAAACGCTCTTATCTTCGTTGTTCATCATATCTTCGTTTATATCCGTATCCTCTGAATCTTCATTCTTTGCAACGGATCCTGAATTTATATCTTCGCTGGTTTCAGCGGTATTTTCAAAACCTTTGTCTTTATTCTCTGAAATTTCTTCCGTTCCTTTAGCGGAAGCGGAATCAATATCCTTATTATCTGTCGAAAAAACTTCTTTAGTTACGTTTAAAGAAGTATCGTAAACCTTATCGTTAAAGTGTTCACCTTCGCAGGCTAAAGAAAATGACAGCAATAAAACTATCGACGAACAAAGAATTCTTTTTTTCATATAACGTCCCCCAACGTATGAAAACAAAACAATCTTTAACTATACAAAAATTGAATTCTTTTATAACGAAACGGCACCCGAAGCCCCAAAAAGGGACTTCGAGTGCATACAAAGAATGCAGGAAAAACCTTATGAAAAAGCTGTCCTCATTCTGATTTTAATTAGATTTCATGAATCTTTCTCTGTACATATTTTGTATGAAGAACTTCATGTGCTCTGTGGCTGTTAGGCTCACCAAAGTATTCAGCATAAAGCTTCTTAACAGATTCGTTTTCATGAGATTTTCTTCTGGGCATATTCTCATCGTAGTTGTAAAGAGCTTTAGCTCTCTCAGCTCTGATGTCTGTGAAGTTACGTACAGAAGCGGGAACCTGAGGCTGTCCGCCACCGTTTACGCAGCCGCCGGGACAAGCCATGATCTCAACGAATGTGTAATCAGCTTCGCCTGCACGGATCTTATCCATGATAACTCTTGCGTTTGCAAGACCTGAAGCAACTGCAACTTTAACCTTCATGCCTGCTACTTCATATGTAGCTTCCTTGATACCTTCTACGCCACGAACTTCCTTGAATTCAAGAGGAGAATCGTTTGTCTCACCTGTGAGTTTCCAAACAGCTGTACGAAGAGCAGCTTCCATAACACCACCGGTAGCACCGAAGATAACAGCAGCACCTGTAGACTCACCCATAGGATCGTCAAATGCTTCATCGGGAAGATTCTTGAAGTCAAGACCGCATCTCTCGATAAGTCTTGCAAGTTCTCTTGTTGTCATTGTGTAGTCAAGATCGGGAACGCCTGCAGCTGACTGGTCAGGTCTGCCGATCTCAAACTTCTTAGCTGTACAAGGCATTACTGATACAGAAACGATAGACTTGGGATCCCAGCCCATCTTCTCTGCGTAGTATGTCTTAAGGATTCCACCGAACATCTGCTGAGGTGACTTGCATGATGAAAGGTGATCCAACTGATCGGGATAGTAATGTTCACAGAACTTGATCCATCCGGGTGAACATGATGTGATCATAGGAAGTACACCGCCGTTTGTTACTCTGCCGAGTAATTCTGTAGCTTCTTCCATGATAGTAACGTCAGCAGCGAAGTCTGTATCAAATACTTTCTCGAATCCGATACGACGAAGAGCTGCAGCCATCTTTCCTTCTACGCCTGTTCCCATAGGGAATCCGAAAGGCTCGCCGAGTGCTGCTCTTACAGCAGGAGCTGTCTGAACAACAACGTGCTTCTCGGGATCTGCAATAGCAGCCATGATCTTGTCAACATCTGACTTCTCATAGATAGCACCTGTAGGACATACAGCGATACACTGTCCACAGCATACGCAGGCTGTTTCTCCGAGACCCATACCGAAGGGTGAAGAGATCTCTGTGATGAAACCTCTGTTGTTTGCGCCGATAACGCCGATGCCCTGTGTCTTTTCACAAGCAGCGATACAACGACGGCAGTTGATACACTTATTGTTATCTCTTACCATGTGTGCAGCGGAATCATCGATTTCGAACTCGTTTGTAACACCTGCATACTTGTTCTCATCGTCTACGCCGAAGTCATGGCATAATTTCTGAAGTTCACACTTGCCTGAACGTACACATGAAAGACACTTCTTATCATGGTCAGACAAAATGAGCTGTAATGTTTTCTTTCTGTATTCAAGAACCTTGGGAGTGTTGGTATAAACCTTCATTCCTTCTGTGATAGGGTATACGCATGAAGCAACAAGTCTTGCTCCTCTTCCTTCGTCTGCCTCTACCATACAGATACGACATGCACCGATCTCATTGATCTCTTTTAAGTAACAAAGAGTAGGTATATCGATGCCGGCACTCTTGGCAGCCTGAAGAATAGTGGATCCTTTGGGCGCTTCGACAGCCATACCATTTATTGTAATATTAATGGATTCCATTATCTTCCCTCCTATTATTTCTTAGAAATAGCACTGAACTTACATGTAGCCATACAAGCACCGCACTTAACACACTTGCTGGTATCGATTGCCATTGCGGGTAATTTCTTACCGGGTGCAATGTAATCTGTCTTGGAAATAGCACTTGCAGGACACTGCTTAGCACACATTCCGCATCCGATACATTTTTCTTTGTCGATCGAGAAGCTTAAGAGATCCTTACATACGCCTGCAGGACATCTCTTCTCAACAACGTGAGCAACGTACTCGTCTTTGAAATAACGAAGAGTGGAAAGAACGGGGTTGGGAGCTGTCTGTCCGAGACCGCAAAGTGAGTTGGCTTTGATGTAGTAGCAAAGTTCCTCCAACTTGTCGAGATCTTCGAGTGTAGCTTTACCCTTTGTGATCTTGTCGAGCATCTCGTACATTCTCTTTGTACCGATACGACAAGGTGTACATTTACCACATGATTCGTCTACCGTAAATTCAAGGAAGAACTTAGCGATATCAACCATACAGTTGTCTTCGTCCATTACGATAAGTCCGCCGGATCCCATCATGGAACCGATAGAGATAAGGTTATCGTAATCAATAGGAATATCAAAATGCTCTGCAGGGATACATCCGCCTGAAGGACCACCTGTCTGAGCTGCTTTGAACTTCTTTCCGTTAGGAATGCCGCCACCGATGTCTTCGATAACTTCACGAAGTGTTGTACCCATAGGAACTTCTACAAGACCTGTGTTGTTGATCTTACCGCCGAGAGCGAATACCTTGGTACCCTTGCTCTTCTCTGTACCCATGGAAGCAAACCATTCAGCACCGTTTAAGATGATACGGGGAATATTTGCATATGTTTCAACGTTATTAAGAACTGTAGGCTTAGCAAAAAGACCCTTAACTGCAGGGAAAGGAGGACGGGGACGAGGCTCACCACGGTTTCCTTCGATGGAAGTCATAAGAGCTGTCTCTTCACCACATACGAAAGCACCTGCACCGAAACGAAGGTCGATATCGAAATCGAAACCTGTTCCGAAGATGTCTTTACCAAGTAATCCGTATTCTCTTGCCTGGTTGATGGCAATCTGAAGTCTCTGGATAGCGATAGGGTATTCTGCACGAACGTAGATATAACCCTGATTAGCACCGATAGTGTAACCAGCGATAGCCATAGCTTCGAGTACTACATGGGGATCGCCTTCAAGAACGGAACGATCCATGAAAGCACCGGGGTCACCTTCATCGGCGTTACAACATACATATTTCTGATCTGCATCGGGAACGAGAGTTCTTGCGAGTTTCCACTTCTGACCTGTAGGGAAACCTGCACCGCCACGTCCTCTTAAGCCTGCTGCAAGAAGTGTATCGATAACCTGCTCGGGTGTCATTTCCGTAAGAACCTTTGCAAGAGCCTGATAACCGTCTACAGCGATATATTCATCGATGTTTTCGGGATTGATTACACCGCAGTTACGAAGGGCAACTCTCTTCTGCTTCTTGTAGAATCCTGTTTCAACAAGGGGAATAACTTCTTCCTCTTTAACTGTTTCCTGGTAAAGAAGTCTTGTAACAACTCTACCTTTGAGCAAATGCTCGGAAACGATCTCGGGAACATCTTCCTTCTTAACCATTGAGTAGAAAGATCCCTCGGGATAAATAAGTACGATAGGTCCTAATGCACAAAGACCGTGACAACCGGTACGTACAACAGCTACTTCATCTTTTAAGCCATTCTTTTCAATCTCGGCTTCGAATGTGTCGATGATTGCCTGGCTTCCGGAGGAAGTACATCCTGTACCACCGCAAACTAATACGTGTGAACGATACATTAAATTTTCCTCCTTAAATTATTTTAACTGGTTGCCGATTGTGTATTCTGTAACAACCTGACCTCTGAGAAGATGCTTGTCAACGATTTCAAGAGCTTTCTCGGGTGTCATCTTAATATATGTAACTTTTTCCTTACCGGGCTGAATAACCTCAACGATGGGTTCGTACTGGCAAAGTCCGATACAACCTGTCTGTGTAACCGAGCAATCGGGAACCTGCTTCTCGGCAACTGCATCAGCTAAAGCTGTAAGTACAGGTCTTGCACCTGATGCGATACCGCATGTTGCCATACCGACAACAACTCTGGTGCTTGCTTCGGATTCTGCACGAAGACCTACCTGGCCCTGCATTTTGTCTCTTATTGCTTTTAATTCTTCAAGAGATTTCATAGCTTTCCTCCTAAACTAGATATTTTTACCATTATCTGTATTATATTTGTTTTCCGAAAGATATTCTTTGATGTAATCGGAAACTTCTTTATTATCAAAAGGAACGTCTCCCAATATTTCTCTAAACTCTCTCGTGTCCATCGTGAAAGACTTCCCGTTAAAAACATACTTATAAACAAAATCAGTATCCGGATGATATATCACCAGCTGATGGATTGTACCTGTAATATCTCCCAGGGGCATTCTGTCTATATTACTCAGTTGAAATTCAGCGGTTACCCTGGTACCGACTCCGGGCTCGGACTCAATATCAAAACTGCCGTTTGCCTGAAGCGCCGCTTCTCTGAAAAACGGAACACCGAGTCCTACCTTCCTTGTGGTCCTGGTCGTAAAAAAAGGATCTTTAACCGAAGCAAGCTGTTCCTTACTCATTCCGCACCCGTTGTCTTCTATCAAGACTCTGAGAAGATCTTTTTCTTCGTCAACTTCAACGGTAATGTGAACTACGCTCGCGCCCGCCCTTGTGGAGTTCTCGGTAACATCAAGTATGTTTAGGGATATTTCTGTCATCATGGGCATTTATCTCCCAAAATAAGAGATTCTTAGTTAAACTGTTCTAAGATACCTTTAACATCGTCCGGTTTAAGACGTCCGAATACTTCGTCGTTGATCATCATAACCGGTGCGAGTCCGCAGGCACCTACGCATCTGCAGGCGTCAAGAGAGAACTTGCCGTCAGGTGTGCATTCGCCACCCTTGATACCGAGGATCTCTTCGATCTTCGCATAAACATCTCCCGAACCTTTAACGTAACATGCAGTACCAAGGCATACCGAGATCTGGTATTTACCCTTGGGATTAAGTGCGAACTGTGAATAGAATGTTGATACTCCGTAAACTTTCTCGAGGGGAATACCCATTCCGTCCGCGATCATCGTCTGAACTTCGATGGGAAGGTAACCATAGATATCCTGAGCTTTCTGCATAACAGGCATTAAGGCACCCTTCTGGTCTTTGTTTTCAGCGATGATTTTCTTGAGTGCTTCCTCTTGCTCTTTTGTACCGGCAAAAGGGACAGTTGTTTTCTTGGAACTCATCCTAAAAACCTCCTTGATAAATTTTTAACAATACTATTTTCCAATAGTCGTACATAGCAATTATTTTAGCATAAAGCAATATATATTTCTATCAATTTTTTAATTTTTTTGAATATTTTTTCGCCTGAAAAACGCCTATTTACCTATGCTTTCGGTAGGTTTTATTCTCTTCTCTCCCCCACGTCGATTTGCTTGAAAAAAAGTTTCCCTGTTGATATAATATTTATGTATTTTTGGTGGGGTAAAATCTGAATAATTTTTCTTATTTTTTATGGTATTGTTTTTCGACAGTATCATTATCCCCATTTTTAAACATAATACGGAGGTTTATTATGACAGTAAACGATATTTTGGGTATTTTGGACGCCACCTGCATTGCGGGCAAGGACGGTCTTAATAATGAAGTTTTAACCGCCTGCGGTTCGGATATGATGAGTGATGTTCTGGCATTTGCCAAGACTCAGTGTGTTCTTATGACGGGACTTTGCAATCCTCAGGTTATAAGGACTGCTGAAATGATGGATATCGTTGCGATCATATTTGTAAGAGGAAAGACACCCGACGAGACCATGATCCAGATGGCCGACGAGATGGGGCTTCCCATAATAGTAACTTCACACAGAATGTTTTCCTCATGCGGATTACTTTACGAACACGGATTAAGAGGAGGTATCATTGATGGCTGAATTGATGGAGCTTAACTACACTGTTTCCAATGAAGATTTTACTAGAGCGGGCGAAGCTTCAAGCGACGTTAAAAAGAAATTAAAACAGCTCGGTGTTTCACCGGATGCCATCAGAAAAGTTGCGATAGCTCTTTACGAAGGCGAAATAAATATGATCATCCACGCTTACGGCGGAAAGATAAAAGTTACGATAAGCGAAGATGCGATAACACTGATACTTGCAGATAAAGGTCCCGGTATCGCGGATATCGAAAAAGCGATGCAGGCAGGATACTCTACCGCACCGGACAAGGTAAGATCCCTGGGATTCGGTGCAGGCATGGGACTTCCCAATATGAAAAAGAATTCCGACCAGATGGATATAAAAACAGAACTCGGTGTCGGAACAACAGTAACCATGGTGATAAATATTTAGTTATAAGCAAAAGGTAACTCGGAGACATTTATGGACCACTACGGTAATTCGGTATACTTAATAGAGAATCTTTGTAAGGGTTGTACAAACTGTATCAACAGATGTCCGACCCAGGCTATCCGTGTAAGAAACAACAAGGCCGTGATCACTCCCGGCCGCTGCATCGACTGCGGTGAATGCATAAGGATCTGTCCTCATCACGCAAAGAAAGCCAAAAGAGATTTTATCGACGCTACCGACAAATACAAATATACCGTTGCACTCCCCGCTCCGAGTCTCTGTGCACAGTTTAACAACTTAGAGGATATCAATATCCTTCTGACCGCGATCAAAAACATCGGTTTCGATGATGTTTTCGAAGTAAGTGCGGCAGCTGAGATCGTATCCGAAGAATCCAGAAAATATATCGCAAGTCATAAGGACCAGTGGCCTCTTATATCCACAGCATGTCCTACCGTGGTAAGACTTGTTCAGGTTCGTTTCCCGAATCTCTGCGACAAACTCCTGCCCCTTATCACTCCTGCCGAACTCGCAGGTGAACTTGCAAGAAAACAGGCAGTCGAAAAAACAGGATTAAAACCTGAAGAAATAGGGATCTTTTTCCTCTCACCCTGCGCGAGCAAGGTTACGAGCGTAAAGAATCCGATCGGGATGGAAAAAAGCAATATAGACGAAGTTCTTGCGATAAAGGATATCTATCCTATCCTCCTTTCCGAGATGCCCAAATTTGTCGAACAGCCCGAAGATCTCTCCCGTTCCGGAAAGATCGGTATAAGCTGGGGTATCACGGGCGGTGAAGTCGGCGGACTTCTCTCCGATTCATGTGTGGCTGCTGACGGTATCGAAAACGTTATCCACGTTCTCGAAGATCTCGAAGACGACAAGTTTTCGCAGAACCTTGAGTTTATCGAACTCAATGCCTGCAACGGCGGATGCGTCGGCGGCGTAATGAATGTAGAGAACCCGTTTGCCGCAAAAGCAAAAATGCAGCATTTGAGAAAATATCTTCCCGTTGCCGCAGCCCGCTCCGATTCATACGGCGAATATCATGTCGACTGGACGACTCAGGTTGAGTACCAGCCCGTATTCGAACTTGCTGACAATCTTAAGGAATCGATGGAAAAAATGAATAAGATCGAGGAACTCACAAAAGAGTTCCCGGGTCTTGACTGCGGATGCTGCGGTGCGCCTACATGTAAAGCACTTGCCGAAGATATCGTTAAAGGCATAGCCCGCAAACAGGACTGCATCCATGTATTGCGTGAATACATCCATAAGCTCTCCGAAGATATCGCCGAGCTCAGCGAAGGAATCTGATCTAATCTTATGTAAACCAGAGGTATAGAAAATGAAAGTCAGCGACTTAAATAAATTTGATGAATTCAGTCTCTTATCCGACGATAAGGACACGGAAATAACCGGAGTATTCTGCTGCGATCTTCTTTCGATCGCAATGGGCAAAGCACCTTCGGGAAGCGCATGGGTCACGGTAATGGCAAACGTCAATACTCTAGCCGTTGCATCCCTTACAGATGTTGCCTGCATCATACTTGCGGAAGGAACAACTTTTGACAGTACTCTTATTGATAAAGCGAAGGAGGAAGGAATTGCGGTATACAAAACAGACCTTCCTATATTCGATGCCGCTCTTCTTGTAAAAAATTCTTTATGATCCCGCTTCATTACGATTTGCATATCCATTCCTGCCTGTCTCCGTGCGGCGATAATGAATCAACGCCCGGAAACATCGTCGGAATGTCAGTAATTAAAAATCTCGACGTAATCGCGTTAACAGATCACAACACATGTAAAAACTGTGCTGCCGCCATGGCTATCGGAAAAGAATACGGAATTACCGTTATTCCCGGTATGGAACTTACCACAAGCGAAGAAGTTCACGTTCTTTGCCTTTTTCATAATATTGAAGATGCCATGGGTTTTGATGCGTATGTCGAACCCCGTATCCTTCAGATCCCTAACGATCCGAAGGCTTTCGGAGACCAGTTCTTATGCGATGAGAACGATGAGGTGATCGGAACATTTCCCACTCTTCTGATCTCTGCCACGGACATCTCTTTCGATAAAGTCGATGATGTGATAAAACCTTTTAACGGAGTTATGATCCCTGCGCATATAGACAAGAATTCTTTTTCGCTGATGTCAAACTTAGGTTTCGTTCCGCCCGATACGGAATTTAAATGTTTCGAACTCGCCAACATGGCGAATCTTCACAAACTTCAGGAATCGAACCCGTATTTAAGAAACTGTAATGTCATCACGGATTCGGATGCGCATTATATAGACAGAATAAACGAAGCGGTCAACACTCTCTTCGCCGAATCAAATTCGATCGACGATGTACTGGCTGCACTGGTACGAAAAACAAATTAACTGCTAAAGGAAAACACGATGAGAAAAAACGTACTTATAACAGGAGCAAGCGGATCGATAGGAAGCGCAACGGCACTCGAATTTGCCAAAGCGGGATGTAATCTTTTCCTTGTCTGCAATTCAAGGATAAACGAACTCGATGAATTCGCCGATAAACTTTCCTCGGGATATGATATCGAAGTCTTCACTGCTTCCATAGATTTTTCGGATACGGCAAGATCAAAAGATGCACTCGACGATTTTCTCGGCGAAACAACTATCGACATTCTTATAAATAATGCAGGAGTATCCTATGTCGGACTTTTCCAAGATATGAGTGCTTCTTCATGGAACAATATAGTAAACATCAATCTTAACAGTGTGTATGCGACATCTTCGGTCGTTATACCCGGAATGGTCAGAAAACAATCCGGAAAGATAATCAACGTATCTTCCGTATGGGGAAATGTCGGAGCTTCCTGCGAAGTTGCATACTCTGCCACCAAGGGCGGTGTAAACGCTTTCACAAAAGCTCTCGCAAAAGAACTTGCCTTATCGGGAATAAGCGTAAATGCCATTTCTCCCGGTCTTGTGGATACCCCGATGAATTCACACCTTTCGGACGATGAACTCAATGAACTCTTCGATCAGATCCCGATGGGCCGTGCCGCAACACCCGGAGAGATTGCAAAATGCATCATCAAATTATCTGAAATGCCCGCTTATGTTACGGGGCAGATCATTACAGCCGACGGAGGCTGGACCTG
>CADARM010000065.1 GCA_902790275.1 uncultured Lachnospiraceae bacterium
TCGGTACGTTTTTTCTCCTTGGTGAAAAGGCTTATCTCAAGCGTAACCATGATGCTTGTCGCGATACCGATCATTACGAGGGAAATGTATGAGAAGAAAACGCCCCATTCTCTTGTTGTGGGAACGATCCATTCGGGATGGAAAAGATCGACGTAATAGCAGGCCGTTCCTATCAGAAGCTCGCCGATAAGAAAGGCGATCCTTGTCTTTCCGTTAAGCAGGATGCTTATCATGATAATGATGTAGACAAACCATATCGGACAGTCACCGTTGATACCGCCGCCGTTTATAAAAGAGATGGGCAGGAAAACGTATCCCAGACCGAAGCATATGAATGCTGCGCCAAAGCCCACAACTTTCTTTTTTACCGTGATCAGACATACAAGAAATATCGCTATCATGGCAAAGAGCAGAAGCAGTTTGTCATAAAGGATATCATCCAAAAGGAAGACTTCGATCAGATCCACGCCGAGGATTATCTCCGTAACAAGTACGTTTAAGACAAAAAGGCGCTGTCTTATATCTATGTCGTTATTAAATAATTTATCGCGTAATCCTTCTTTTTTCATTGAAACGACTCCATAAAGTCCATTGGTTTATTTGCCTTCTCCGGCCTCAAATTCGAATACTTCTTCTTCCGTAAATTCAGCGGATTCAAACTCGAATATTCCCTGTTCCTCATCTTCCATTCCGTCGGGTTTGAATTCAAGGATCTCTCCGTCGCCGGACTGAACGTTTTCATCGAGGATCAGAAGTATCATTTCGCTGATCTCATCGTAGTCTTTCATGACACGGATGTGATTTTCGGCGATGTATTTTTCGTCCTTGCTCTTTGCGGCCTTTTCAAGCTTTAACGCTTCTTCGGAAAGACTCATGGCGCCGATCATCTTGGCCGTGCTCTTTAAAGCGTGAACGATGATCTCGTAATTGCCCCAGTCCTTGTCTTCGAAGTACTTTCCGAGTGCGGGTTTCTTTTCCGATGCTTCGTTTGCAAACTGCAAAAGAAGTGTGGAATAAAATTCTTCGTCACCGAGGCAGTATTTCAATCCGGCTTCGGTGTCTATTCCGCTTTCCGCAAGCTTTTCGGTAAAGGGAACATCCTCTTCCTTTTTAACATTTTCAGCTTCTGCAGCCGATTCTTTTTCGGCTGCGTTTTTATCCTCTTCATCGTCGAATTCGTAGGAAATGCTCGATTTGGGAAGAACCTGTTTGAGCACACGCTCGAGTTCTTCGATCTCGATGGGCTTGGATACGAATCCGTCAAAGCCCTCTGATAAGAACATCTGCTTTGCGGAACTCATGGCATTTGCGGTAAGTGCGACGATCGGGATATTGTTTGCAAGACCGAATGAATCCGAACGGATCCTCTTCATCGCTTCGACACCGTCCATGCCGCCCATCATGTGGTCCATGAATATAATGTCGAAAGTTTTCTCGCGGCAGATATCTATGGATTCCTGACCGGAAGTTACGGTGGATACGATCATGCCGTATCTTCTGAAGATACTCTTTGCAACGACAAGGTTCATGGGCTCGTCGTCGACAACGAGCGCTCTCACTCCCTGGCAGCGAAGCTTTCCGGGTCCCTTTTCTTCGGAATTGATGCTTGTGTTAAGCACTGATACTACGGGGAAGCAGTAGAAAGGCTTCTCCATTATTCTCGCACGTGACTTTGAAGGAAGTTCGAAGTCTGCATTGGCCACAACGACTACGATCATTTCTTTTGCAAGCTCTTCCATCAGTGCGATGTTTGCACAGTACTCTTCCTCGCCGACAAAGAGATGCGTCATGTGAAGCGAACCTTTAAGTCTCCTTAAGTTGTCGGCATTGTCAACTCTGTGCATCTGGATACCCAGACCGTTAACGATATTGAGTACCATTGAGTTATAGTATTCACGAACAATGGGGTTCGGGAATTTTTCGAAATGTAAGAATGCGCCGAGGCAGAGTTCTTCGGGCTTTGCTACGGACATACAGCTTGTCTCGTCTACGACCGTCTGGGGAAGGCTTACATGGACCGTTGTTCCCACATCGGGTTTACTCTTGATGATCATAAATCCGCCAAGCAGCGAAACAAAACCGGATACGATCGAAAGGCCGAGGCCCAGACCGCCGCCGAATCTCGCTCTTCCGGAATCAGCCTGATAAAATCTCTCGTATACTCTCTCGAGTTCTTCTTCGGTCATACCTATACCGGTATCCGTAACTTCGATGGAAAGATTTACGCCGTATTCCATTTTTTCGGATGAGATACGAACGTAAACACCGCCTTCGTGTGTGTATTTTAATCCGTTGGAAATAAGTGCTCTAAGGATCTTTTTAAGCTTTGCCGCATCGGAATTCATTACCGAAGGGATCGAAGGATCGACATCGATGACAAGCTCAACGTCTTTTGATTTGTATTCCCTGATCTCCGTTACCAGATCGTTGAAAATGGACGAGAGCATATAGTCCTCGTTGTTGATGACTATATTGTTTCTGTCGATCTCGGAATAGTCCAGGATATCGCCGATCTGCTCGGCAACTTTTCTTCCGGCGTTTCTTACGGCTACCATGTCGCGGCGGATCTCTTCGTTGTTTTCCTTGTCAATACAGATACCGGAAAGACCGATGACCGCATTGACGGGAGTACGAAGTTCATGCGAAACGTTTGCAAGGAAATCGTTTAATCTGTCGGTCGCATCCGTGAGCATGATGATCTCGTCTTTTGACTTGCCGAGAACCTGTGCCCATTTATCGATGATCGTACGGCAGAACCAGCCGACAAGGAAGATGACAAGACAGTGCATGGCTATCCTGCTTATGACGAGCGAATTGAATTCTTCCCTTGCCACTATCATCTGACCGATCGAGTAGCCCATGGTAATGTAATATGTGATCATGGAAAAAACAATGAGTTTTTCCTGTCCGGTCATCGTATAGAGCACCATGATGGCAGCCATTACGATGGCCAGATCGAATCTGCTTGTAGGGTGGATTCCGTAAAAGAAATAAGAAACAAGCATCAGGATGGCATAGAAGATCATCCTGATGTTCGGATGTACGAGCTGACGGATGTGGATAAGCCAGCTTGCTGCGATTCCGAGTATGATCGGGATCAGAGCCCACTTTTCCCAGCCCATCAGAAAAGTTTCTACCGACAGGATAGTCGCCAGAATTGTATATCCGATAAGAAGCATCAGATGTGATGCCTGAAAACTGTCATTTAAATCACTGTAGTCTTTCTTGTTTTTCATCCTGCTTTTCCCTCAGAGTGTAGTCCTTGTCTTCTTTGATGATTTCCAGCATGATATCCGCATATTTCGGATCAAACTGCGTTCCTCTGCCTTTTTCGATCTCTTCGTAAACAGTGTCCTGAGAAAGAACGCCTCTGTAGCTTCTGAAGCTGGACATGGCATCATACGCATCCGCAACTGCGATGATCTTGGCGGATTCGGCTATTTCATCCCCTGCAAGTCCTTCGGGATAGCCCTTTCCGTCATATCTCTCATGATGGAATTTTGCACCGAGTGCAAGGTTGGGATCTTCCTTGATGTTTTCAAGGATATGCGCGCCCATAACAGGATGTTTTTTCACCATCTCGTATTCATCGTTCGAAAGAGTGTCCGGTTTGTTGATAACGGCATCGGGAACACCGATCTTTCCGATATCGTGAAGAAGACCCATGATGTAGATCTCTTCCTGTTCTTTTTCGGGAAGACCTGCTCTCTTTGCGATCTCTTTGGAGTATTCGGCTACTCTCTGAGAATGACCGTTGGTGTAATTGTCTTTTGTATCGATAGCAACAGCGAGTGACTCAACAAGGTGAAGGAAAAGATTCTTATTTTCCCTTGTCTTTTCTTCAACTTCGCTGGAAAGCTGTTTCTGAAGTGTGATAAGTTCCAAAAGATGGCTTACTCGAAGCATAAGGATCTCAGGTACGAAAGGCTTTTTGATAAAGTCCATTGCGCCCATGGCAAGACCTCTGCTCTCCGCTTCGGAACTCTCGTCTGCCGTAAGGAAGATAACGGGGATCCTTCCAGCCTCTCCTTCTCTCTGTCTTAACTGTGAAAGTGTCTCGAAACCGTCAAGTCCGGACATCTTGATATCAAGAAGGATAAGGTCCGCTCTCGCATCGGGATTGTCGAAATAATCAAGAAGTGCCTGCCCGGATTTAAGCGCGATAACATGGATGCCGCCGGAGCTTAATACTTTTCCGGCTACCTGAAGGTTGATGGAATCATCATCTACGATGATAACCTTTTTATCCTTCTTCATGAGGTGTGATTCGCTTTCCTGACCGATGAATTCGGTTTCGTAAGTGATCACAAGATTGCCTTTGTAAGCCTCATGCCATTTGTCGATGATGTGGCTTAATACTTTCTTGATCGAATCCTCTCTGATGTCTGTAAGAAGAACAAAATACTGGTTGTATCTGTTTCTCATGAGAATATCCGATTTTCTTAAGGATTTTCTCACGTGATTGCCGA
This sequence comes from uncultured Lachnospiraceae bacterium, assembly GCA_902790275.1. Lineage (GTDB taxonomy): Bacteria > Bacillota > Clostridia > Lachnospirales > Lachnospiraceae > UBA3766. The sequence continues at coordinate 4,470 of CADARM010000065.1, forward strand.
ACTCGTCGCAGCCGTCCTTGAATTCCTTGTCGGAAACGGCGTCGGATTTATTGAGCGTGAACAAAATCTTGCAGGCACCGAGGTGGTGTCTCATTATGTATCTGATAACGTATCTGTAAACATGGGAAAAAGCGTCCGAATCAAGCTGAAGCGCAACGTTCGGGATGTTTCTTTCTCCGAGGATCTCGGAAAGGGACTGAATGTCGAGTTCCGTTACGTTCATCTCGTCCTCAGTGAAAGATTCGGCACTGAATAAGCTGTATCCGTGCTTGCCGTTTTTCTTGACGCTGTATAAAGATTTATCCGCAAATTTAAGGAGCGAGTTGTAATCGTTGCCGTGTCTGGGCACGAAAACAGCACCTACGGATGCACCGAGAGGAATGCTCATGTCGGGGCCCATAAGTTCTTTTGCGGAAGCCGTTAATTTTTCGTTTAAGAGTTTTGTGATCTCGGCAACCTGCTCTTCGGTATCGACTCCTGCAGCGAAAGAAACGAATTCGTCGCCGCCGATCCTTCCGCATTTGCTGCCTTCGGGAACGATGTCCTTAATGATGTTTGCGAACGAAATGAGCACTTTGTCGCCCATCTCGTGACCGTAGATATCGTTAACGAGCTTAAACGAATCGAGGTCGATCATCATAAGACATCCGTTTACGGAAGTACATACGGATGAAAGTACCGTACCTGTTGCCGCCTTGTTCAAAAAGCCCGTAAGTTTATCAGTATTTGCCTCGTTCTTAAGGCTTATCATCTCTTTCTGTTTGGAAACGATATTGTCGATCCTTCGAAGTAAAACTTCGGGATTGAAAGGTTTTCTGATATAGTCCGATACGCCCATTTCGAAACCGCGGCTCTCGGTATTTGTATCTTCATCGGCGGTCAGGAAAATAACCGGCGTTTCACCGAGTCCTTTTTCGCGTTCCATGGCACGCAGTAATTTTAACGTCTCAAAGCCGTCCATCTCAGGCATTTTTATGTCAAGAAGGATCAGATCGGGAATACCTTTGTCTCTGATGTAATCAAGCAAAAGTTTTCCGGACTTAAGCGCCGTAACCCTCATATTGTTTTTGCTTAAGATGTGGCCCGCCATCTGCAGATTTGCGGTATCATCGTCTACGACAATAATCCACTTAGTCATGATTATTTCCTCTCAATACTAATAATTTTCCCCATTTTTACACTATTTTCATTTCGTCCGTTTATTCGTCGGACAGTTTAACCGAGTTTTTTCCGTAATATCCGGACATACCCAGGTTTTCCCAGTTTGAAGGATCGTCTGTGATATCGCTTACGTAAAGATAAAAAGGCTTTACCGAATGAGGCTTAAGCACTGCATCCGTTACGCTTTCGTCTTCAAGTATCGCAAGCCTTTCCATGTTCTCGTTCCAGAAAGCACCCGCATGTCCGTAGTGAAGATACTCGAATGCGGTGTAACTTGTGATGGTGCCGAGCTTCTTAACAAACGCCGGCTGCAAAAGAACGAGTGCGTAACATACGACGATCAGGGCGATCGATAAAGGCAGATCTTTTTTTTCTTTTAAAAATCTTTTTCTCACAAAACCGATGATATAGGCTTCGTTAAAAAAGAGAAGTATCTGCCATGTTTCTTTTATAACGTTATGCGTTCTGGACAACCCCTCGTTGCCCATACCGTAATAACTCGATGTAAATCCCGAAGCTATGATGCCGATCGACAAAAGCACCACAAGGTACGGGTATTTAAACTCAAAATCCGTTTTCGAAACGATGTTCCAGAGAATCGGGATCATCATTAAGAAAAGCACTATCGTGAAGAAATCCGTCCACGTAAAAGAGAATACAAAGAAACTCTTAAACGAAAGGAGGACCGACTTTACGGGGCCAAGTCCCGCATAGTACGCTTCCCTTGTCCTGTTGCCGGGTGCCGTGACATTTATTATGATCGCTATGATCAATGTCACTATCGAAGGAAGCATGATAAGCGCTTTTTTCTTTTTTGCGATGAGCATTATCACAAAAAGGCTTACCGAAGCGGTTCCGGCGATCAGCACTGTCGAATAATTCGATCCGCCGATCTCTACGGAAAGGATCAGGCTTAAGATGCAAAGCAGTACTTTAAGCGCCGTCGACTTTGTCCTTAAGATATTGATATACACCGACACAAGAAGGAAGAACGAGCACTGTGCGAACGTGTAATGCACCGCTGCGTTATACCAGTACAGTGCGCCGGGCACGGTATACATTCTCTCCACCATGATCATGGAAAGCACGCTTCCCATGATGAGCGCGTAACTCTTTTTATTCTTCAAAACGCCGCACACTAAGGAAAACGACAACGTAAAGACCGAAGCCGTTATCATAAAGATCATTATGGCGGGTACGAGTTTGTAGAACCGGTAATTGGCTACGCTCGGAAACGTCGACATAAGGAAAATACTTGAAAACGTTCCCTGCCAGGTCTCGTACGATTCCTTTACCACATCGAAGCCGGCTTTCAGTGCCTGAAGGTACGAGCCGGTCTCGACATATACCCTGTGCGGTATTCGTCCGAAAGAAAAATCATCGGCCTTCATGAAATTGTATTTCCCGAGATAAACCGTCGGGATCAGAAGAATGATGTATACAATAAGCGTAAAAGCCGCAATATATCTTTCATCCGTGCTCTTTAAGAATGCGAGCAGTTTGTTTTGTTCTTTATCTTTCATCTTAGTAAAGAGTAATTTTGATTACTCCCCTTTCGAATGCGGGCGGCGTAACGGTCTGAACCGTTTTGGGACTCATAAGATCCCTGTGGTAAAAATGAATGTGGCCCGCCATTATAAGATCGGTCAGTCCGTCTTCTTTTGAAACAAAATCTATGAGCTTTGAGGTCGCTTCGTTCGGAAGATTGGCATGTTCTCCCATGAGGACCCTCGAATAATCAAGATATGCTGAACCCCAGACGTCATTGGTCCGAAGCAGAAGGTCCGAATCGCCGTATGTCGGAACGAACGGAACATGCTGTGCGATGATAACGGGTTTACCGTCTTTTTCAAGATCAGCTATCGCTTCCCCGACTTCATTGCAGACCTGATTGTTGCAGTCATCCAAAAGCAGTAAGTTAAAGTGATCGAATCTTTCGATATTGTAAGCACTTCTGTCGCTTCTGACAAAATCATATCTTTTTCTGATCTCTTCGTACTCATCTGCCGAGGCAGATTCGCCGTTTATCAAAAGATCGTGATTGCCCATCAGAAGATAGTAAGGACATGAAAGCTTATCCGCTTCTTTCTTAAAATAATCGATGGAAGCGCAGGTGGCTTCGTCCGTAATGTCACCGCCGAAAACCACCAGGTCGGGATCTTCTTTTCTCACATAGTCCATGACGATCGAAAAGTTCTTTTCCGAACCCTTGGAATCCCTGATGAATTCCTGATATCTTTTATCACAGATCTCTTTTGACTCTTTATCCCTGTCATCGCAGAGACATATGTGCGAGTCGGCCACAAAGAATATGGTAAACGGTTCATCAAGACCGTCTATATCTATTTTCTCTTCGTAAACGACAACCTCTTTTTTCATCAGCGAACGGATCTTTGCATAGCCCTTCTGAGGGATCTTAAGTACCGATAAAAAGGCCAGTATCCCGCATATCATCGTGATGATAAGAAGTATCGTTCTTCTTTTATCATTCTCTATCATTTCACTAACATTTTTGTTCTTAAAAACAGACAAAAACCCATATTTAATGATATAAAAATATCGCTTGAATGTCAATTGTAGGACTAGCCAAGAGCCACCCTTTTTAGAAGGATTTTTGCACAAAAAAATCCGGCTCTTTCGAACCGGATTTTATGTATGGATTTTAGATTATAAAGATACGTGATCAAGCTTCCAGATCTCGTCAACATACTGCTTGATGGTACGGTCGGAAGTGAACTTTCCCGAGCATGCAACGTTCATCATTGCCATGTAAGCCCATCTCTTCTTATCCATGTAAGCTTCTTCGACTCTCTTCTGAGCTGCCGCATATGACTTAAAGTCCTTAAGGATGAAGTATGTGTCGGCCTTGCTTGTGCTTAATGTATTAAGAAGTGAGTTGTAAAGAGGTCTGAAGAGCTCTGTATCTTCGGCATATGTACCGTTGATGAGCTGCATGAGGACCTTTCTTACATCGGGATCGTTGTTGAAGATCTCCATGGGATCGTATCCGCCGTAGTTTTCGAAACGGATTACTTCGTCGGATGAAAGACCGAAGATAAATGCGTTCTCTTCGCCGACTTCTTCAACAATCTCTACGTTTGCACCGTCCATTGTACCGATCGTTACGGCACCGTTTAACATGAACTTCATGTTACCTGTACCGGATGCTTCCTTGGATGCAGTAGAGATCTGCTCGGAAACGTCTGCTGCCGCAAAGATAATCTCTGCGTTCGATACTCTGTAATTTTCAATAAATACAACCTTGATCTTTCCGTCGATGGACTTGTCGTTGTTGATAACGTCTGCAACCGAATTGATAAGTTTGATTGTAAGCTTGGCATTCTTGTAACCTGCTGCCGCTTTTGCACCGAAGATGAATGTTCTGGGGAAGAACTCTTTTTCGGGATGCTCTTTGATCTCATTGTAAAGATACATGATATGAAGGATGTTTAAAAGCTGTCTCTTGTACTCATGAAGTCTCTTTACCTGAACGTCAAAGATGGATCTCGGATCAACATCGATACCGTTATGCTCTTTGATGTATTTTGCAAGTCTGACTTTGTTCTGATACTTGATGTTCATGAACTCAGCCTGAGCTTTCTTGTCGGATGCATATACCTTTAATCCCTTGATCTGGGGAAGGTCTGTGATCCATTCGTCGCCCACATGTTCGGTTACCCAGTCTGCAAGAAGAGGATTGCCGTGAAGAAGGAATCTTCTCTGTGTGATACCGTTTGTCTTGTTGTTGAATTTGGAAGGATACATTTCGTAGAAATCCTTCAATTCCTGGTTCTTTAAGATTTCCGTATGAAGTCTTGCAACACCGTTTACCGAATAGCCTGCAACGATAGCGAGATGAGCCATCTTAACCTGTCCGTCGTAAACGATAGCCATCTTTGCGATCTTATCCTTGTTTCCGGGATATTTTGCTTCGATCTCGGCGATGAATCTTCTGTTGATCTCTTCCACGATCTGATAGATTCTGGGAAGTAATCTTGAGAAAAGTTCGATGGGCCATTTTTCAAGTGCTTCGGCCATGATAGTATGGTTGGTGTAAGCACATGTCTTTGTTGTTACTTTCCAAGCTTCGTCCCATGTAAGATAATACTCGTCCATAAGTATTCTCATGAGTTCTGCAATAGCAACGGTAGGATGTGTATCGTTTAACTGGAATGTAACTTTCTCGTAAAACTTCTTTATGTCTTTATGATTTCTCATGTATTTCGCTACGGCTTCCTGAACCGATGCGGATATGAAGAAATACTGCTGTTTAAGTCTTAATTCCTTGCCTGCGTAGTGGTTGTCGTTGGGATATAAAACTTCAACGATGTTTCTTGCAAGGTTTTCCTGCTCAACGGCTTTCTGATAATCACCCTTGTCGAAAGAGTCGAGTCTGAAGC
>CADARM010000066.1 GCA_902790275.1 uncultured Lachnospiraceae bacterium
ATGGTTGAAAGCCGCGACAATTCCACCGGCGGACATATCAGAAGAACTTCGGAAAATGTCAGGATCCTTATAGGAGAGATAAAAAAAAGCGGTGATCTCGAACTGTCCGATGAGTTCTGCAGGGATATCATCAAAGCGGCCCCGATGCATGATATCGGGAAGATAGCTGTCGACGACGAAGTATTAAGAAAGCCGGGAAGATTTACACCCGAAGAATATGAAAAGATGAAAGCACATTCTCCAGAGGGTGCAAGGATCGTTCATGAGATCTTAAAAGATACGGATGATGAGAGTTTTAAGGTTGTTGCCGAAAATGTTGCGCATTATCATCATGAAAGGATCGACGGTTCAGGTTATCCGAAGGGACTTAAAGGAGATGAGATTCCTCTTGAGGCAAGGATCATGGCTATCGCCGATGTATATGATGCTTTGGTCAGCAAGAGAGTTTACAAGGACAGCATGTCATTTGAAGAGGCAGACCGGATCATCATGGAAGGCATGGGAACTCAGTTTGACAAGAAATTGGAAAAATATTATGTAAATGCCAGACCACGGCTTGAAAAGTATTATTCTTCACAGGAAGCGTGACGCACTTTGAAACTTTCAACATATATTACTTGAAAGATTGCCTTAAAAAAGGTATAATTATTAAGTCGCGGTGTACTCGTGAAATATATATAATGTTACGAAAAGGGGACATTCAGTATGGTTAGAATCGAAGAGGTTTTACAGGTTGCTATGGATTCCAGAGCGTCAGATATTCATTTGACTGCCGGACTTCCTCCCAAGATGCGTGTTAACGGACATCTTTTGAATATGGATTTTCCTGTACTCAAACCTGAAGATACTTTGGACATTGTAGGTCAGATTATGACGGAACATCAGAAACAGATGTTTGAAGAGAGAGGTGAACTCGATATGTCATTCGCAGTTACCAACCTCGGACGTTACCGTGTAAATGCATTCCGTCAGCGTGGTTCCGTTGCAATGGCACTTCGTGCCGTAAATACGGTTATTCCTACACCTGCTCAGTTGGGCGTACCCAATGCGGTAGTTGATCTTTACAACCGTAAGAGAGGTCTTGTACTTGTAACAGGTCCTACAGGTTCAGGTAAATCAACCACACTTGCTTCCATTATTGATAAAGCTAACAATAACAGAGATGCACATATCATTACTCTTGAAGACCCTATCGAGTATTTGCATCTTCATAAAGTTGCGATGGTTAACCAGAGAGAAGTCGGATTCGATACAATGAGCTACGCTAACGCACTTAGAGCTGCTCTCCGTGAAGATCCCGATATCATCCTCGTAGGTGAAATGCGTGACTACGAAACAATTTCCGTAGCCGTAACCGCAGCCGAAACAGGCCACCTTGTATTGTCAACACTTCATACAATCGGTGCTGCTTCAACCATCGACCGTATCATCGACGTTTTCCCGCCTCATCAGCAGCAGCAGATCAGAGTTCAGCTTGCTAACGTACTTGAGGCAGTTATTTCTCAGCAGCTTATCCCTACAGCAGACGGACGTTCCCGTGTTGCTGCATTCGAAGTTATGCTTGGTAACCATGCTGTTAGAAACCTTATCCGTGAAGGTAAATCACACCAGTTACAGTCTGTAATGCAGACAAACAGAAAGATGGGTATGATCACCATGGATGAAGCTCTTACACAGCTTTACCTTGAAGGTAAGATCGATCAGGAGAATGTAGTACAGTTCGCTCAGGATCCTGTAGGTATGATCCAGAAACTTGGTCTTAAAGGTGTTCAGGCTCCTGTTTAATCCATTGGATCGTATATATTTTAAATTCTGTAAATTAAGGTTCGGGTGTTTCTTCACCCGAACCTTGTAAATATCTGAAGCTTCTTTTATTTTTCTTTTTATAATCCTTTAAATTTTCAAATCGTATTTTTAACTTATTTTTCTATCTTTATATTCATTTTTAGTTATATTATTTCATTTTATTTCTATTTATTTTCATTGTTTTTATATTCATTTTTTCTCTTAGATCACATTTTAAACTATTTAATTTAATAAAGGGGGTACTATGGTAAGTTACGTTAATTCCGGAACTGTTTATGGCATAAACAGTTATATTATCGGTGTGGAAACGGATGCTTCAAGCGGCCTGCCGGCTTTTGAAATGGTAGGTATGCTTGCATCTGAAGTAAAGGAAGCTAAAGAAAGGGTTAAGGTTTCGTTAAAGAACAACGGATTTTCGATCCCGCCTTTGAGGATCACTGTAAATCTTTCTCCTGCGAACATCAGGAAGGGCGGTACCAAATTCGATCTTCCTATTGCAATATCTCTTTTGATCTCGCTTGGTGAGATCAAGCAGACGAACGTCGAAGGAATACTGTTTCTCGGAGAGCTTGGATTAAACGGAGAACTGAGATTTGTTGACGGTGTTCTGCCTGTCGTTATTGAGGCTAAAAAACAGGGATTCAAAAAAGTGATCCTTCCGATGGAAAATGCATATGAGGGTGCTGCGATAGAAGGGATCGAAGTTTACGGTATGGAATATCTTATAGATGTGATCAGATTTTTATCGTTAAGCGAAGAGGAGATAAAGGAGGAATATCAGACTGTAAATATCGATCTTGATGATCTTTTTACAAATAATCAATACGATTATGATGTGGATTTTTCGGAAGTTGCCGGACAGAGCGAATTGAAAAGAGCCTGCGTTATCGCTGCTGCGGGTTTTCATCATATGTTAATGATCGGTACTCCGGGATGCGGCAAGACTATGGTCGCAAAACGTATTCCGACGATCCTGCCGCCTTTGTCATATGAGGAAAGTCTTGAAGTGAGTAAGATCTACTCGATTGCAGGAAGGATAAATAAATTCGATTCACTTGTTGTTAAAAGGCCTTTTAATGCACCTCATCATACTATCACTGAAAATGCATTGTCAGGCGGTGGCAATATACCAAAACCCGGTGTCATATCGCTTTCTCACAGGGGAGTCCTGTTTCTTGATGAAGCTGTTCATTTTGAAAGAAGGGCATTGGAGATATTAAGACAGCCCCTCGAAGACAGAAAGATAGTTATAAGCCGAAGTACGGGTACTTTTGAGTATCCTTCCGACTTTATGCTCGTTGCCGCGATAAATCCCTGTCCGTGCGGGTATTATCCTGACAGGAATAAATGCAGATGTACCGAGGTCCAGATTAAGAATTATATCGGAAAACTTTCCGGTCCTATCCTGGACAGGATCGACCTGTGCGTTCAGACGGAACCTATCGAATATGATAACCTGACAAACACGGATGTACATAACGAAAGTTCGAAAGATATGAGAGAAAAGATAAACAAGGCAAGAGCCATTCAGGCTAAACGTTTCATCGGAACTGATATAAGGTTTAACAGTGAGATGTCGGTAAAAGAAATAGAAAGGTTCTGTGTTATAGACAAGAAAGATGAAGCGTTCCTTGAAAAAGCATTCAGGACCATGAATCTTAGTGCAAGATCGTATCACAAATTATTAAGGGTTGCGAGGACCGTTGCAGATCTGGATGATTCGGTAAATATTCAGAAGAAACATTTATCGGAAGCACTTAATTACAGGATGAGCAGTCTGTTTATGTGAAAGGAAGGAACAATGTCAATAAACACAAGCGATATATACGTATATATGTTAAGAGAAAAAGGTTTGTCGGGAAGAATTACACTAAAGTTATGTAAACTGATAGGAAATATTGAGAATATAATGTCCTTTGACATTAATGAGTGTATTTATAAAAGATTGTCCGAAGGGTTAAATGAACAGATCGAAGAAAAAGATCTTATAAAGATATCGTCTGTAATAAAATATTTAAGAAAAGAAGAAAGCGAACTTAAAGAAAAGGCAAAACTTTTTTATTCGGATCTGATGTCAAAAGATATTAAATGGACTCATCCTGCCAAAGAAGATTATCCAAAGAGATTACTGAATATTGCGGATCCGCCGTTGATACTTTTTTATAGAGGAAAATTACCCGAAGAAAAGAGACCGTCTGTTGCTATCGTTGGCGCGAGAGAATGTTCTTCGTACGGAGAAAACGTTGCAAGGATCTTTGCAAGGGAATTAAGCGTTGCGGGAGTTCAGATCATAAGCGGAATGGCGAGAGGCGTTGACGGAATATCGCAAAGGAATTCCATTGAAGTCGGCGGTGCGACATTCGGTATCTTAGGCTGCGGTGTTGATGTAGTATATCCAAAAGAAAATCGGGATATATTTGATTCGATACTTATTGACGGGGGACTGATTAGTGAATTTGAACCCGGTGTAATGCCGATAAGAAAATATTTTCCTTCAAGGAACAGGATCATATCGGGCCTTTCGGATATAGTTCTCGTGGTGGAAGCAAGGAAAAAGAGCGGAACGTATATTACGGTCACTCAGGCGCTGGAACAGGGGAGGGATGTGTATGCTGTCCCGGGAAGGATTACGGATGCTTTGTCCGACGGCTGCAACAGCCTTATAGCTTCCGGAGCCGGCATTGCTTTAAGCAGCGATTCTATCCTTGACGAACTGAAAAACAGGGATTTTATTTTAGGTTCAGGCCGGATCTCAAGCCCGAATGACTCTTATCCGGAAACATCGGATGATATATCCGTCGAAAACAGTATCTTAAAGTATGTTCGCGAAAACGATATGACGCTTGATGCTTTGTATCGATCATTTGCGGGAAAATTAAGCATAGAAGATCTAAGCATTATACTGGTAGATCTCGAAACCGAAGGAAAAATAAAGAAGATCGGCGGGCGTTATACATATATCCCGGTAGATTTCACATAGATTATGTATTGTTGTCATATAAGCTCAATAAAAGTATAATGATTATTGTAAAATTTTTGTTTATAGCGGTATTTTTTTATGTATGACGAGAAATATATTAATGAAAAATCTTTAGTTCCCGTAGAGATCCTTGATGAAATTGATTCGACGAACGAAGAGGCCAAAAGAAGGATAAGATCCGGAAAGAATGAAGATTTTGTCCTGGTTGCCAGAAAGCAGACGGCAGGGAAAGGGAGAAAGGGCAGAAGCTTCTATTCTCCGATGGATACGGGCATTTATTTTACCTTTGTTCATTTTTCCGACAGTTCGGTTTCGGATAACTTAAAGGTTACCGTTGCGACGAGCGTTATAGCTTCAAAGGCGATAAAAGAAGTGCTTGGCATCGACTGTAAGATAAAATGGGTGAACGATCTTTATCTTAACGATAAAAAAGTATCAGGTACTCTTTGCGAATGCATTTTAAAAGGCACTTACGCTAATGATAAGGACGCCGTTATCATTGGTACGGGAATAAATATTTCCACGAAAGATTTTCCCGATGATCTCTTGATGAAGGCAGGTTCTTTATCGGAAGATCCCATAGGGACTTCGGATAATATAAGAAATGATCTGGTCGTATATTTAACAAACGGATTAAATGATTTCTTTACAGATCCCGACCTTTCGGTATATCTGGGATTCTATAATGAGCATTCACTGATCCTTGGCAAAAGCGTCGAATTAAGCGATGCTTCCGGACTTCTTGATAAAGGAACGGTTAAAGGCTTTGATGAAAAAGGAGCGATAATCATTGAAAATGAAGCCAAGGATCTAAAAGTTTACGATTCGGGCGAAATAAGTCTGTTTATGTTATAATATGCTTGATTGTTTTTACGGTGAAAAAAATTGAAAAGATGCGTTATTGTCGGCCAGGCCGAAATAAAAAACTACGACAGGATAAAAAAATATATAAAGGATGACGATTATTTCGTTTACTGCGATGCGGGTTTGAAACATGCAGAAAAACTTGGGCAGAAGCCCGATCTGATAGTCGGAGATTTTGATTCACAGGATAATCCCAACCTCGATATCGAAACGATCGTACTTCCCTGTGAGAAAGACGATACCGATACCTGCCATGCGATGAAAGTATGTATGGAGAGAGGGTATACCGATTATCTGTTCATAGGATGCATGGGTCAGAGATTAGATCATACAATGGGCAATCTTTTTCTCCTTGTGATGCTTAAGGAAAATGGCCTTAAAGGGATGATTCTTGATGATTATTCCGAGATGGTTATGTTTGATCACGACCCCGTCTGCATAGAAGATTCATTTTCATATTTTTCGCTTGTGAGTTTAAGCGATATGGTAGACGGCATATATATTGAGAACGCAAAATACCCGTTAAATGACGGTGTTATCAGATCTTCGTATCAATACGGCGTAAGCAATGAAGTATTAAAAGGAAAGACTGCCAGGGTTTGGGCAAAATCGGGCAATCTTCTTGTTATAAAAGATTTTTAAGGATTAAACGATGAAAAAAGATGACGAATTCTTTAAAGATGAACCCGATGACGGTTCCAAATCGCTGATCGGTGCTGCTTTGCTTTTCTCGGGCGTAGCGGTTCTGCTCATTATCGGCACGGTTCTTCTTTTAAACAAAGATTCCCTTCGTTTTAAAAAGAATAACGATCAGCCTGTTAACAACCAGGTTTCCGGATATGTCGATCTTGATGATTATATCTCCGGTGACAAAACGGTTTCCGAGGATCTTGATATCTGGGATGAATATCTTGAAGAAAAAGACGGAAACAAAGAAGATTTAACGGAGATTTCCGAAGAGGATACATCCTCGGAAGAAGCCAAAGAGGATCTTTCCCAGGGCGGAACCAAAACAAAGGTCGTTAAAGCCGACGGCAGCGAAACATGGGTCAATATCAACAAATACCTTGCACCCAACGAACTTGACAATGCCTGTTTTGTTCTAAAGAACGGGAGACTTGATTATTACGTTGAAGGCGAGAAGGCTTCATATACGGGTATCATCGTTGACAAGAACGATGATTATATCGATTATTCTAAAGTCAAGAGAGACAATATAGATTTTGTTCTTATAAAGCTCGGACAGAGAGGATACTCTACAGGTACCCTTACTCTTGATGAAAACTTTTACACCAATTTAAAGAATGCAAAAGATGCCGGACTTCATGCAGGCGTTTTGTTTTCTTCTCAGGCAATAACTAAAGAAGAGGCGGAAGAGGAAGCTCAGTTCGTTCTGGATTCTCTCGGAGAAGAAACGATCGATTATCCCGTTTGCTTTTATATGAATTATGTTCCAAACGACAAGGCAAGGATCGAGAACATCACGCCTGAAGAGAGAACGATGATCGCCAAAGCTTTCATGGATAAAATAGGCGAAGCCGGTCATAACAGCATCCTTTACGGTAATAAGGAATGGCTTCTCTGTGATATGAATTATACGACGGTTTCGTATTACGATATCCTTTTGGACCAGGAAGAAGACCTGCCTGATTTCCCTTACAGGATTAAGATGTGGAAATATGCGACCAAGGATATTTCGGGTGTCAGCGGCAAATCCGAACTTATTATTTCTTTTATTGATTATTCCGTAAAATGATCCATGCCAAATTTTGTCATTAAGGCAGAGTATCTGTTTTAATTGAAATTTAGGCTTGAATTATCGAACTTCTTATATTAAAATATTTGAGTATTTAATTGTGTAATATAGATTTTAGGAGGAAAATATATGATTTCAGCCGGAGATTTCAGAAACGGTATTACTATTGAATTGGAAGGCAATGTTTTTCAGATTATCGAATTTCAGCATGTTAAACCCGGAAAAGGCGCTGCTTTCGTTAGAACAAAACTTAAAAACATCAAGAACGGTGGTGTTGTAGAAAAAACTTTCAGACCTACCGAAAAATGTCCTCAGGCACGTATCGACCGTAAGGATATGCAGTATCTTTATGCAGACGGTGATATGTATAACTTCATGGATGTTGAATCTTATGAACAGATCGCATTAAGCAAAGATGAAATTGGCGATGCTCTTAAATTCGTAAAGGAAAACGAGATGGTTAAGATGCTTTCACATAACGGACAGGTATTCTCCGTTGAGCCTCCTCTCTTTGTAGAACTTGAGATCACAGAAACTGAACCCGGATTCAAGGGTGATACAGCAACAGGTGCTTCCAAGCCTGCTATCGTAGAGACAGGTGCTCAGGTTTCCGTTCCTCTCTTTGTTGAAATCGGCGAGAAGATCAAGATTGATACAAGAACAGGTGAGTATCTCTCCAGAGTATAATCTTTCTTCTAAAATTATTTAGCTTATAAAGACAATGAATATTTTTAAATTATTCATTGTCTTTTTTATTTTGTATCAGGAGGTTATATGGAATACAGCATATTTAAAGAATGTATAATGGAAGCTCTGAAAGAGCGGTTTGGGGATGAAAGCAAAATTGAATACAGAGAAGTCTTAAAAAATAATGGGGTGAAACTTGACGGTCTGGTCGTTAGGTTCAACGATTCGCTGATATCGCCTACTGTTTATGTAAATGATTATTATGATTCTTTCATTGGAGGAGCGGAGATAAATGAGATCGCTGACAACATTGAAAGACTTATAAAAGAAAACTCGATAAAAGAGGATTTTGATGCCGACAGGCTGATCCTTTTTGAAAACGTAAAAGACAGAATAGTTTTTAAACTGATCAATTACGACAGAAACAAAGAACTTCTGAAAACGGTCCCGCATAAAAAATATCTCGATCTTGCGATAGTCTATTATATCTCGGTAAAGGAAGACATTTTCGAAAGTGCCTCCATTCTCATTAACAATTCCCACCTTAAACTTTGGAATAAAACCAAAGAAGAAATCCATGAAATCGCTGTCTCAAATTCTCCCAACATCATGAAACCGGATCTTAAGAGCATGAATCAGACACTAAGGGAGATCATGTGCAGAAACGAGATGGATGAAGATGAGGAAGAGGAGTTCGAAGACTGTTCCATGTATGTTTTAAGCAATAAAAAGAAACAGTTCGGAGCTTCGGTGATCCTTTATGAAAATCTTATGAAGGATTTTTCGGACAGGATAAAAAGTGATGTCTGGATAATACCGAGCTCTGTCCATGAGGTCATTATGATCCCTTCAAAATACGTTGATTCGGCGAGCGGATTGGATGAAATGATCTGTGAGGTGAACGCTACACAGGTGCCATTGACGGATATTCTTTCGGACCATGCTTATAAATACTCAAGAGCTGAAAAATGCATATCATTTTAAAGTTTTTATACGCTTTGCAAAGGTGTATAAAAGGTAGACAAAAGATGCCGAAAGTGTTAAAATAACCTAGTATGTTTTGGTCCAAGGATCAATTTGCACCCGTAGTCTAATGGATAGAATATTGGCCTCCGACGCCAAGGATGCAGGTTCGATTCCTGTCGGGTGCATACTAGGTTTTTATTGGGAGTGTATATTTTATGAAAGACAATTCTAAATCCGTTCTTGAAAAGGTTTGGATCATTGTAAAAAAGAATATACTTGTATCGGCAACACTTGTCTTTGTTGTTATTCTTTTGGTGGTTTCTCTCGGAATTGTCGGAATTACACGTATTCGTGAAAAGAAGGCCAGAGAGCGCGCTTACGCAGCCTTAAGTGATGAAGAGAAAGCACTGCTCGCTCAGGACTTTACGGTTGTCAAAGACGGATTTGATTTTATCAATAAAGCCATGACCGATTATCTTAATGCACTGGCTTCGAACGATCAGTCCTATCTTAAGCAGAATCTTTTCTCGATCAATTCAAACGAACTTGACAATATCGAAGTTAAAAGCAAATACATCGATTATTACGATAATATTGTCTGTTATACACAGCAGGGCTATGAAACGGATTCGTATTATGTTTATACAACATACGATATTCATTTCATCGGTTATGAGACACCTGTTCCCGGTATCATTGGTCTTTATTATGCCAAGGATTCCACAGGCGTTTACAGGATCTTCAAAAAGAATCATATGTCATCCGATGTTATCGAGAACTTCTATATCGCTTATATGCAGCAGGATGTTCAGGATATCTACAATCAGATATCTCTTAAATACAACGAGACTCTTGAAAGCGATGAAAGCATCAGCGATTTTATGGTAGCTTATCATGACATCATGAATGACGATATGGTTGCCTTAAACGAGG
>CADARM010000067.1 GCA_902790275.1 uncultured Lachnospiraceae bacterium
ATCCGAGTTTTATAGGATAAAGATTACCGAGGATGTTTTTTAGATCTTTTTTATTGCCTTCTTTTAATTCTCTTATAAGCCTTGCATCGAATTCATCATCCGATAAAGCAGGTTTAAGGTCTATCAGTACCTTAATGTCTTTTTCATCCGATGAAGCAAGTATAGAGCTCGCTGTAAGCACCAGGGGTCCGCTTATACCGAAATGTGTAAAAAGCATCTCTCCCATTTCTTTGAATTTAAGCTTATCTTTAATAAATAATGATAATGTAACATTCTTTAAAGAAAGACCTGAAAGTTCATTAGGCCACTTTTCTCTCGTTTCAAGAGGAACGAGGGCTGGTTTTAACGAAGAAATCCTGTGCCCCGATTTTCCGGCCCAGTGAAGCCCGTCTCCTGTAGATCCTGTTGATTTATAACTGATCCCACCGGTAGCAACTATTATTTTATCAGCAAGAATCTTTTCCTCATCGTCAGTCATTACACCGACAGCATTATGATCCTTGATTATTATCTCTTTAACAGAAGTATTTAGCCTTACATTAACACCGTAATGCTTCAGTGCGTTGTTAAAAGCTCTAATGATATCAGACGAATGATCACTTACAGGAAATACTCTGTTTCCTCGCTCTGTTTTAAGAGGTGTGCCATTTTTTTCAATAAAACTCATTAAATCGTTATTATCAAAAGAAGAAAAAGCACTGTACAAAAATTTCGGATTGCTTATAACATTTTCAAAGAATTCATCTCTCGTACATGCATTGGTAACGTTGCATCTACCCTTCCCTGTAATAAATAACTTCTTCCCAAGTTTTTCGTTTTTTTCCAAAAGAACAACTTCGTCAGAATTATTGGCAGCATTGACTGCAGCCATCATTCCAGAAGGTCCTCCGCCTATAACTATCGTTTTCATATTTATCCTTATCTATATTGTCAGGAATAAAACTAATGTTCTTGACTAAATATCGTTTTGTTCTATAATAAAAATATAAGGTGTTACCGATTTACGGTCGCCCTTGGATTATTTGAAAAATACTTTTAAAATAACCGCCGGGTCAGGGCGGTTATTTTTTTCTGAAATAATCTTTACAAACTTTATAAATAAAGCCGGCCAATACAATCATCATAATGACAAACTGTATCAAATCGGACCAAGATACATTCATAAACATCGCCCTCCTTTCCATCCGGAACGAAGGGTTTTCCCCTTCATTCAAAGGGCAACCGTCCACCGTTTATAGTAACACCTTATTTGTATTTTATCAAACAGCATAGCGTTTGTAAATATTGCACAACAGTTTTCTGTTTTTGTTGTGATATTGCACATATGAAAATCTTTGAATAAAAAACCTACCGCCGAAGCGATAGGTTTTCTTATATAAAACTTAATAAATTATACAGGGTAAGCGCCGTTCTTGGAATCAGCTGCAGTAAGGTCAACTTTTTCCTGCTGAGCTTTTCTGTACTTGAAGAAGTCAACAGCAACCTGAGGGAACAATGCGTAGGAAAGTACGTCTTCGTCCTGCTGCTTCCATTCTTTCATCTCAGACTCAAGCTTATCCATTTCGTTGGTCAAGCCTGCAGCATCAGCTGAACGCTCTGTATATCTCTTCTCCCCGGGAATAACCTTGTCGATCACTTCCTGGTTCATAGGCTTGATTGTCTGGCCGTATTTACCGCGGAGAAGGTCTTTAGTCTGGTCAGTAGCAACTTTGTATCTTTCGCCCATAAGAACATTGAATACTGCCTGTGTTCCGACGATCTGTGAAGAAGGTGTAACAAGAGGGGGCTCACCGAGATCTTTACGAACTCTGGGGATTTCCTTAAGCACTTCTTCGTACTTGTCTTCAGCGTTCTGCTCTTTCAACTGAGAGATCATGTTTGAAAGCATACCGCCGGGAACCTGGTAAAGCAGAGTCTTGATGTTTACGCCAAGTGACTTGGTGCTCATAAGACCGTTTGCAAGGCATTCTTCTCTGTAAGGACGGAAGTAATCAGCGATCTCAGCAAGAAGATCCTGATCGAATCCTGTATCATACTCTGTACCCTTGAATGTCTCTACCATAACTTCTGTAGCGGGCTGTGATGTACCGAGCGCGAAAGGTGAAATAGCACAGTCGATAACGTCAACTCCTGCTTCTACAGCCTTAAGGTATGTCATTGAAGCAACACCTGATGTGTAGTGAGTATGAAGCTGAATAGGAAGCTTTGTTTCTTCCTTCATGGCCTTGATAAGTTCTGTTGCTCTGTAAGGAAGAAGAAGTCCTGCCATATCCTTGATACAGATTGAGTCAGCACCCATCTCTTCGATCTGCTTTGCAACTTTAGCCCAGTACTCAAGTGTATATGCATCACCGAGTGTGTAAGAAAGAGCGATCTGAGCATGTCCTCTTCCTTCCTGAGTCTTAATCTTGTTTGTAGCATCTACAGCTGCCTGAAGGTTTCTTAAATCGTTCAAACAGTCGAAGATTCTGATGATATCGATACCGTTTGCGATAGATTTCTCTACGAAAGCGTATACAACATCGTCTGCGTAAGGACGGTATCCTAAGATATTCTGTCCTCTGAAAAGCATCTGAAGTTTTGTATTCTTGAAACCTTCTCTTAACTTACGAAGTCTCTCCCAGGGATCTTCCTTAAGGAAACGAAGAGAAGCATCAAATGTAGCACCACCCCAGCACTCTACCGAATGATATCCTACCTTATCCATCTTTTCGACGATAGGAAGCATTATTTCGGTCGGCATTCTTGTGGCGATCAAAGACTGATGTGCGTCACGAAGGACGGTTTCAGTTATTTTAATAGGCTTATTTTCTGCCATTTTATTTTCCTCCATTAATTAATCTTTACTATGCCTTCCCCTCGAGGGGAAGGTGGTTTCGAAGAAACCGGATGAGGTGTCTCCTCATCAGTCAAACTTCGTTTATAATCAGAACACTCCGAAGATAGCCATGAATGTACCGGCTGCTACTGCAGTACCGATAACACCGGCTACGTTGGGTCCCATTGCATGCATCAAAAGGAAGTTTGAAGGATCTGCCTCTGCACCGACCTTCTGTGATACTCTGGCCGCCATGGGAACCGCAGATACACCTGCCGAACCGATAAGTGGGTTAACCTTACCACCGGTGAGCACGCACATGATCTTACCGAAGATAACTCCGGCTGCGGTACCGAATGAGAATGCTACAAGTCCGAGTACAACGATTGCAACTGTTTCAAAGTTAAGGAAAGCTTCTGCTGATGTTGTAGCACCTACGGATGTACCGAGGATGATAACTACGATGTACATAAGTGCGTTGGAAGCTGTCTCCTGTAACTGTCTTACAACACCTGATTCTCTGAAGAGGTTACCTAACATAAGCATACCAACAAGGGGAGCTGTTGTAGGAAGTAAAAGTGAAACAACGATCGTAACTACGATAGGGAAAAGAACCTTCTCAAGCTTGGAAACGGGACGAAGCTGTTCCATCTTGATCTTTCTTTCCTTCTCGGTTGTTAAAAGCTTCATAATAGGGGGCTGAATGATAGGTACAAGTGACATGTACGAATATGCAGCTACTGCGATAGGTCCGAGTAATCTTGTCTGTCCGAGCTTACCTGCAAGGAAGATCGATGTAGGGCCGTCAGCACCACCGATGATGGAGATAGCTGCAGCAGCCTTATCGTTAAAGTCTACAAGACCTGTCTGGTTAATAAGAAGTGCTCCGAAGTATGCTGCAAAGATACCGAACTGAGCAGCTGCTCCGAGCAAAAAGCTCTTGGGGTTGGCGATCAGGGGACCGAAGTCTGTCATCGCACCAACTCCGAGGAAAATAAGTGAAGGCAGGATAGCCCACTCATCCAAAATATAGAAGTAGTATAAAAGTCCGCCACCGTGTCCGCCTTCGCTGAAGGGCTTCATAATATCGGGATAGATATTTACAAGAAGCATACCAAAAGCGATAGGAACAAGAAGCAAAGGTTCAAATTCATGACGGATCGCAAGATACAGGAAGAAACATGCAACCAGTATCATGGCATAGTTGCCAACCGTCAAATTGAAGAATGCTGTCTGATGGAGAAGATTATCTACTGTATTGATTATATATTCCATCGTTTTTTCTCCTATTCAAAAGATACTGATTAGTTAAGTGTTGCTAAAAGTGCACCTGCCTCGATCGCATCACCTACGTTAACTTCGATACTTGCAACTGTACCGTCCTGAGGAGCAACAACAGGGATCTCCATCTTCATAGCTTCGATGGTAACAACTGCATCGCCCTTCTTAACTGTATCGCCAACCTTAGTATCAAGTTTGAATACCTTACCTGCTGCGCCGGCTTCAACTCTTACAGAACCTGCTGCACCGCTTGCCTTGGGTGCTGCAGCGGGAGCTGCTGCTGCGGGAGCTGCCTTGGGAGCTGCTTTCTTTACGGGAGCTGCTACAGCGCCTGTAGAAGCACCTTCTTCAACTGTTACATCATAAACATTGCCGTTAACGGTAATTGTATAATTTTTCATTTTTTAGTCCTCCTAATACTGGGCATTCTGCCACTTTTTCGACTGAGATTTTCTAATGCTTCTGACAACGAATCCGTCTGTGGATGAGTTGCCTTCGTATGCTGCGATCGCTGCGGAGATTACGGCAACAAGTTCAAGATCGTCAACAAGTTCGCCTTCTTCTTTTTCCACGATATTAGCAATTGTCTTTTCAACAGACTTCTCTGTTGAAACTTCCTGCTTCTTTGCTTTCTTTTCTGCGCTCTTCTTCTGGATCATGGGAATGATTCCGAAAAGATAGATGATGCACATGATAAGAACCAATACACAGAATACCGATCCCATACCGAGTAAGGTATTAAGAGCGGCTTTTGTCATAGCCTCGCCCATAGAATATACGGGAGAAAATGTGATGTCTGTGATCTTAAGGTCATTGTCGTATGTGATGTTCATGTTCACATTACGAATGCTGTAAACAAGGGGAACGGTAACTTTGTATCCGTTTTTATCCTGTTTTACATCAAGATCTGCAACATATCCTACAAAATCGCCAAGATTTTCTTCCTGAGCTACTTTGCATGAATTTACTGCTGCAACATATACGCTTTGAGAGTCATAAGACAGACTGTCTTCACTCCAAGCATCAACCTTAATTTCATAATCTTCTTCTGTAATGTTGATAAGAGAGTTTTTGTCGTTCTCTTTAACGATATCTGTAATAAGAACTTCTCTGTTTTTATCAATAGTATTTATTACTGAAGAATCTACCGGTTTATTACATCCGGCAAAAGCAAACATCGCTGAAAGACCGAGGCATAAGAATAATGCTTTAAATTTCTTCATAGCCGTTTTTCCTTTCATTGATTAAATGATGCCGTGCTTTTTAGCCGGACGATCCTCTCTTTTTGTGTATAACATTTCGAATGCACCGATGATGTACTTTCTTGCATCTGCGGGATTGATGATGTAATCAACATATCCTCTCTTTGCAGCTGAAGTACATGAGTTCTGAAGTGCATCATATTCTTTAGCCTTAGCTTCGATAACATCGCTGCCTTCGCCTGCGTACATGATCTGTGCTGCGCTCTTGGAATCGATGGCACCGATCTTAGCACCTTCGAATGCGAATGTTACGTCTGCGCCGATAGCCTTTGAGTTCATAACAACATATGCTGAACCGAGTGCCTTCTCAGCGATAACGTTAACCTTTGCAACTGTGCTGTTGGCAAAAGCGTATGTAAGCTTTGCAGATGCTCTTGCGATTCTCTTCTCTGAGCACTTGCAAGCCTTGAAGCCTGTGATATTTGTAAGTGAAAGAACGGGGATTGAGAATGCATCACAGAAATTGATGAATTCTGCTGCCTTTACACAACCTTCAGCAGAAAGCTTGTCTTCAAGTTCTTCCGAAGCTTTGCCTTCTTCATCGTAAACAACACTTCTGTTGCCTACGCATCCGATCGTATTGCCGTTTAATTTAATGAATCCGCAAACCATGTCCTTAGCATATGCAGCCTTAACTTCGATGAAGTTATAGTCATCTGCGATATCTGTAAATGCAAGACGAGCATCCTTGAAAGATGTTCCGATAGCATTGGAAGCTCTGTTAAGATCGTCTGAGCATTCTACATATTCTGCTTCTTCCTCGTTGTTTGCGGGAAGGAAAGAGATGAGTTCTCTCATAGAAGCGAGGATTTCATCCTGAGTACCTGTAAAGTCTACGATTCCGCTTTCTTCAGACTGGAATTTGGCTGAAGCGGTATCACACTTCTCTGTTGAGTTGCCGTCAAGTGTGTTGGGAGAGTTAACAAAAAGTTTTGCCTTCTCGCTTTCCATGAATGTGAAATCGGTAAGTGAGGGGATAATCGCAAGTCCGCCGCCACAATTTCCGAAAACAGCAGTGATCTGAGGAATAACACCTGAAGCAAGTGTCTGTTTCATATAAAGTTCACCCATAGCGTTTAAAGCATCGGTAGCTTCCTGAAGTCTTAAACCGCAGGAATCGATCAATCCGATGACGGGCGCACCCATCTTCATCGCCATGTCATAAAGGTTGCAAATCTTCTTAGCATGCATTTCGCCGATACTTCCGTTTAAAACAGAAGCGTCCTGAGCGTACACATACACAAGAGAGTCATTGATAACACCGTAGCCGGTAATACAACCGTCTGAAGGGGTATCAATTTGCTTGAGATTGAAATCAGTTGCTCTTGCTGACACTAAAGCGCCGATTTCAACGAAGCTGTTTTCGTCAAGGAGAGCATTAATTCTCTCTCTTGCAGCAGAACTGGTACTCATAAGTACTACCTCCTATATATATTTAATTTGTACATTTTCAGGCGTGAAGCGGATAAAAACCCAAAATCACGCAAATATTATCATATCACAGAATTGTCAAGTAAAGCAATAAATTATATCAGAACAAATCTTCAAAAATATATAATCTTTTTGCCACCCCGAACACTTTTATATGAATTTTCAACAAAAAAGGGATCCCCGCAAGCGGAAACCCCTTTATTTCCATTATTTGATAAACGTTTTTAAGTTCAAACCCCTGGTTTAAATCTCCACAGTCTCGGTATTCTCCTCAGGCTTGTCGACATTGTAGTTTAATTCCGTCTCTGCCTGTGTACGGAAATCTTCTATCATATCGATGCTTATCTGAGGAAGATCCTCGATCGAGTCTACGTTAAAGGCTCTTAAGAACTGCTCGCTCGTACCGAAAAGCAAAGGCTTGCCGGGAGCATCAAGTCTGCCGAGTTCTTTTATAAGCCCGAACTCCAGAAGCTTGTTGATACCGAAATCAGAATTCACGCCTCTGATCTTTTCAACATCCATACGGGTAACAGGCTGCTTGTAAGCAATTATCGAAAGTGTCTCGAGTACGGAATCAGAAAGCACGTTCTTCTTCGGAGCCGATGCGATCTTGATAAGGTCATCATAATACTCGTCTTTTGTACGAAGCTGTACATTGCCCTCGAGCGTTACTATCTGAATGCCTCTTTCCTTTGAAGCATAGTAGACCTTCATCTCATCGATGATCTCTTTTATTGTCTTTTCATCTTCACCGAGAGCCTCAGCGATCTCTTTTATCGCAACGCTCTCTCCCATGGCAAAAAGAATCCCTTCGATCTTGCCCTGTACTTCTTTTCTGTCCATTTCGACTCCTAAATACTAAATCATTATACTCTCAATAGGCTTCTTTAATTCGATATCTATGTCTCCGAAAGCCTCACTCTGCGAAACTTCGACATTTCCGGTCTTAATAAGTTCAAGGATTACCATGAAAGTAACGATAACTTCCATCTTTGTCCTCTGCTCGGATAAAAGATTCCTGAACGAGCACTTTTTATGAGAAGTGATATAGTTCGCTATAAAATCCTGTTTCTGATTTATGTCAACCTCTTCCTTTTCAATCTTACCGAAGTTCGATCTTATGGGGTCAACCTTATCCTCTATTCTTTTAAGGCACGCATTGAAGATCTCGTTAAGACTTATAAGAGTCGTTTCTCCGAGAAGCTCCTCGTAATCGATGGGAGCTTTGTAGTTTTTAACCTCATCGGGGATCGTCGGCTCTTTGTATAGATACTTCTCTCCGTCGATCTGCATATCTTTAAGTTCGTACGACATGTACTTGTACATCTTGTATTCCAAAAGTTTCTGAACGAGTTCGGCTCTCGGGTCTTCCTCTTCGCCCTCTTCGTTCTCTACCTTCGGCAAAAGCATCTTACACTTTATGTCAAGAAGCGTTGCAGCCATGACCATGAACTCGCTGACGGTATTAAGGTCGTCTTTTGGAAGTTCTTTGACATAATCAAGATACTGTCTTGTGATCTCAACGATCGGAATATCGTAAATGTCGACTTTATTTTTTTCTATTAAGTGTAAAAGCAGATCGAGCGGTCCCTCGAACACTTCCAGTTTAACAGGTATTGCCATAAAACTATTCTTTCTTTGAATCCAATGTGATAAAGATAAGTTCTCCCGGATCAAAAAGCCTTAAAGGCAGCGTGTGGAATCCTATCCCGCAGCTTACGATAAAGCGGATCACGGCATTCTTGCTCGAAACATATGAATCGGCATAACGCACGAACTTTCCTTTATCGTCATAAACACCGCCCGAGTACTTCGGGAAAAATCTTATGCCCGGATGAGCCACGCCGTGAAGTAACGGAAGTCTTATGAGTCCTCCGTGTACATGGCCCGAAAGGATCAGGTCGCTTCCGTACGAATTGTAATACTCGAAATAATCCGGATTGTGAGCAAGCAGGATATTGTATTTATCATCCTCGATCCTGCCTGCCAGCGATTCTATATAATCGTCTTCCATCTTGAAGACTTTAAATCTCTTGTAATAAAATCTGTCGATGTTGATCCCGGTAACCTTTATATTGTTCTCTTCAAAATAAAAAGAACCGTTTGATAAAAGTTTAATACCGTATTCATCGATTCTTTTCAAAAATTCTTCGTAAAGCGATCCGTAGACCTCGGGGTATATCATCGCCCTGTACTCATGATTTCCGAGTGCTGTAAATGTAGGCGCGATCTTGCTTAATTCTTTTAAAAAGTCATAAGCACGATCCTGCTTTCTTCCCTTTGTAGCGGTAAGCGTATCCCCGCCGCACAAAATAACATCGGGACCGTATTCTTTAATATCTTCAAAAAACTTGGGCGTACATGCGTAATTATGCAGATCCGAAACGAAGCAGACTTTTAGTCTCTTTTTTACCTTCGGATCGTAAACTGCCACGCTTCGTACGACATAACGGTTAAGGTCAACGATATTAATAATGAAAAGAATCACTGCTACGGCAATAAGTGCCCCTAAAAAGTATTTCAACCGGGAATCCTTTCCGAGATCATAAAATCAATCAACGACGGTTATTATAACACAGATTGCATTTTCGGGCAAAATAAAACTGCTGCGAATGATCGCAGCAGTGAATATTTATTAGTTGTATTTACGTTTTCTGGCAGCTTCAGATTTTTTCTTACGCTTTACGCTGGGTTTCTCGTAATGTTCTCTCTTACGAATTTCCTGCTGAATACCGGCCTTGGCGCAATTTCTTTTAAAACGTCTGAGTGCGCTGTCTAAGGATTCATTTTCTTTAACTTCTACTCTTGACACTTCTCAACCCTCCTTCAAGACCAAATCTACGTGCACGGTCTAAAGAATAATCGCACAAATTGAATTATATCAAAAAAATGAAGTTCGTCAAGAAAATTTTTCCGATAATTTATAAGTACCCTTTAAAAAATATGGAATATGCCACCCGAAAAGATTATAATGTTCTTTATATAAAATACAAATAATGCGGTTCGGACATTTCCGCAACTACAATATATACAGATATCGCCTATTACGATAAATCTTATTTCAAACAAAAAAAATAAAAAATGATCACATTACTCTCTCATATATTTATAAAGAACAGAA
>CADARM010000068.1 GCA_902790275.1 uncultured Lachnospiraceae bacterium
TCATATTATTACCACCTTTCTTCCGACCTCATGTCGGAGTGTACTATTATAAAAGCCCCATGCTTTTATTTCTTATTAAATTGTAAAGGTACCATAAACGTTTACTATTAATATATCGGCTGATAAGTCTCTTTTTATCACCCTGAATCAAAATCTTTTTAAATATAATTTAAGAGGGATGTATTAAGCATCTTTCCTGTAGCCGCCAAAGCCGCATCATAAGTAAGGTTTGCACTCTTAAGTCTGACTGCAAGATCTTCAAGATCGGCATCTTCGTTTTCGCTGGTAAGTTCTTCGAAACTCGTCTTCTGGGCATTAAGTCTGTTTTCAACAAGTTCGAGACGAAGGCTTCTGTTACCGACCGCGGTAAGAGCTGCATTGGCATCATCAAGGTGATTCTGGAAAGCTGTGATTCCGCTCTCAAACGCTTTCTGTGCTGCTTCGCTAAGAAATGCCTGTGCTTTCTTTGCAGCACCGAGTTTTTCTTCAACCTCGTCCTGTGCATATGCGTTATTACCCTGCATACGTTCAAGTTTACTGATCACGCCATCTATTTCGCTGAGTTTTTCAAGCATGTTGATGAGCTCATCAACCTCTCTTCCTATACCGGGCTTAAAGATCTCATCAGCTGTTGTATTGATATCGATAGACTGATTAAATCCCACATCATAAGATATAACCTGCTTATCGTTCTTTCCGTTTTCCGTAAGATAACTTTCGTTATACTTTATTCCGTCGGATTCACATGAGAAATAATGTTCGGGTCTGAGATCACCTTTTATCCATTTTTCTTTTTCGTAAGTAACCGTGATCTCTCTTTCGGGTTCAAGACCCATTACCTGGTCGTATGCGTTCTTTCCAAGGAGCAGTTCTCCTGTTTCGGGTACAAATATAACCGCATCTTCATCGTAACCCGTATAATCGGGGTCGCTGACTACTCTGTAAGGATCTGTCGTTCCATTGATACTCATTACTGTAGGCGGATTGGCAAAAATGTCTGTCTGAATGGGTGTTCCGTCTGTATTATATCCTATTGTCTGCTTGATAACAGGTACCGTTCCGTCTTCAAGATTGTCATAAGATAAACGAATCCTGTTTACCTGAAAACTTCCAACTTCCTGCTCCGTGGTAATGGAGGATGAATTATAAGTTGATTCATTGATCGTTCTTAAGTTTCCGGTATTTACATACGTGAACGTATCCACAACGGAATTGTCAAGCTGCTCTGTGATCGTATAAGACTTGGTCTCCGATGCCTGGAAGGAAAGTTTCATATCGGTTCTGTAACCTGTAAAGATAGTTCTTCCCGCATAATCGGAATCGCCTGTTGCATATACTTCTTCACGAAGCTGCTTTAAACTTTCAAGGATAACTGTTTTATCATCGGTTGTAAGGCTTCCTTTTGCACCTCTTCTGCACTCATCGATCATACCTGAGATAACACTGACCGTGGTATCGATCGAAGATTCCGTAAGAGTGAGCCACTGCTGTGCATCGGGGATATTTCTCTCGTAATACTGGGAAACCTGATTAAGATTACTTCTGAGTCTTAATGCTCTTATCGCTACAACGGGATCGTCCGAAGGTTTGTTGACTTTCTTTCTCGTTGTGATCTGAGTCTGGAGCTGATCCTGCAATACTTTATTCTGGTTGATGTTATATAAAGTATTGTTCTGCATTATCTTATTGGTAACTCTCATATGTAACCTCCGTTATTTCTATACTCCGGTTTCAAGAATCAATCTGTCATATATTTCGGTTAAAACCTGGATGACTTTAGATGAAAGATTGTAAGCGTGCTGGAATTTTACCAGATTAACCGCTTCTTCATCTCTGTCAACGCCGGATACCGATTCACGCTGATTATTTACGCTTAAAGCCTTGGCTTCCGCATTCTCGCTGAAAGTCTTGGCACGTTCTGTATTAAGAGCAACGTCCGCAAGGATCGATTCAAGGAAATCTTCGGCACTTCCGCCTCTGAAGCTCATGACCTTTTCATCTGAACGCATTCTTGCGAGCTTTTCGATGACATCGTATTTATCCTGTCCATCGGATGCGACTGTATGAGTTGCGAGACGGTCAGCGTTCTTTACGAGCAATTCGCTTACCGTAAAGTTGGATGCCGTGAGCTGTCTGTAGCAGTCCGATTCGGATGTGATGACGCCTGTTATGGAGTCTTCGTTTCTGAACTTGGACTGTGTTGCATTGGCAAGATCTGCTGTGAAAAGGATCACGCCGGGATCTCCGTATTCGTCGACCGCACCGTCTGCAGTAAGGATTCCGTTAAATGCTTTTGCGAATGTTCTTACCCATTCGTTAAGCTGTGCCTGATAATAAGGGATTCCTTTGTATTCAACGCTTCTGTTGACGTTTGCCTGTTTCCCTGCCTTGCTCTGGTTGATCTCTTCCACATTGTCAGCCTTGTCGAGCTTGAAGGTATATTCGTGGGTATTAAGGTCATATGTCCAGGAGCTGTATTTGTATTCCGTATTTCCGATATCGATAACGCCCGAACTGTTAAGGGTGGATTTGTTGATATCCATAAGGTAATCCGATGTAACGGAGATCTTTACAAGGG
Organism: uncultured Lachnospiraceae bacterium; assembly: GCA_902790275.1. Classification (GTDB taxonomy): domain Bacteria; phylum Bacillota; class Clostridia; order Lachnospirales; family Lachnospiraceae; genus UBA3766. The sequence goes on from CADARM010000068.1 coordinate 2,579, forward strand.
CATTTCCGTCTTTGTCGAAATTAACCTGAGATACGGTACCGTTGAAATGTTCGCCGTTGTTACCGTCTCTCATCTGGATAAGACCTGCGAGGTCGCCGCCCATGGAAGCGTTGTACATACCGAAGTCGGAGCCGTTGGACCACTTGATATCGTAAAGTCCGGGAAGGTCTGACTGATATGCCTTGTTTCCTGTTTCCTTTGCAACACACATAAGTGAATTGTAATCATTCATATCTACAAGGGGCTGGCCGCCTGCGATGGTCACTCTGAAACGGTAAGCACCTGTTTTTCTTGTAGGATCGTTTGCATCCGTGATGGGTGTTTCGCTTGTCTCAACATCGACTATCTGTGAAAGTTTGTCGATAAGGAGTGTTCTCTGGTCTCTTAATTCGTTGGCTGTTGTGCCTGTAAGTTCGATGACAGTGATCTGCTTGTTCAAAGAAGCGATCTCTTCGGCATAAGAGTTGATCTCGTTAACTTTAACCTTTATTTCTTCGTTGATATCTTCCTGGATCTTGCTTAAGTTTGAAGACATTTCGTTAAAGTATGTGGTAAGGTTTTTCGCAAATCCTACTGTCTGGGACTTAAGTGTTGAATCGCCGGCGCTTTTCTGAAGTTCGTTGATAGCTGCGAACATTTCATTGAAAACGGAAGTAAAGCCTTTTACCGAATCGTCATCGAGGAAGTAATCCTGGATCTGGTTCATGTAATAAGCTTTCATCTTGTACTCGCCGTACTGCTTGTTGTTTTCCCAGTATTTTCTGTCGTAGAATTCGTCGCGTACTCTCTCTACATTGGATACGTTTACACCGGCGCCGGTACATCCGAATGTCGTATATGAACGAAGAGCCTCGGCTGCGGTCTGAGTAACCTGCTGACGGCTGTAACCTTCTGTCTCAACGTTGGCGATATTGTTGGCCGATGTGTTGAGTGCGGCATTCGATGCCAAAAGTCCGCTGTATCCTATATTTAATCCAAAGAATTGAGAAGCCATATGTACTCCTTCCTGCGGATATATTATCCGAGTGAATTGAGAAGATGCTCAAGCATCTGGTTTATTACGTTGATATAACGGCTGTTTGCGTTATATGCATTCTGATATCTGATCATGTTGGAAAGTTCCTCGTCTGTGGAAACTCCGATGATCTGCTGTCTTGCCGACTCTGTGGAATCTACCGTGAGCTGTTCGTTGTCTCTTACGTTTTTGATTACCGAGCCGTCGTTTGCTATCTGCGAAACAAGTGCCGAGTAGAAGCTCTTGATGTTTAACTTCGTACTTGCCGTAGGATTAAGTGTGTAATCCATATCCTCAAAAAGCTGTTTGAGCTTGTCGCTTGTTTCGTAATCCACCTGTCCGTCGGGTTTTACAAATCCGAGTTTGGTAGGTGTCTGCATGAGATCCTGGTTGATCACGAGGTTTGCAACCGAGAAAAGTGTCTCGCTCTTGGTCCAGTCTTCCGCTACATCGGGGTCCGAAACCTTTCTGTGGAAGATCTGCAGTGCGTTTCCGTTTTCGTCTGCGAGATATTTTCCGTCACCGTTTTTGAATGCTTCTTCAAGAGTTCCGTTGATGGCTTTTACCACCGAGTGGATGAGTTTGTCGAATTCCGACTGAACCGTCATCACTATCGAATTGGAGATCTTGTCGTAAGCTTCGCCTTCGCAGTCTCTGAAGTCTGCTCTGTGATCGCCTCTTGTAACCACGAGGGCTTTTAATTTTCCTATATCCGTATCAAGCATCGAGGAGATTTCCTGATTCTTGTCGAATACCTGTGCATTATCTGTAATATAATGAGCATTTCCTGAAGGATCGGTCACCTTTGTGGCATTGTCTTCCCAGAAAACATCATAAAATCCTGTCGTTTCATCTACCTGAGTACCGATCTCGTTTACTCTCGTAGCATTTACAAATGAATGGCCTTCGAGTTTTACCAAGACATTTCCCATTGCGTCATTGCTGTATTCGATGCTCGCATATGAGGAAAGTTCATCGAGAAGTTCGTTTCTCTGATCCTTAAGGTCGTTGGCGTGTTCGATTCCGCCACTCTCTATTTTTCTGATCTGTTCATTTAAATCCCAGATCTTATGTCCGATCTCGTTCATCTTGTCGACGGTGATCTTGATCTCATCGTTGACATTGTCCTGATAATTGCAGAGTCCCTGGTAAACAGCCTGTGCATCGGTGATGAATGCGTATGCTCTCTGCATGAACAATCCCTGTACAACCGATGAGCTGGGGTCTTTGGACATTTCCTGAACAGCTACCCAGAGGTCGTTTATAGAACCTTCGAAGCTTGCTCCGTCCATTTCACCGAGTAATGTTTCAACTTCGCTTATCGCGTCGTATTCGGTGGAATAGAATGAAAGTCTTCCGTTCTCTTCTCTGTATGTCTTATCTAGGAATACGTCTCTTACCTGGCGGACTTCCTGATATGTTACGCCGAGTCCCGACTGCTTGTTGGAAACACCTGAGATATTAACGGATAAAGTGTTATAGTCTTTATCGCCGAGCAACGTCTGCTGTCTTACATAACCCTTTGTATCCGCATTGGTTATATTATGTGCTGTTGTATTTAATGCATTCTGGCTTGTCGTCAGTCCTGAATTGCCGACATAAAAGCTTCCCATCAACGGCATATCGCGTGCCCTCCGTAAAGATTACTGCTTGGTATCAAAACCTTTGAGGTTTGTTCCGTATACTTCTCCGGTATTAAACCCTCCGCTGTTATAGTTACCCATCTGTGGCGCCTGTTTCATCGCCTGAATGAGATTCATGTCAAAATCTATCATTTCCAAGGCGTTCTCTAAAAGTTCCCTGTTTCTTTCATTGACCGTTTTCAACTCTTTTCCGATTCCGATAAGTTTGCTTCTTGCTTCGTTGAGTCTGGCCTGTTCTTCAGGTCTGGTGTTTATCAGCTCCACAAGATTCGAAAGCTTCAAATTGTTGATATCCTGATTTAAAACGTTTGCGATGTCGCCCATGATCTCGACTCTTTTTTTGTCTATTTCATTGACCACATTTACCGCATCCTGTTCTTCGTCTGTTATTTTCTGTAGATCTTCAAGTGAACCGGAGACTATGATCGGTGTCTTTTTTCTTGAAAGTTCCACCAGTGCGGAATACGCATCGTACTGCTCGTTTAAAATGTCTATAAGGTTTTCCATTAAACTTGCCACGGCTTATCCTCCTCCGGCTGAGTTTTATGTTTCGTAAAGTTACTGTTTGTTACCGTTTTGAAAATTGTCTAAAAAGAAAAGTGTTTGCCACGGGTGGCAAACACTTCGCTTAATTCAAACTTAAGTATTTGGATTAAGCGAGTGTCTGATAAAAATTGCCTAATACCTTATCTGCAAACGCTTCTCCGCTTACTTCATAAGTTCCGTTTTGTATCCTCTCCTTGATAGAACTTACCAAATCCTCCCTGATATCCGGAGTTGACGCTAATGCCTGTTTGGCTACACTGATATCTTTACCCATGGATGAAATCTGCAGTTTATCTGAAAAGTTAGAAACGGGTTTGTTTGTTGCTTTAACCGTATTCTTTGACGGATACAGCTGCTGCATCTGAATATAAGATTCAATCCGCATCACTGCTAACCTCCTTTCCGAATTTTTTAACTTCTGTTATGTTTATCGACTTAAAATTATTTTTCTTAACATCAAATTTTAAATTTGTGAAAATTATGGACATGAATCGGACATTTTTTATCTCATATGTACAAAATATACAAGGTATTGGGGCAATAAAAAAATCGGACCCATATTTCAGAGTCCGATGCTTTATATTCGTTTGTCTTATCTTATGCCCAGGGATCGGCAGCGACCGGAGTTCTGATATCCGAAAGTGCCATATTTTCAACCAGGAACCACTGGTTTGTGCTGGGTTTTAACCTGCATTTGATCTGTCTGGGTGAATCCGCTCCCGAAGAATCCATGAAAAGTGTAGCCCAGCCTGCTTCGGGATAACTGTAAGGATTGTCAAATACCGTGATCTTCAAGGGCTCTGCGGGAACATAATTGTTCTGGGGCGAAGAACCTTCAAAGAATGAACGTGCAACATACTCTTTTCCTTTAAGCCTGTCCCTCAAAAACTGAATCTGGAAAGGATTCATGGGTTCGGGTCCTTTAAGGAAATTAAGCATCTCGATTGTGCCGTCCACGTCATTGGCATAGTTTAACAAAACAAGCATCGTAAGTGCGCAGGTTTTGAAAGGTGTGGACAGATCGCTTTCCGGAAGTGCCTTTAATTCATCAACACTCTTCGGAATGCTCGTAAACGTAAATGTTTCTTTTGCTCCCATAAAAAACTCCTCCAATACTTTTTATAGATGTAACTATTTTAACATTTATGCGTTTTTATCTCAATTGTTTAAATCTTCGTCTGTCACGAATTCGATGTTCATAAGCGTGAGGCCCTGAGGCTCGGCTGTGGGTCCCGCCAGGGTCCTGTCCGTTCCCTCTAGCACTTCTTTTATGTGTACGGGCTCGTATTTTCCGGAGCCGACATCCGTAAGGCTTCCTGCAATGATCCTGACCATGTTGTATAAAAAGCCGGCGCCGGTAACCCTTATGACGATATCCTCATCGTCTCTGAACACGTCTGCCGAATAGATCTCGCGTACCGTGGTCTCCGCCTGGGTGCGTATGCAGCAGAAGCTCTTAAAGTCATGCTCGCCGATCAGGTATTTGGCAGCCTCATCCATCTTTTCCACATCAAGTTCAGTGGGAAATCTGTAGGCATATCTTCTCTTTAAGGGGTTGTTTATCCTCGAAGTGTAGATCCTGTATTCGTAAGTTTTAATGCTTTTGCAGTGTCTCGGATGGAAATCGCCATCGACTTCTTTTGACTCGGTAACGGTAACGTCTTCGGGTAGAAGAGAATTAACCGCATACATAAACTTTTCCGCGGGGATCGACGATTCGGTATCGAATACCGCAACGTTTCCCTTTGAATGAACGCCCGAATCCGTACGGCTCGCCCCGATCACTTCTATCGTCTCGCCCGTAAGCTCGCTTATCGCTTTATTCAGTTCTCCCTCGACCGTGCGCATTTCGTTCTGGACCTGCCAGCCTGAAAAGTCCGTTCCGTCATACGCCACGCGAAGCATGATTCTTTTCATATCATCCTCTGTTTAAAAGAAAAAGCTCAAATAGGAATTGTCGGGTGTAAGATGCGAAATGATCCTTACCGACATTATTCCAAGAAATACGATTATCGCGATGTAAAGAATGAGTATCAGGTAAGAAATGATATCTCTCGACGCATATTTTAAGGGGTAAAGCTTGGTTCTTCCGTCTCCGCCGTGATAACCTCTGGCTTCCATCGCGAGTGCCAGATCCGATGCTCTTCTGAATGCCGAGATGAAAAGCGGTACGATAAGCGGGATAAGGCTCTTTGCTCTTTCCGTGAATTTCTTTGAATCGAATTTAGCGCCTCTTGCCGTCTGCGCCTTCATGATCTTGTCTGCCTCTTCCATGAGGATAGGGATAAAACGAAGTGCTATCGACATCATCATCGCTATCTCGTGTACCGGAAGTTTGAATATCTTAAGCGGTCTGAAGATCTTTTCAAGTCCGTCCGTAAGCCTGTTCGGGGTCGTCGTTAAGGTCATTATCGATGCCGAGATGATAAGAAGCGTAAGCCTTATCACCATAAAGATCGCCATCCTCACGCCTTCTTTTGAAATATGGAATATCCAGAATTCAACCAGGTTCGTGCCGGATGTGAAAAAGACATTGAACACTACGGTAAAGACCATGATGAAAAGCACCGCACGCATTCCTTTGAGCATATAGCCTACGGGAACCTTCGAGAGTGCGATGACCACTGCCAGAAGCACTATCGCAACGGCGTAGCAGAATATGTTATTGAATACAAAGAGGGATATCATATAGGCGAGCGTTCCGACGAGTTTTACTCTCGGATCCAGTCGGTGTATCACCGAGTCCGCCTGATAATACTGTCCCAATGTAACATCTTTTAACATCGGTTTTCTTTCTAATACAAAACTCTTAAAATCTCATTTACGGCTTCTTCAACCGTGATGGCATCCGTTTTTACGGGGATGCCGCTTTCCTTTATGCTTATCATCGCTTTGGTGACCTGAGGGAGCGATAAGCCGAAGCCCTCAAGTTCCTGCTGATGTTTAAATACTTCTCTGGGCGTGGCGTCGATCTCAAGCTTTCCGTCATTCATGACGAGGATCCTGTCGACGTATTCCGCCACATCATCCATGCTGTGCGAAACGAGGATTATGGTCATTCCCTGTTCGCGGCAGAGCTTTTCGATGAGACCGAGTATCTCTTTTCGTCCCGCGGGATCGAGGCCCGCTGTCGGCTCGTCAAGAATGAGGACCTGCGGTTTCATTGATAAAACGCCAGCGATGGCAACTCTTCTTTTCTGTCCGCCGGAAAGATCGAAAGGCGACTGATAAAAGACTTCGTCCTCGAGTCCGACAAGTTTTAAGGCTTCGTAGGCTCTCAGTTCCGTCTCTTTCTGATCGCATCCCATGTTCTTGGGTCCGAAGCAGACATCCTTGAATACCGTTTCTTCGAAAAGCTGATGCTCGGGATACTGGAAAACGATGCCTACTTTTCCTCGTATCGAATGCAGATCGAAATCTTTTGCAAAAATATCTTCTCCGTTAATATAAACGGTTCCGCCCGTCGGCTTTACAAGTCCCGAAATAAGCTGAAGGAATGTGGTCTTGCCGGATCCCGTGTGGCCTATGAGGCCTATGAACTGTCCGTCGTCGATCTTAACAGAGATATCGTCGATGGCAGTTGTTTGTAAACTGGTTTTTGCACCGTACACGTATGTAAGGTGGTCTGCGATTATCGGCATTTCTTCATCCTTTAATATGTTTTCAGGGCATCGGTAAGTTCTTTTACCGTAAGTACGCATTCGGGAAGGCGCATTCCGCGCTTTCTTAACTCGTGCGCCAAAAGCGTGATCTTCGGAACCTCGAGTTTATACTCTTCAAGTTCCTCTACTCTTGAGAATATCTCGCGGGGAGTTCCTTCCATCGCGATCTTTCCCTTGTTCATAACAAATATCTTATTCGAATAAACCGTCTCTTCCATGTAATGCGTGATGAGGATTATCGTGATACCCTCGACATTGTTAAGCGCCCTTAAGGCTCTGATGACCTCTTTACGGCCTGCCGGATCCAGCATCGCCGTGGGCTCGTCGAGCACTATGCATTTCGGATGCATCGCGAGCACTCCCGCTATGGAAACACGCTGTTTCTGTCCGCCCGACAGATGATTGGGCGA
>CADARM010000069.1 GCA_902790275.1 uncultured Lachnospiraceae bacterium
CGAAAACTTAAGGTTACTATGGCTCCTCGCATTTGCGGTCGCAGCCTTTATCTTAGGCGAACTGCTCGCTTATGTAAGAGTGTTCGGGATCATCGTTTCCGCACTTTCTTTGGCAGCATTGATACCTTTTGTTTTCTTAAAGATCGAAATAAACAAGCTCACTGTAGTATCCGTTTTCCTGCTTGTTCTTTTAACGATCGCAAACGAGACGCAGAGACGCTGGAAAAAATACGGAAACACGGAATTAAAGACGCATATGGTGTTTATCGCGCCTTTCATAATACTTATCGCGATCCTTATCCTGGCATCACCCTCTTCGTCAAAGCCCTACAAATGGCCCATCGTAAAGACAATCTATCATAAGGTCAATGCGACCATTAAGGATATAAAGATAAGAGCCTCTATAAGAAAGGACGAAGACTACGCAGAAGCCGTAATGGGATTTTCGGATGAAGGAAATATCTCGGGCGATGTAAAAAAGAATCGTGAAAGAGTACTTGCCGTTATCGGCATCCCCAGAGAAACCGATCGTTTAAAGATCGCAGGCAAAAACTTCTCAACGTTTACGGGAAGAGGCTGGATCGACGATGATACCGACACCGCGCCCGATTCCATGTATGATACCATCGGACTTTTAGCATCGATATCAGAATATACTGACACACCGGAGAATTACATACACTGGGAAGAGATGTATTTCGAATACATACAGATGAACACTTCCTATGTCTTTACACCGCAAAAATCCGCCGTAAGAAAGAGTAAATTCCCGATATACAATTACGAACTCATAAACAGCGGTTCTGATGTCTTATGGCCCGAAAGCAGGAGCTACAAGACCAGATATTACATGACTTATGTTCTTATAAATACCGAGAACGAGGATTTCGTCGAATTCCTAAAAGAAGGATCCGCCCCCGCAAAAGAATCATACAGAGATGCACTTTCCAACTTCGGACTTAAAAAAGATCCCGAATATACTTACGAAAAATTCAAAAAACATCAGGAATACATAAAAGATTTCTACTGTAAGGATGTTGTTCTGTCCGACGAATTAAGAGCATATATGGATGAACTCTTAAAAGACTGCGATTCGGACTACGATAAGCTTTTAAGGATCCGATCGATGCTTAAGACCATGGAGTATTCCCCCACTCCCGGAGAGATACCCGCATATGTCACAGATGAAACGGAATTCCTTGATTATTTCATCTTAAAAGAACAGAAAGGATACTGCAGTTTCTTTGCGACCGCATTTGTTCTTTTAGCCAGAGCCGAAGGCATCCCTGCAAGATATGTTCAGGGCTACAGCACACCGACATACGGAAACACTTCGTTGTATATCACATCGGATATGGCACACGCATGGGCGGAAGTATATTTTGACAATGCTGGCTGGATCGCATTCGATGCTACTCCCGGATATGAAGGCGGTTCTTACTGGAGCAGCATAGAGAAAAAATATGATATTCCCGAATTCGGTGTATATGAGCCGAAGCAGGAACCCCAGGATCATAATCCTATTCCCGAACTGCCTGAAAAGGAAAAAGACGAAGACGCTTTCGCTCTTAGATGGTATATGATCGTCATCCCCACAGTATCCGGTCTTGCGATCATTGCACTCTTCTTTATGATCTTCAGGTTAAGGGCTGTCCTTCGCTTTAAAAAGCTCGATCACGATAAACAGTTTGTCATCATAAGCAAACAGATATTCACTGCACTTAAGCTTCTCGGACTTCCCATAGAAGAAGGCGAGACCATTTCCGAATACAAATACAGACTGTCCGAAGATTACGATGAATCCAGACTTTCATTCATGGATGATCTGGAAATATATCTCTACTCTTCCGTCAATGAGAAGACAAATAAAAAAGGCGTTACTGAGAACGCCTCTTTGATACGTGATAAATTCTTATATGAACTTAAACACAAAGCATTGCTTAAATATATTAAGTATCTGCTTTTATATTCTTTTGTCTAAGTTATTCATTCTCATTCATCATATACGAGAATACAAGGTATGCAGTCTTTAATGCATTATGTCTGATCCTGCCGTCTTCGATCGAGAAGATATTGTCTGCGATAACTTCGGTATCTTCGTCAACACCTTCGATCTGAACGATCGTCTTACCTTCTGTATCGAGGTATTTTTTCTTAACCTTATTGTCTACTTCACCGTTATTTGCGATAACGATATCGATCTTTCTTCCGTTAAGGTAATGATTCAATACGTTTACATGATCGCCGACATTGTAATCATCGGTCTCACCGGGCTGTGTAACAAGGTTTGAGATGTACATTAAAGGTGCCTTGGAAGCATTCAGTGCATCAACAACTTCCTTTGCAAGGAGGTGTGGCAAGATACTTGTATAAAGGCTTCCGGGACTGAATATGATAAGGTCCGCTTCTTTTACCTTCTCTTTAACTTCCTTGCAGATATGAATATCGTGATCGTAGTAAAGCTTTTTTATTTTCTTAATGTTCGCACTAACACTCTCTTCACCGAAATATTCTTTTCTGCTTCCCATACCTACAAGTTCGACTTTTTCTTCGGTAAGAGGTAAAACGGTACCCTTGACCTGTAAAAGTTTTGCCATGTATTTAGTGGCTTCGGAAAGGCTTCCCTTGGTATCAATAAGAGCCGCAAGCATGATGTTACGAACAGGATGATTGTGAAGCGTACCTTCTTTGGAAAAACGGTATCCCAAAAGCTCTACGAAATCGGAATCAACGTTTGCCATCGAAAGCAGTACCTTTCCGATATCACCAACCGCAGGGATATTCAATTCTTCCTTCAAAACACCCGTTGAACTTCCGTTATCGCTTACCGCAATGACGGTAGTAACATCAAGAGGGAATAATTTAAGTCCGGAAAGCAGGGATGAGAGTCCCGTGCCGCCGCCGAATACTACAACTTTTTTCATACTTTTTCACTTCCTGTATCAAATTTATAAATCGCCGCCCTGGGCGAGTTTCGGATCCATTCTGAAGAAAATTGTATCCTCATCAGCTATATCGTAGATATACTTTCCACTGGGCCAGTCGTTCTCTCCGTGCTTATGATAAAATACAAGGACTCTTCCGTCATAACCCTCAGGCACACACATATAATAATGCCATCCCCAGTAACCGTGTTTCTTTGTTATCCATCCCTGCGCGGCATCGGTTGCCTGTATCATCTCGCAGGAGTAATCATTACCGTTATGATTTACCGTAAAAGTAGAGTAATTAATAAACTCCATTCCGTTTTTAGACATCTTCTGACAAAACGGCTTAAGGTCATTGGGTACATCACTTATTGAATCATGCCATACCAGGCTCGAATCGTTTTTCTCGATGGTATAATAATCCTCGAAACTCCTGCCTGTTCTGAATCCGTAATTCCATGCATTTTCATCGGTATAATCCACTGTTACGAAAATGCTCATCCAGACATAACCGTCTTTTTCGGGAAGATAATCATTTCCCTTAAAGCATTGGAAATCGGAAAATCTAACGCTGCCCACAGTCTCTTTTTTAGCATTGTCATAGCAGCATGTCTTATAAGATATCGGTCTGTCCAATGTCGCATTTATCTCAAGACCATGTTCCTCAAACGAAGCGACAAGCTTTTCACCCTGAGTTTCATCGCAGCGGATGCATTTTGAAGGCTGCTGATAATTTGCTTCGGCAAATTCATGTCCCAGAGGTTCTCCATCGGTCAAGCCGCATACGGAACATTTCTTTGGTTCGGTACATGTGGCTTCAGTCCAATCATGCCCCAACGGATCTCCGTCTGTAGCACCGCAAACAGAACATGTTTTAGCCTCAGTACAGGTCGCATCTGCCCATTCGTGTCCCAAAGGATCACCTTCGGTCTCACCACATCTTGAGCATGTCTTCGGTTCGGTACATGTAGCTTCCACCCAGTTATGCTTAATGCAGCATCCGGATAGAGATACCGTCATCAGCACCGTACAGAAAAGAAGTGTTGCTTTTTTCATCTTTTATTCATCCTCGATCATTCTTCTCAATCATTTGAATATCATCATAATAATGGATACTGATCATAAAATATACCAATAATAGTTTGGGGATTCAATTCGTACACGTCATCATCATAATACTCATATTCACCGTATTCAATGGAATACTCCGAATTTAAAGTGCCATCAAAATAAGATTTCTTGTCTATTATATCTCCTCTGGAATTATATTCAGTTTCTTCATGTTCTATAAGCTTTCCACCGCTAATAAAATCCATCTCAACTTTTTTGTTGGAATCCGAATATTGATATTCTTCTCCATCGCCATCAAGATCGACCCATTTGTTTTCTGTACTATCGTACCCTTTAAACTTTACACGTATCAGTTTTCCCTCTGAATCATATTCGTATAGAAACATAACACCGTTCAAATCGTTCTCTGAATAAACAGCTTTGATCACTTTTCCTTCAGAATCATATTCATAATCTATGTTTTTGCCTTTAACAGGAGAATCATTTACATTATATGATCCTTGCGGAATCTTAACCTGAATAAGTTGTCCTTTATCATTAAATGCATATTCTTCTATTCTAGTTACTCTTCCCTGTGCATCGGTTACGGTTTTCCTAATCGGTAATCCCTTTGAATCCATCTCAAATTGTGCTTTGTAAGCCAGAGTACCATCATCCTGTTTTGTTTTCACAATTGAGACAGGAAATTGTTTTGATTTTTTTTCGTCATAAGTAAGTGTAAGGTCATATTTATCCCAGCTGGTTCCGGAAGAATGCTCACCTGTAACGAAATTGTGGCTGGTCCATTTAACAAGACCGCCAAAAACAATACCGCTTATACGATATCCGGTATGTTTTACAGGAGTAACAATATTGTTATTATTCTGGTTGTTATTGTTTGTGTTATTGTTCTGATTGTTATTATTGTTTGTGTTGTTCTGATTATTGTTATTATTCTGGTTATTATTGTTGGTATTGTTATTATTAGTATTATTGTTCTGGTTATTGTTGTTATTTGTATTGTTATTAGTATTATTGTTGTTGTTATTCGTATTGTTATTATTGTTGGTATTGTTGTTATTATTCTGGTTATTGTTATTGCCGTTCTTATCCGCTATATCTGTAGCAGTATATGAACCTTTAACAATGTTGTAACTTGCACAGATATCACCGAACTCTTTCGAGTTTGCAAAGCCTGCGAATACTTCGTCCCTGGTCATGGTGCCTGAATTAAGAGCATTAAGCCAGAGGCTCTTTCCTTCAGCATCCGATGATCTTCCCATGAATGCTTTGTAAAGATTCTCTACATACTCGTCGTTGCTTAAATTCTTGTTTACGTATTCATCACTCTTAATGAAATTCTTGGCACACTCAACACCTGTGAGTTCTTTGTTTAAAAGCTTGCTAACCCAGAGGATATGGCCATCCATATCGCCTCTTCGACCCAAGCATGTCTGATACATTCTCTCTACGAAAAGGTTAACGTCATTTATCTGGAATATATCGTATCTTGCATCATAGTAACCGGCTGTAATTCCGTAGTTTTGACAGATACCGTAAAACTCTGTCGAATTGGCAAAGCCTGCAAAGATCTCTTCTCTGCTCTTTCCTGATTCAAGTAAACCTACCCAGAGGTTGTATCCGTCTTCATCAGGCTCTCTGTCCAAAAACAATGTGTATAAATCTTTTACAAATGCTCTGTTATCTTTGTTCTTGGCAACATATTCATCGCTGAACATGAAACCGTATGCAATATATACTCCGACACTCTTACCGTTTAAGAGCATGTCCTTCCATGCCGCAAATCCGGCAGGATCGGATCCTCTGTCAAGCGTTACCGTGTAGCAGCGTTCAACAAAGCCGTCTACCCCTCCTGCGGCCTTTGCTTTAAGCACAGGAAAATTGATCACTGATAAAACCATCAGTAATGACATTACTACGCTCAAAAGTCTTACTGTCTTTTTTGAGTTTCTCATTAAAAAAATCCTCCATTACACTGATACGAAATCATACATAGTATATTATAAACAAAACAGGGCAAAATATAAACATTCAAGGCAAAAAAACACCACAGAAAGCTTTCTTTCTGTGGTGTAAAAATCATATTAGTTTAATACATTGAAACCGTATGAAGTCAAAAGATTTCTGAACTCTTCGGATTTACCGAATCCCTGCTCGATAACCTGTCTTCTTGTAAGCTCATTACTGTTGAGTTTTCCGAGCCAGAGATTGTATCCTTCAGTGTCGGGCTCTCTGTTAAAGAACGCCTTGTAGCAGTCTGTTAAGAATTCCTCGTTAGTTGTGTTATAGCCTAAGTATTCGTCGGATAAGAAGAATCCGTTGCTTATAACCTTGGGTGCATCGTAAGGATTTCCCCAGGGGTCCTTGCTTGTCATGATGATGTTGGTCCAGTTGTTTACGCCTTCTTCATCACCGGGACGTCCGAGGATCGCAACATAAAGTCTTTCAACAAAGAGTTCAACTTTTGCTCTGTCGGCATTTGAAGAATCCACTCTTAAGATATCGGGTTCTCCGGAATTGCCTGCAGGTGCGTTGTTGCTCTGGTTATTGTTCTGAGTGTTCTGGTTGTTATTCGGGTTACTTGCCGGTTTATTGTTTGACTGGCCGGTAACACTCATTACACCGGGGTTGATACCATATCTGGCACAAAGATTCTTAAACTCGATCGAGTTAACAAATCCTGCGATGACGTATTCTCTGCTCGCACCATTTTTCATTTCGTTCATCCAGAGGTTATATCCGGCATCATCGGGATCTCTGTCAAAGAAAGCTTTGTACATGATCCGTAAGAACTGATCATCATTATGATTCTTTGCGATAAATTCATCGCTTAATGCAAAGCCTGCAGCAACATCTGCTCCCGCTCTTTCTCTCGTTAAAAGCGAATTGGTCCAGTCATTGATTCCTTTTGCATCACCGTCTCTTCCGAGAACTACTTTATAGAATCTCTCGACAAATGCTCTTACTTCGGAAGTATCCGCCTGAGGCGCGGGTGCAGGTCCCGATCCGGGAACATTGTATCTTCCCGGGAATCCGTTCACTTCATAGAAATTATCAAGCATTGTCTGGATATCGGAACGTGTAGCTCTGGCTAAAGGATAGATCCTCTGAGTTTCCTTTGTGGGACCGCCGGTACCTTCGATGATATGCTGTGTAGCGCACCAGCAGATTGCCTCCCAGTGTTCGTAATCGATATCGAAATAATCTATATAATCATCGCTTCGGCCAAAGTCGATACTCCTCTTATATGAAAGATTAAGTTCGCAATATCTCATTAACATCATAAGAGCATCTTCTCTTCTGATATATTTGCCGACACCGAAAGTATCAAAGCAAAGGTGAGGATAACCTGCAGCAATGGCATTTGCTTCTCCCCATTTAACCGCATTTTCATAATATGAACCGGGTTCAACATCCTTAAATCTTGTAGTAAGACCGGAAACATCGGGCTTTCCTGCCATTTCGTAGAGGATCTGCATGAACTCCTCTCTTGTCATAAGGTTGCTTCCGTCAGTTACATCCGAACAGTCATCGTAAGGGATAACTTCATACATACTTACCTTCGGCGAGGCATCAACCTGAACATCGGCGTTTAACCAGATGGTAAAAATATTGTCTCCGCCCGTGGAAGTATCTCCGCCGTAATCGATGATCCACTCGTATCCGTGCCATTCTTCCTTGATATCATCCATACGTCTTGCTTCGTTATAGGTCTTCACAAGAAAAGGATTGTATCCGATATCCAGCGTCGTAAAAGGGTTCATAGCCGCATAAAGGAAATAAACTCTCGGATTATGTGAAATATCCAGTGAAGTTAATCCACAGTTCTGTGTGTAAAGACAGGATAACTTTGGATTCTTCGATACATCTATGGATGTAAGATTTGGATTGTAAGCACAGTTAAGCTTAAAAAGCTCGGGATTGTGTGTTACATCGAGTTTCGTTACATTATTGTGTGCACAGTTGTAATACTGCAGTTCAGGGCACTTTGAAACATCAACATTTGAAAGATAAGGATTATCCCAGATATCCAGTCTCTTCATCTTGGGACAGCATGTAACATCAAGTGATGTCAGTCTGCGATTTCTGAAAATATCGAGATGTGCAAGTCTCGGACAATTGCTTAGATCTATCGATTCAAGGTCGCATGAACCGATAGTCAAATGCTCGAGTTTGGGGCACTTTGTAACATCAAGTTCTTTGATCTTGGGATTGGTGTTGGCCTCGATAAAAGCCATATTGGGATTGTGTGTTACATCCAGTTCCTCAAGATCGCAATCGAAACAGTAGATCCATTCAAGTTCGGGATTGTGTGACAGATCTATATGCTTGATGGGGTTATCAGAGCACCAGATACCGTGAAGATTGATGTTCTTACTTACATCAAGTTCGGTAATGTTGTTGTTCATTACCCAGAGACCCTGCATCTCCGTAAAGTATTCAATACCTTTTACAGACGATACTCCTTTGTATTCGCATACAATATTTCTCGTCATGAGGATCTCGTCATCTTCAAGATAACCGTTATGATTGTAATCATACGTACTTAAAACGACCGATCTGAAAATGTCATCCGGAAATGTTGTTGAATTAATAGGCACAGGTGAAGCGTGCACCGTACCCATAGCACCTCCAAAGACACTCATACCGATTCCGAGAGTTACTATCGAAGCAAATCCGACAGCAAGACTCTTCAGCAAGTTTTTCTTTTTCATCCTTTCAAATTCCCTTCTTTTTAAAGCAAAATAATTCTTGCCATTTATTCAATTTCACCTTGGAACGCTTTGCATTCAAAGGTGTTAATTGCTTAATAATTTACGTAAAGTTTACCCGGAGTAAGGATATGATATACCTTTACCGTTTCGATTCCTTCCGGCGTAATATCCTCGTAAGTTCCGTCAGCAAACGGTATCTCGTTATACGCGATCAAATAATCGTAATTGTTTTCGGTGTAATAAACCGTCCTGTCTTCATGTATCGCAGTAAAAGGATTGGCAGACAGATCAATGTATTCTTTATTCTCCGAATTGATCATCATCTGCTCTTCCGTAGTCACGCAGTATTCCATGCTTAAATAAGAATCCAGTACCTGATTGTCAAAGATTCCCATCACTCCGGGAGTTTCACTCACAAGCAGGTAATTACCCTTTTTTTCTTTAAGATAATCGTTAAGCCTTATCGCCTCGGAAACGCAGGTGGCGTCTTTTCCGTAAACCCTTTTGATATACGAGTAGGAAAGTTTATTGTTTAAAAGCTCGATCAGTACGATCGATACAACCAAAAAGATTATACACGATTTTTTGTTTTTTGAAAAAACCAATATGCATCCTGCTATAACATATGCACATAAAAAGATCTTTAACAAAACAAGACCGTTATTGATAACAAGCGCTCCGGTTCCCTCGGTCACATCCGCAAAACGGAAGTCAAAGCTGTAATCGTAAAGACGCACGGTGTTATTGTCTACCGTTACAAAAGGCATTCTCGTCCTAAGTGCTACCACAAAGGCTGTAAGAAATACTGCTGCCGTTATGTATAAGAGCATTTTACTCTTAAAAGGTACATCTTTTCGGTCTGTATTCTGTTTCTTATCCAGCGCACAGAAAAGAAGAACGAACACAGGGAAAAAGAGTGGCACATAATATCTCATATGCTGTCTCGGCACTGCCGTTCCGAGGTCTTCTTTTACCGTGATCGCAAATGTGATCGAGATCGCGTTGATAATGAGGCATACAATCAAAAAGATATACGAAAGTTTCTGTTCTTTGGAGAGATCCCGCCAGAATACGCCGGGGAGAAGTATCGCGAAGAACATCCATGCAAAAAGAATGAAAAGTTTATAATGCGATCCGATATAAGAAAGAGTTACATTAGCGTAATAATTTTCAAGGCCCTTAAAAACGATCAGTCTGAACGGAATGAAAAACATTCCGAATCCTAAGAATAATCCTGCGCATCTTCTAAAGAATGAGATGTATGAC
Source organism: uncultured Lachnospiraceae bacterium (assembly GCA_902790275.1). Lineage (GTDB taxonomy): Bacteria > Bacillota > Clostridia > Lachnospirales > Lachnospiraceae > UBA3766. The sequence goes on from CADARM010000069.1 coordinate 9,980, forward strand.
TTATCCCTTATAGAAAGATATACACACATTATCGCAAACGCTGACGGGAAGATAAGTCCGTCTTCTTTTGCAATGTATAAAAGGAACGAAAAGGCTCCCATAAGGAACGAGAAGATGATCTGTTTCTTTTTGTTTTCTTCAAACATAAGGTTTGTTAAGAAATAAATCTCCCACATACCCATCGGAAGATAAAGGATCTCCGCCATAAATGTCGACGAGAAACAAAGATCCGGCATAAAGAACCAGATAAGCAAAGATAAAGCGATCACTTTTTTATTGTTCGCGGAAATCTTTTTGGCAAAGAGAAATGCAGGAAAAACAGAACTGCTCATTATGGCAGAATTAAGAAGATTGATTACTTTCATCCTGACATAGGAATTCTTTATCGCAAATGCAGGAGAGATAAGTATGGGATAAAGGATCTTCTGAAAGCCTGTCCTTACTCCGTAAACCGACAAAGAATGGGAATTCCAGATGGATTTTGCGATCTGAAAATAGTTTAATTCGTCCTTATATGTACGAACCCCGATAGCATAAGAAGAGCATAAAAATCTAAGGATCGTTTCAATAACGAATAATCCGACTATGATCCATATCCAGTTGAATTCCTTTTTCTTTTCAGTTCCCATTAAGTATTTTTACACATACAGATGCCGGGCCCCATATGGTGTCCGGCACCTTTTAGTATCTAAATTTTTATTATCTGTATACTTTAAAACCGTAGCTTTCGAGCAATCCGATGAATTCATCCGAATATCCGAAGCCTGCTTCGATAACCTGGTCTCTTGTATATGTGCCATCCTTTATAGCCTTAACCCACATATCATATCCGGCGGCATCCTCATCTCTTCCGAAGAATGCTCTGTAAGCATCATGTACGAATTCTTCCGGAGTTTTATTCTTATTCAGATATTCATCCGATGCGAAGAAACCGTATCTAGCAACAGTTCCTGCATCATACTGTCCGGAAAGGATCGCATTTGCCCAGTCCTGCTTTCCCTGAGGATCGCTCGGTCTTCCGAGTGCTTCGTTGTAAAGTCTTTCCATAAACTCGTCAAGCTTTGCAGGATCTACGCCCGAAGCATCGATCGTGATACCGCTCTGTGTCTTGGAAGGCTGAGGATTCTGCTGCTGTGTGGGCTGCTTGCCTGAATTATTATCGTTAGGAACATACTCTCCGCCTGCATCGATTCCGTAAGATGCACAGAGATTTCTGAATTCATCCGAATTAACAAATCCGGCAAATACGTATTCTCTGGATTTACCGTCTTTAAGTGCATTAACCCAAAGGCTTGCACCGTCAGGATCGTTGGCTGATTCTCTGTTAAAGAAAGCACTGTATAATCTTTTAACAAATTCTTCGTTGCTGTAACCCTTGTCCATGAACTCATCGCTGAATACAAAGCCGTGAGCAACATCCGTTGCAGTTCTCTGCTTATTGAGCAAAACTGCTGCCCAGTTGTTCAAACCATCTTCATCATAAGGTCTCTCAAGGATCGTCACATAGAATCTCTTAACAAATTCTTTAACCTGTTCTTCGTTCTGTGTATTGTTTGTATTGTTGTTCTGGTTGTTGTTTGTATTGTTATTATTGTTAGTGTTATTGTTGTTATTGTTGTTTGTATTATTGTTGTTTGAAGGATCCTCGTTATTGTTTCCTGAACCCTGATTTACGTAATCTTCGATATCAAAGAAATCAACGGTATAATTGATCGTAAAACTTTGCGTATTTCCGGTCTTTCCCCAGGTGTAATAAGTTGTATTGCCTTCTACTCTGGAAACAACCCATCCCATTTCACAGATCACACCTGTAATGTTTACATTATAGGAATAACCTTTGGAAACATTGGTACCGCCATTGGGTCTGAATATGATACAACCGCTTTGGCCGTATCCGTCATTGTTTATATTGATATAACCTGCATCAGTTGTCTTGTTGCAATTCTCTGTACCGTTAAAGATCCAGGTGTCACCTGTATTTACGCAGGTAAGTGTTACCGTAGCACTGTCAACACCATCATCCAATGAAATACTCCAGGGATCATTCTTCGGAAAATATCCTACGGGAGTATTCTGTGCGGGCCATGCGACTCCTTTATAATTATCTCCGTCCGAATTAGCAGTATCAAATGCATACATTGCAGAATATGAACCTGCATATCCGAAGCCGGTCTGAGCCATAGAAGGATTAAGAACCCATCTTCTGTGACCGATACGGTCAATGTTGCCCGAATCAGCGTCACTCATCCATCCTGACTTGATGGCACTTCCTATACTGCCATATCCCCATCCGAGGTTGGAACTTCCGGCCCCTTTCTTACCCTTTTGATACAACTCATCTGACATACCTGAAGGCTGTGCAGGAGTATGAGACATCTTATTGTTAGCTGCGTTGACAAGTGCAGCAGCCTGAGCCTTTTCGTTATAGTCGCTGTTTAATGTAACATTAGCAGGAATTCCCGCAATATATCTGAAAGTATTAAATAAAGTGATCGACCCGTTTAAAGAACTGTCCGAGAGTTTTCCGGGCGCATAAGGTGCAGTGGTAACGGGAGTCTCAGCAAAACTTGTCTGATAAGCATCCGTAGCAGGATGATTCTTAATATAATTTGCTATCTCAGCCTTGGTATGATAATCAACCTGCAGATCCGCACTTCCCGTATCCCCATTCGATGCACTTACCGGCAGAGGGAATGATAAAACCATTGCAGCTGTCGTAAAGAACGCTAAGAGCGAACTTAACACTTTAAACTTTAAATTCTTTTTAACCTTCATTTAAACACAAACCTCCATATTTTGTTTTTCTTTTTCCCCGAAGAAAAACGGTAGCGAAATGATATCCGCTACCGTTAATTATACCCTTTAAATAGGGCCTTTTCAATTCTCTTTTATCTTTGGATTATCTGTAAACTTTAAATCCGTAACTCTCAAGCAATGCTATGAATTCATCCGAATATCCGAAGCCTGCTTCGATAACCTGGTCTCTTGTATATGTGCCGTCCTTTATAGCTTTAACCCACATATCATATCCGCCCTGGTCCTCGTCTCTTCCAAAGAATGCTCTGTATGCATCATGAACGAATTCTTCGGGTGTTTTATTCTTGCTTAAATACTCATCCGATGCGAAGAAGCCGTATCTTGCTACAGTACCGGCATCATACTGGCCTGTAAGAATAGCGTTTGCCCAGTTCTTCTTTCCATCGGGATCACTGGGTCTTCCGAGTGCTTCGTTGTAAAGTCTTTCCATGAACTCATCAAGCTTTGCAGGATCTACGCCCGAAGCATCGATTCTGATACCGTTCTGATTCTGTGAAGGCTGAGAATTTGAAGGCTGTGAGGGCTGTGTATTCTGAGGTGCTCCGCTGGGATCATATGAACCTGCTTCCATTCCGTATGCAGCACAGAGATTTACAAATTCAGGTGAATTAACAAATCCGGCAAATACATATTCTCTGGATTTTCCACCCTTCAATGCATTTATCCAAAGGTTTGCGCCGTCAGGATCGTTGGCTGCTTCTCTGTTAAAGAATGCACTGTATAATCTTGCTACAAATTCTTCTTCATTGTAACCCTTACCTTTAAATTCATCACTGAATACAAACCAGTAAGCAACTTCAGATGCTGTCTTCTGCTTATTAAGTAAAACATTCGCCCAGTTTGTTAAACCTTCGTCATCATAAGGTCTCTCAAGGATCGTTACATAGAATCTCTTTACGAACTCTTTAACAAGTTCTTCCTGAGACTGAGAAGTGTTGTTATTGTTGTTATTATTTGAGTTGTTATTATTATTGTTGTTATTGTTATTGTTATTTGTATTATTGTTAACGTACTCGCTGTTATTTGCAGAGCCTTTAGAAAGTGTTAACTCTGATTCCTTAAATGCCAGGAAGCACTCTTCATCATAAGTGTATGTGAAGTTATAGCCAAAGATATCGAACACGTAACCGTTTTTAACATCACCGGATTTGGGAAGAACAAAGAAGAAATCATCACGGTTTTCGTCGGCATTGGTAACATCAACCATATAGTTGGTATTGTCACTCCAGTGAATTACATTCCACATATGTGCTTCAGGCTCATATCCGGGTTCACCCATATATCCAGTTACCGTATAGCATATGATCGAAGGATCGCTGAACGTAGTCTTTTCGCAAAGATAGTTAAATGCCTTGCTGTAACCTTCACATACAACATTGGTGGAAGGATTCTGGTCAAATACATATACGAGCTGATAAGGATCACCGTAAGGAAGTCCGTCATATATCGCATCCCAGTTATATTCCGTAAGCGCACAGATCTGATCTTTATAATAAAAGATCTTATCTTTGTCGCTCTTATTCTTTGCTTCAGCAAGAATACCGTTAACACAGCTGATCGTATTCTTTACTGCACTTGTCTTTGTTGTGTTTACATCGTATTTAGTGCTTCCGCGATAATCATCGTTTACGCTGATATAAACTTCAACCTGATTTGTAAAGAAAAGATAGTAATTGGATCCATCAAAGCTTGCACTGACTCCGAATCCCTTCATTCCGTAGCCGAGCCCCATCCAATATCTTTCATAAGGACAGTCAGCACGAACTGCAGCACCGATCTTTTTGACATCAATATCGTTAAATCCGCTCTTTGCTTTTAAAGCATTAACTGCAGCAGTAACATCCGCATCAGTTTCCAGCTGAGATATTCCAAGTTCTGCGAAAGTGTATTT
>CADARM010000070.1 GCA_902790275.1 uncultured Lachnospiraceae bacterium
GTGACGGGCTGATGCACCTTGAAATTGTTCACGACCTTCGGCTTGCGGAGTATTTTCTTTCCGCTTTCCGGGTCGATCTCCGCGGAGGCGGATAAGGATACCCTGTATCTCGTGGAAGGCGCAGATCAGGCTCAGATTTCCGTGACCGCGGAGCCTGCGGACGCCATTCCGGCCATTACCTATAAATCCTCCAGCGATAAGATTGCGACCGTCGATGAGAACGGACTGGTCAAAGCAGTATCGGCCGGGAATGTCACCATTACCGCGAGCACAGGGGATGGAAGCAAAAAGAAGGCGACAGTGAAGCTTTGATCCTTAAGGATATCTCAAAGAGCGAAGAAGAAGAAGCGCTCTATGAGATCGTATCCGACGAGACCGAATTAAACTCGCTCGCGGATATTTTCGCAAGCCTTATGGATGACATTGCTTTTGAATAAATCAGTATTAAGGAGATTGTTTTGAACAAAAATGAAAAAAGCGTTCGCGTCATTCCTCTCGGAGGTCTGGAGCGGATCGGCGTTAATATAACCGCCATCGAATACAACGACGAGATCATCGTCATCGATTGCGGTCTGGGATTCCCCGAAGACGATATGTTCGGGATCGATCTGGTAATTCCGGATGTAACATATCTCGAGGATCACAAAGACAAGGTCAGGGCGTTTATGATCACCCACGGCCACGAGGATCATATCGGAGCACTTCCCTACATCCTCAAAAAGATAAACGTTCCCGTGTTTGCGACCACGCTTACCCAGGGACTTATCGAAAACAAATTAAGAGAACACGAACTTCTGGATGTTGTCGAAAGACATACCGTTCAGTTCGGTGATGTCGTTAAGATCGGACCTTTCGGGGTTGAGTTTATAAAGACAAACCACAGTATCGTAGATGCTGCTGCGCTTGCCATCCATACACCTGCAGGTGTTATCGTTCATACCGGAGATTTTAAGGTTGATTACACACCCGTTTACGGTGACAGAATAGACCTTGAAAGATTTGCGGAGCTCGGAAGCAAGGGCGTGCTTGCACTTATGTGTGATTCGACCAATGCCGAGAGAGAAGGATTTACACCTTCCGAAAAGACCGTCGGCAGAACGTTTGACATCATCTTTAACGAGCATAAAGATTCAAGGATCATCGTTGCAACATTTGCATCGAACGTTGACAGAGTTCAGCAGATCCTTAATTCCGCACAGCGTTACAACAGAAAAGTCGTTGTCGAAGGAAGAAGTATGGTAAATATCATCGATGTTGCCAGAAAGATGGAGCGTATCACGATCCCCGAAGACACTTTGATCGACATTGAGACCATAAAGGATTATCCTCCCGAGCAGACCGTGCTTATCACCACGGGAAGCCAGGGCGAGAGTATGGCGGCACTCAGCCGGATGGCTATCGGTACGCACAGAAAAGTAAAGATATCACCGAAAGACGTTGTTATCTTTTCATCACATCCCATACCCGGTAACGAAAAGGCCGTTACGAAAGTCATCAACGATCTTTTAAGACTCGGCGCGGATGTTATCTTTGAAGATACTCATGTTTCGGGCCACGCGTGCAGAGAAGAGATCAAGCTTATCTACTCTCTCACAAATCCCAAATATTCGATTCCCGTTCACGGCGAATACAAACACTTAAAAGCACATGCAAAACTTGCGAAGGAACTCGGAATGGATCCCGAAAACATTTTCATCCTTTCCTCGGGAAACGTGCTTCAGCTTGACAATGAAAAGGCCGAGATCATCGGCAACGTTGATGCGGGTGCGGTATTTGTGGACGGACTCGGTGTCGGAGATGTCGGAAATGTCGTTCTTCGCGACAGACAGAAACTTGCGGAAGACGGAATCGTGGTAGTTGTAATGGCGCTCGATTCTTATACAGGTGAGATCTTTGCGGGTCCCGAGATCGTTACCAGAGGATTTGTTTACGAAAAAGAATCCGAAGAACTTTTAGGCAATGCGATGGCACAGCTTAAGGATTATCTTCTGGCAAAGAATTCAAAGGATATCACGGATGTACACCGCTGCAAGAATATCATCAGAGATTATTTAAGCGATTATTTCTGGAAAAACACAAAACGTAAACCCATGATCCTGCCGATTATTACAGAGGTATAAAGATGGACGGTTTTGACAAACTGACCGAAAACTACATAAAAGAATTAAAGAAAACCCAGACTTACAAAACGTACAGGGATAAACTTACCGCACTCAAAAAAGATGAAGAGATGTGGGAAAAGGTATCCGATTACAGGAAGAAGAGACAGGAACTTCAGCAGAACACTTCTCCCGAAGAGCTGTACGATAAAGCGGACTGGTTTGAAAGAGACCATGCTTACATTTACGAGAATAAGCAGGCAAAAGAATTCCTTGAGGCGGAGGTTGCACTTTGCAGACTCGTTCAGGATATCTGTTTCAAACTTACACAGTCTCTGGATTTTGAGTAGGTGTAAAAATGACCAGAAAGATATTACAGGAAATTATTTTCATAGTTGTCAGAATTGCATTTATTGTTGCACTTATCTACGCGGGATACAGCTGCATCTCCACATGTTATGATTTCGGATACAAGATCTTCGCAGACAAAGCAAAGGATCCCGCACCCGGGATCGTGAAAACGGTTGCCATCGTAGACGGAAAGACTAACAAAGAGATAGGAGACATCCTCGAAGAGAAAGGTCTTATCGATGACGGATTTCTTTTCGGATTCCAGGTTAAGTTTTCCGAATACAACGACAAATTAAAACCCGGCGTATATGAATTAAGCACGGCTATGAGTCCTTATGAGATGATGGCTGTCATGTCGGCATCCGATACCGAAGAAAGTGTCGAAGGCGAAGGTGAAGATACGGTTATCTCCACAAAGAGCGAAGCTACTCTCTGGGATGAGGCCGATGACACCGTTAAAGAAGACGAGGAAGAAAATAAATCTGAAGATGGCGATTGATGAAGAAAGAACAGAAGTTTTCATAAGAGCGCATTCCAGGGAGTTTCCCGCTTACCTGGAAGAACTGGAGAAGGAAGCGAAGGAACATGACGTGCCCGTTATAAGAAAGGGCACACAGGAGTTACTTCGTTTCTTGTTATGTATGAAGAACCCTCAGAGAATACTTGAGATAGGTACCGCGGTCGGTTTTTCAACACTCCTTATGGCTGAGTATACAAAAGAAAACTGCAGTATTACGACCATAGAAAATTACGAGCCGAGGATCATCGAAGCCAAAAAGAATTTCGAAAGATTCGACAAGAACAAAAAGATAAAACTCCTTGAAGGCGATGCGGGTGAGATACTTTCAAAGCTTGAAGGAAAATACGATTTTATTTTTCTCGACGGTCCCAAAGGTCAGTACGAAGCGTACCTTGATGACATATTAAGGATCATGGATTACAGGGCACTGCTTGTTACGGACAATATTTTTAAAGAGGGCGATATCCTTGAATCAAGATATGCGCTTGAAAGAAGAGACAGAACGATCCACTCGAGAATGAGAGAGTTTCTTTTAAGACTTAGGGACGAGGAATCGCTTGAGAGCGTGATCCTTTCAAACGGAGACGGTGCAACATTAAGTGTTAAGAAATGGATAAAAAATGAGGAAGCCTGAATTACTGATTCCCGCAGGAAGTCTTGAAGTTTTAAAGACTGCGGTGAATTACGGAGCCGATGCGGTGTATATCGGAGGCGATGTTTTTTCACTCCGCGCCAAGGCCAAGAATTTTACAAAAGAAGAAATGATCGAAGGCATAGCATATGCGCATTCAAAGAATGTCAAAGTCTATGTTACGGCGAATATATTTGCTCACAATTACGATCTGAAAGAGGCAGAGGGATATTTTAAGGAGATGGCAGTGATCAAGCCCGACGGTCTTATCATTTCCGATCCCGGAATGTTTACTCTCGCCAAAACGTATTGTCCGGAAGTGGAAAGACATGTATCCACACAGGCCAACAACACCAATTACATGACTTTCAGATTCTGGTATGAGCAGGGTGCGAAAAGAGTCGTTAACGCAAGAGAATTATCGCTTGCCGAAATAAAAGAGATCAGACAGAACATTCCCGAAGACATGGAGATCGAAAGCTTCATTCACGGTGCGATGTGCATATCTTATTCAGGAAGATGTCTTTTATCAAACTACTTTACCGGAAGGGATGCAAACAGAGGCGAATGCACACATCCCTGCAGATGGAAATATGCGATCAACGAAGAGACGAGACCCGGTGAATTCCTTCCCGTCTATGAGAATGACAGAGGAACTTACATATTCAATTCCAAAGACCTCTGCATGATCGAGCATATCCCGGAGATGATTGATGCCGGTATAGATTCGTTTAAGATCGAAGGCCGAATGAAGACTGCGCTTTACGTTGCTTGTGTGGCAAGGACCTATCGAAAAGCCATCGATGATTTCCTTGAGAGCGAACAGAAATATCGCGATAATATGGACTGGTATCTATCCGAGATCTCTAAGTGCACATACAGACAGTTTACCACGGGATTTTATTTCGGAAAGCCGAGCGAAGAATCCCAGATCTACGATAACAACACCTACATCAACGAATATGTTTATCTCGGTATGGCCGATAAAGTGGACAGTGAGGCCGCATATATCGAACAGAAAAACAAATTCTGCGTAGGTGATGAAATAGAGATCATGAAACCTGACGGAAGCAATGTTGCGACCAAGGTTTTAAGGATCGTTAACGAAGATAATGAGGATATGGAATCTTGTCCTCACTCCAAACAAAAGCTTCGTATCTTTTTAAGCGTCGTTCCCGATGAAGGCGATATTTTAAGAGTGAAAAACGAAAATTAAAATAATATATCGGAGAAAAAAATGGAAGATTTGACAAACATTGAAGAGGTATTTGGAAAGAACGCGTTTACTTTCGGCAAGATGAAAGAGATGCTTCCCAAAGATGCATACGAAGAAGTGATGCATGTAGCCGATTTCGGCGGTGAGCTTTCCAAAAAAACAGCAAACATCGTTGCGAATGCAATGAAAGAATGGGCAGTTGAAAACGGAGCCACACATTATACTCACTGGTTCCAGCCGCTTACCGGCACAACGGCCGAAAAGCATGATGCATTTATCACACATCCCGACAAAGAGGGAAGGATGATAATGGAGTTTTCCGGCAAGGAACTCATCAAGGGTGAATCCGATGCATCGAGTTTCCCTTCGGGCGGACTTCGTGCAACATTCGAAGCCAGAGGATATACCGCATGGGATATCACATCACCCGCATTTTTAAGAGAAGACGCAACGGGAACGATCCTTTGCATTCCCACTGCTTTCTGTTCATACAAGGGAGAAGCTCTTGATAAAAAGACTCCGCTCTTGCGTTCCATGCAGGCCATCAACGACCAGGCGCTTCGTATCGTGAGATTATTCGGAAATACTGGTGCAAAAAAGGTTATCCCTTCGGTCGGTGCAGAGCAGGAATATTTCCTTGTGGACAGAGATCTTTATTTAAGAAGAACCGACCTTATCTATACAGGCAGAACGCTTATCGGTTCACCTGCAGCCAAAGGTCAGGAAATGGATGACCATTACTACGGATGCATCAGAGAGAGGATCGGCGCATTTATGAAAGACGTCAATCTCGAACTCTGGAAAGTAGGTGTTACGGCTAAGACGCAGCACAACGAAGTTGCTCCCGCACAGCACGAACTCGCACCTATCTATGAGACTGCAAACGTGGCTACCGACCACAACCAGATCGTAATGGAGACAATGAAAAAGGTTGCCGAAAGACATAACCTTACATGCCTCCTTCATGAGAAGCCTTTCAAGGGTATCAACGGTTCGGGTAAGCACAACAACTGGTCACTCAATACGGATAACGGAATGAACCTTCTGGATCCTGGCGATACACCTAACGAAAACATTCAGTTCCTTTTTGTTCTCGCCTGCATCGTAAAGGCAGTTGATACACATGCGGATCTTTTAAGACAGTCCGCTTCGGATGTAGGTAACGATTACAGACTCGGCGCTGATGAAGCACCTCCCGCGATCGTTTCCATCTTCTTAGGAGAACAGCTTGACGATGTCGTAAAACAGCTCGTTGAGCACGGTGAAGCCACAAGCTGTATCGGAGCAAATCATCTTGAAACAGGTGTATCTTCACTTCCCGATCTTCTGATCGATCCTACAGACAGAAACCGTACTTCGCCTTTTGCTTTTACGGGTAACAAGTTTGAATTCCGTATGGTCGGAAGCGCTGATTCGATCGGCGATCCCAACGTAATACTGAATACGATCGTTGCAGAAAGTTTCTGCGAAGCAGCCGACAGACTCGAGAAGGCCGACAACTTCGACGAAGAGGTTCATGACATTATAAAAGAGTATCTCACAAAGCATCAGAGAGTTATCTTTAACGGTAACAACTATGCACCCGAGTGGGTTGAGGAAGCAAAGAGAAGAGGACTTCCGAATCTTCCCACTATGCTCGATGCGGTAGATACGTTAACGACGGAAAAGAGTATCAAACTTTTCGAGAAATTCGGAATCTTTACAAAGGCCGAACTTGAATCGAGAAAAGAGATCCTGTACGAAACATATTCAAAGACTTTGAACATCGAAGCCAACTGCCTGCGTGAGATGATCAAGAGACAGATCATCCCTGCGGAGATAAGCTACATGAACGAGCTTGCCGAGACTTACAACAACGGTGCAAAAGCCGGAGTTGAAGTTAAGACCGCAAAGGATATCCTTGTAAAAGTCAATGAGTACTGCGACAAGCTTTCCGAATCGATCGCAAACCTTGAAGTCGATATCAAGGAAGTACGTTCGATAAAGGATAACAAGGAAAAGGCTTTTGCGTACAGAGACAGGATCAAAGTACGTATGGAAGAAGCAAGATTCTATTCCGATGAACTTGAGAGGATCACGGATAAAGATTTCTGGCCGATTCCTTCATATGGGGATTTATTATTTGAAGTTTAAAAGAATATTTGGGTGGATTTTGTAAAAGGAAAAATTTGGAGGATTTTGTAATGAACAAACCGATTTTAGTTATTATGGCAGCAGGTATGGGATCAAGATATGGCGGATTAAAGCAGATCGATCCCGTTGATGAAGAAGGTCATATCATCATAGACTTCTCTTTATATGATGCTATGCGTGCAGGCTTTGAGAGAGCTATTTTCATCATCAAGAAAGAGAATGAGCAGGCTTTCAAGGAAGCTATCGGTGACAGAGTTTCAAAGCATATGGAAGTTAACTATGTATTCCAGGATCTTAACGATGTTCCCGAAGGATTTACGATTCCCGAAGGCAGACAGAAACCCTGGGGAACAGCGCATGCGATCTATGCATGCCGTAACGTGATCGATGCTCCTTTCGCGGTTATCAATGCCGATGACTATTACGGAGTTGAAGCTTTCAAGGTTCTTTATGATTATCTCACAACTCATGCCGATGACGATAAATACAGATATGCGATGGTAGGATACAGACTCGGCAATACGCTTACCGAGAACGGTTCCGTTGCAAGAGGCGTATGCGTGACAAGCGAAGACGGATATCTTGTGACTATCGCAGAGAGAACAAATATAATCAAGACCGAAACAGGTGCAGCTTATTCAGAGGACGGCGGAGAGACATATATCGATATTTCTCCCGACACACCCGTTTCAATGAACATGTGGGGATTTTATCCGAGCGTCGTAAAAGAATTCGGCAACGCACTTGCTGATTTCTTTGCAAACAAGGTAGAACTCAATCCCATGAAGGCAGAGTGCTTCATCCCCATCGAAGTTGACAACCTTTTAAAGAAAGACAAAGCTACCGTTCAGGTTCTTTCATCAAAGGATAAATGGTTCGGTGTCACATACAAGGAAGACAAGCCCTTCGTAATGGCTTCCATCAAAGCATTAAAAGACGCCGGAATCTATCCCAATAAATTATGGTCATAAAAAATTTAAAAAAATTGTTGACCCTTACCTTAGGGAACCCATTACAATAAAACCATCTTAGTTAATAAGGAGGGAAATATGGCAATTTTAGTTACAGGCGGATCAGGTTACATAGGCAGTCACACAGTACTCGAACTTCTCAACGCGGGATACGAAGTTGTCGTTGTGGACAATCTTTCCAACTCCAGCAAAAAGAGTCTTGAGAGAGTGGCTGAACTTACAGGAAAAGAAGCAAAGTTTTACGAGGCTGACATTCGTGACGAGGAAGCGTTAAAGAATATATTCGAAAAAGAAAACATCGATTCATGTATTCATTTCGCAGGTCTTAAGGCAGTCGGAGAAAGTGTATCGAAGCCCTGGCTTTACTATGACAACAATGTACACGGAACACTTACGCTTCTTAAAGTGATGAACGATCATAACGTCAAGAAGATCGTTTTCTCTTCATCTGCTACCGTATACGGTGCACCGGCATTCGTTCCCATTACGGAAGACTGTCCCATCGGAGAGATCACAAATCCTTACGGTATGACAAAGAGAATGCTTGAGATCATTCTTACCGATATGGCAAAAGCGGATCCCGAATGGACTGTTATTCTTTTAAGATATTTCAATCCTATCGGTGCGCATAAGTCCGGAAGGATCGGTGAGAACCCCAACGGTATTCCCAACAACTTAATGCCTTACATCACACAGGTAGCGGTCGGCAAGAGAGAAGAACTCGGCGTATTCGGAAACGATTACAAGACTCATGACGGTACGGGTGTAAGAGATTACATTCACGTTGTAGACCTTGCTATAGGCCATTTAAGAGCCATAGAGAAGATCGATACGTTCAAGGGTACAAAGATATACAATCTCGGAACGGGAACAGGATACAGCGTTCTGGACGTTGTAAAGACATTCGAAAAGGTCAATGACATCAAGGTACCTTATTCCATCAAGGCAAGACGACCCGGTGATATCGACGAATGTTTCGCGTCTCCCGAGAAGGCGTATAAGGAACTCGGATGGAAAGCCGAAAGAGGACTCGAAGAAATGTGCCGTGATTCATGGAACTGGCAGAAGAACAATCCCAACGGATACGATGACTGATCAAAGAAAATGTTCAAGGATAACACCTTAAATTGCCCGTTTTTTGTCTTTTTTTCATAACTCGTGTCAAAATTTTAATGCTTCATCAAAATAAATTGACTTATAAATAAGTTAGTGCTATCTTTTTTCTATAGGGTGGAGATTTGAAAATAAAGGGTGACAATATGAAAAAGAACAAAGGCTTCTCATTAGTAGAACTGATTATCGTTATAGCGATAATGGCAATTTTGGTAGGAGTTATAGCTCCCGTAATGATGCACTTCATTGAAAAGTCAAATGTTTCGAGTGACTATCAGCTTGCTGATACCGTCAGATCATGTTTGTCTTACTCGATCGTTGATGCAAAGGTCAAGGAAGATCCTGCAAGTCAGCCTAAGTTAAACGCCATGGAGGCAGGTCCCATTGATATCGCAACATTGGATGACGGATCCGTTTTAAAGGAAAGCGTTTCCGAATATCTCGGTGTTGATCCTTCGACTCTGACGAATCAGATAAGATCCAAACACGGTTCGGGCAGTCAGATAATGGTTTCGACTGTTAACGGTATCGTAAAAGTTACGATCACTCAGACAGACAGCACCGGCAGAAAGAATTACTCAGCCGGCAATGACATCGAAGTACAGTAAAAAATTAAGA
>CADARM010000071.1 GCA_902790275.1 uncultured Lachnospiraceae bacterium
AGTCCAACTTGGGGAGCTGACGGGGCTCCGTGGTCAAGCGGTTAAGACATCGCCCTTTCACGGCGGTAACACGGGTTCGATTCCCGTCGGAGTCATTGGATAAATGATATCCTATTTATTAAGCCGATGTGGCTCAATTGGCAGAGCAGCTGATTTGTAATCAGCAGGTTAACGGTTCGAGTCCGTTCATCGGCTTTTTCCTTTTAGGAAATGTGTCCCGTAAGGGGTGCGGACCTTTAGCTCAGTTGGTTAGAGCAACCGGCTCATAACCGGTCGGTCCTGGGTTCGAGTCCCCGAAGGTCCATTTTATCTGGCCTAGTGGCTCAGTTGGTTAGAGCGCCGCCCTGTCACGGCGGAGGTCGTCGGTTCGAGTCCGATCTGGGTCGTTAGAATATTTAAATTCTTATATCGATACATGGGGTCTTAGCTCAGCTGGGAGAGCATCTGCCTTACAAGCAGAGGGTCACAGGTTCGAGCCCTGTAGGCCCCATTTATTTTTAAAAAACATGCCGGCGTGGCGGAACTGGCAGACGCACAGGACTTAAAATCCTGCGGGACTAACCTCCCGTACCGGTTCGATTCCGGTCGCCGGCATTAATGATTTGCTGTAAGCTTCAATTAAGAAGTTTACAGCATTTTTTTTGTCTATTTTTCCCCATTTTGAAACACATTTTTGTACCTTAATTTTATTGAAAAACCAGTCATTGAAAAGTAAAATATTATTTATACTGAAATGATGATTTTTCATCGAATCTGCTTGAATAAAACTATTTTGTCTAAGGTGGTGTACGATCAAATGTCTGACTTAAGAAGTAATGAATTTAAAACTCCGTTTTTTTCAAGAATGAGTACTAAAATTACCATTTTGATAAGCATTATTGTTTTTGTTCTGGTAATCATTGAAGTATTTGTTGCTGAAAGATTTGCGAGCAATGCAATGGAAAACACATATCTTAACTATGCTCAGAATCTTGCGGAAGAGGCTGCGAGCGGTGTTGACTTTGCTACACATTTCGGTGAGTCTGCATACGGCGGTTATGCAATGAATCTTGCTCAGGAAGCTGCTGTATCCATTAACTTTTCACGTGAGTTCGGAGAAGATGTTTACAAATCATATGCACAGGATCTTGCTGAAGAGACAGCAAAAAGCGTTAATATGGCAGATGGAAATTTAAACAGTGTTTTCTCTGATGTAAGTATAAAAAATGTTGAAGGATCATACGCATATATGGTATCGCCAGACGGAACAATGCTCTGGCATCCGAATGCGGATAAGATCGGAAAACCGGTTGAAAACGCAGCCGTTAAGGGAATTGTTGCCGATCTACAGGCTGGAAAGAAAGTTGAGAACGGTTCGGTTCTTTATGAATACAAAGAAGCACTGAAACTTGCAGGTTACGCATTTACAAATTCAGGAAATATCGTGATCGTGACCGCGGATTATGATGAGTTCATGAAGATCGATTATGACAGACTTTTGGGAAACATCGAGATCGACGGTGTTGAGGGCTCGTATGCATATATGGTTTCTCCCGACGGAACGATGCTCTGGCATACCAATCCCGACAAGATCGGACAGCCTGTTGAGAATGCTGCAGTAAAAGGTATTGTAGCGGATATTCAGGCAGGCAAAAAAGTTGATGACGGATATGTGATTTACGAATATAAAGGTGCCAATAAACTTGCAGGTTATTCATTTACAGATAACGGCAATATCGTACTGGTTACAGCCGATTATGATAAGTTTATCAATATCGATTATGAAAAGCTTATCGGTAACATCGAGATCTCGGGTGTTGAAGGCTCATATGCATATATGGTTTCACCCGACGGTACAATGTTATATCATAAAACACCCGAAAAGATCGGACAGCCTGTTGAAAACGCTGCAGTAAAAGGCATAGTTGAAGACCTTCAGGCAGGCAGGGAAGTTCCCGACGGATCCTGTACATATGAGTATAAGGGATCTTATAAAGTTGCAGGTTATGCTTTTACGGAAGCAGGAAATATAGTTATCGTTACGGCCGACAAGGATGCGATGATGAAAAATGTAAAGGCCATGAGCACCACATTGATCGTCATCGGTATGATCTGCGTTGTGATCGTTACCGTTTTGATAATTTTCTTTACGATGTTTATGCTTCAGGCTTTGAGTCAGCTGGTTCCCGTTATCACCAAGACGGCAAACTTCGATTTTTCGGAAGACCCCGAATCCAGAAGACTTGAAAAGAGAAACGATGAAGTCGGAAACATTGCAAAGGCTCTGGGCAAGACCAGAAATAATTTAAGGGCAATGGTTGAGTCTATTTCTTCGGCAGGACAGAGTATCAATTCTAATGTGGAAGATCTGCAGAGTACCATAGATAATGTCGGAAATATCTGTTCCGATAATTCGGCTACAACCGAAGAACTTGCAGCAGGCATGGAAGAAGCAGCTGCTACAACGACATCTATTTCCCAGAATGTCGAGAATGTTCAGATCAATGCAAAAGATATCGGAAAACTTGCGGATGACGGATCCGAGATCTCAAGAGAGGTTCTTATAAGAGCCAATGAACTTGCTTCCACAACAGATAATGCAAGCAAAAAGACCATGGATATGTATGAAAAGGTTAAGGTAAGATCCGAGAATGCCATTAACGCTTCCAAGGCAGTTGACAAGATCAATGAACTTACTGCGACCATCATGGCTATTTCTGAGCAGACCAGACTTTTGTCACTCAATGCTTCGATCGAAGCCGCAAGAGCAGGCGAAGCCGGAAGGGGATTTGCTGTTGTAGCTTCAGAGATCAGCAATCTGTCTACACAGACAACCGATGCGGTTAACAATATCGGAAGTATAGTTAATGAGATCAATGATGCCGTAAGCCAGATGTCTGACTGCCTGTCCGAGACGACCGCATTCCTTGAAAAGAATGTTCTTTCCGATTACAGGGAATTCGGCAAAGTCAGCGAGCAGTATAAAGTTGATGCAAATACATTCGGCGACAGCATGAAGAAGATCAAGGATAATCTTGAGATCCTTAATAAGGATATGGATATGATCGTGGATGCGATCAGCGGAATGGATTTCACCGTAAACGAATCTTCGACCGGAGTATCCAATATTGCTGAAAAGACATATGAAATGGTAGACAGGACATCCGGAAGTATCGAGAAAGTTAACGAGTGTAAGAATGCAGTATCGAATCTTAAGGATATCATTGATAAATTCAGCCTTTAGTCGATCATTTCTTAATAACTTAAATTGAAATATATAAAAACTGCAGAACATTAATTTGATCTGCAGTTTTTTTTGTGTTGACAAATTCGGTTTATTGCGATAAACTAAATTTGGTTTACAGGAGTAGACCAAAAGGAGAAAAGACAATGATCGATTTGGAACTCGGAGTAGTACAGGAAAGATTTGCCGACATCGTATGGGATAATGAGCCCGTAGCAAGCGGAGAACTCGTAAAGATATGCGAGAAGGAACTTGAGTGGAAGAAATCCACCACGTATACCGTTTTAAGAAAGCTTTGCGAAAAAGGATTATTCAAAAACGAAGACGGTATCGTAACTTCACTTATTTCGAAGGAAGAGTTTTATTCGGCAAAGAGCAAGCAGATAGTGGAAGATTCTTATTCGGGATCTTTACCCGCGTTTGTTGCTGCTTTTATCTCAAACAAAAAACTTACTGCAAAAGAAGCTGATGAGATCCAGAAGATGATCGATGAATTCAAAAAGAAATGATCACTTTCTTAAGATGTGTTTGTTTGGCTTGAATTTAGAAGGGAAGAAAAGATGAGTACGATATTTCTTAAGATATTGAATATAAGCATAATCGCAGGATGGCTTATCCTTGCTGTTATCGCCTTAAGACTTTTACTTACAAAGGCACCCAAATGGATATCATGTCTTTTATGGGCTTTGGTTGCATTAAGACTTTTGATACCTTTTTCGATAGAGAGTGCGATGAGCCTGATACCAAGCGGAGAAGTTGTTTCAGAGAGCATTGTTTCGAATCAGGCGCCTGCTATCGATACGGGATTTGTTAAAGTCAATGCTGCGGTAAATCCGATCATAACGGAAACTTTTGCACCAAAACCCGAAGCGTCGGTGAATCCTATGCAGATGATCGTATGGATCGCTTCTGTCATCTGGATCGCAGGCATGGCTGCAATGTTCATATATGCGATCGTGAGTTTCTTAAGATTAAAGAATCAGGTCAGTGCGTCAACACCGGTCAGTATAAAAACAAGCGAAGGCAGCTGTCGAGTAATGCTTTGTGATGATATAAAATCCCCTTTTATCCTCGGCATATTCAAACCGGTTATTTATATTCCGTCTAATCTTGACCTTGATACGATAGAACTGGTCTTTGCACATGAAAACGCACATATCAAAAGACATGATAACATTTGGAAGCCTTTGGGATTTGCTCTTTTATCGATATACTGGTTTAATCCTCTTTGCTGGATCGCATATATTCTTTTAAGCAAAGATATTGAAGCTGCATGCGATGAAAAGGTTATCAAGGACAAAGACAGATATTATCTTGCGCTATATTCACAGGCACTTCTTGACTGTGCTGTTCAGAGAAAAAGAATCTCGGCATGTCCGCTGGCGTTCGGAGAGAACGGTGTTAAGGGCAGAGTTAAAGGGATCCTGAATTATAAGAAACCGGCTTTCTGGATCATTTTGATCTCGTTTGCTGCGATAGCTGCCGTAGCGCTCTGTTTCCTTACAAATCCTTCGAATAAGAAACTAAAACAGACGCCGCCGGAAGTGCAGGTCGGATTTGCCGGCAGTGAAGAAAAACTTCAGGCAGAATGTGTAGGGTTTGCTGATCCCGAATCAGTATCAAATGCTGAGGTAGTGCACCTGGAATCCGAATATATGCCAACGAATGAAAAACTCGAAGAAAGGATCGCCACGCTGCATGCGGATGATGAAAATATCCTTACATTATCTTTCTCCGACAAACCGAGTAATGTCAAAGTGGAATTTTTTGATGAGATAAATCCCTCGGATGAAGTCGGATTCAGTGTAGCTGATTTCGATATGAATACGAATTCATTGGTTGTTTCAAAGGATTCGAACTACACCTATATTGTTACTGCTGAATGGGAAGAGGCGGGAACCGGATTTTATCTTTTCAGAATATCAAGGGATGGTTTTGCTGAACCTGAAGATGAAGATATTCAGAGCGAGATAATGCATTTCTCGGTGGAAATACCTCCGACTTCAGAAGATGGTACGCAGGATGAAATAACGGTGGAGATTCCCGGTGAATACCTTGAGTATGAATATGTTAACGGACAGTACGTAGTAAGCGACAATGAATCTTATAAGTATAAAAAGATACTGGTAGGAAAAGATCCCGGAGCTTCATGTATCGGAAAGTTTGTAGTTCTTACCAATGACCCTGATATAACATACGAAACAGTGTCAAAGAGCCTCTTCAGCAGTAACATGGATGACTGGCTCACGGATACGGCTATTATCCAAATGGAAGCGATCACTGAAAACTTTGAAGGATTCTCGGTATGGCCGACGAAGAGTACACTGATATCCCACGGATATGATGAAAAAGATCATCCCGAAACAGACATACCGGGAGAGACAGGAGATCCCGTGTATGCCATTGCTGACGGTCTTGTGTTCTACACAGGCTTTGATCAGAAAAAAGGTAATACGATAAAGATCCTTTCAGCCGATGCTGTAATAGAATACACACATCTTGACAGCATATCGGTTAATGCAGGAGATACGGTTTCGGCAGGAGACACTATAGGATATTTGGGTAATACCGGATTATCAACAGGCCCGCATCTTGGTTTATCACTCACTGTTAATGGCCTTACACAAGATATGACGGATTATTATAAAAACTGAATAACAGTTTTGAAAGTGGTGGAAATTTTTCCGCCACTTTTTTTTATTTCTTTATTGACTTTATAAAAACAATGAGTTATAACTGTACTATAACAAGTAGTACAGTTGAAAGGCATTATATGATAAACATCGATTATAAGAGTGAACTGCCCATATATGAGCAGATAATTGAACAGTTTAAATTGAATATCATGAAAGGTAACTTCGTTGCGGGTGATCCGGTAGTAAGCGTGCGCAAGATGGCAGCGTCCCTTCAGATTACACCGTCCACGGTCGCAAAAGCATATACCGAACTTGAACGTCAGGGCATTATAGAGACTGTTCGCGGCAAAGGAACTTTCATAGCGGATGTCAGACAGGGTGAGATCGCAATAGATATCGAGAAGAGCAGAAAAAAGATGCTAAGCGAAATAATCGAGCTTAAACATGCAGGATGTTCTTTGGATGAAGTAAAGAAGATCGTTGAAGAACTGTATCGTTCGATTTAAGAAAACGCTGATCATATTTTTAAGACTTAACGAGGTATAAAAATGATTAAAATCAATAATCTTTCAAAAGCATATAATTCGGAAAAAGTATTAAATGATATTTCGCTCAATCTGGAAGAGGGAAAAATATACGGACTGATCGGAGCAAACGGCTCGGGAAAAAGTACATTGATCAAATGTATAAGCGGTGTGTATTCTCCGGATAAGGGTGAAGTGAAAATGGGAGAGAAACCTATCTACAATTCGCCTGAATGTAAAGAAAAGATAGGACTGCTGCTTGATACAATGCATTTCCTCCCGATGTATACGGTTAAATCCTATGCGCAGTATTACGCTAGCTTTTACCGGGATTTCTCTTTTGAGAGATTTAACGGTTATTTAAAAAAGTTTGGAATTTCGCCAAAAGCTTATGCTGAAAGCCTTTCTCTGGGAAATAAAAAGAAACTTCAGATCGCACTGGTCCTTTCAAGGAAAACAGAATTTATCCTGATGGATGAACCGGAAAACGGACTGGATAACGAAAGCAGGGAAATGTTCAGGAATATCATTAGAGAGTGTGCTGACAGCGGAGTCGGGATCTTGCTCTCTTCACATGATCTTTTAAATATTGAAAAGATGTGCGATGATCTGATCTTTGTGGACGAGGGAGTTATAAAGTATAACGACGGAATAGATGAAAGACTTTCGAGTATCCGGAAATGGAGAGTAAAGGCGCCGCGCGAAAAACTGACGGATTACACGGTAACGGAAGAACTCGGAAACATATTCACGATACTGACGGAAGGTGAATATGCGGATAACAAAAAAGAACTTGAATCAAAAGAAATAGAGGTTCTTGATTCGGATAAAGTAACCGTTGTTGATGCATATACACTTATGAGACAGAAGAATTAGTTTTTGAAAGACTAAACGGAAAGGAACGAGGATGAAAAATTTCACTCAAATGATAAAAAGATACAGAGTTCTCTTTTTGATCGAATTATTGGTGATCATTGCCGTAACGGTTTTTTTCTCCAGAGAAGTATTCGATAGAATGACCTGGTATGAATGGCGTAATGTAAGCATAAACGGAGCAAATGTAACGCCCGGATATATTTTCTGGTGGTGTGCGGAAAGTATCAGTGAAGGTCTATTTCGCGCGACAACTCCCGTAGTATTGGCATTTACGCTTATCAGATATATTATCTACGATAATAAGAACCAGAGGATACTCAATAATTCATTTCCTGTAAGTAATCGTCAAAGGACACTCTTTGAAATGCTGATCGGCGGTATACCGATAACGATTTCGGTTGTACTTTACGGAGTGCTGTTATATTGTTTCGGAAGTTTTGCATTTTTTAGTGATGGAAGCGTGCAATGGACTCCGAATTTTACTTACTCGGAAATATCCATAATAGTTATGCTTTTACTGCTGTTTTTGGGTTTATATGCATTTCTCGTTTTTTCTAAAAAAGTTTCATCCTCGATAGGCGGAACGATCCTCCTTTATTTGAACGGCGTTTATCTGTCGATAGGTATTTTCGTATCACTTGTTGAACCTCTTTGGAATAAGATGGTCGGAAATGAATTCTTATATGAACTCTTTCCTACTCTCGTCTGCGCCTTCCCTTTGGCATTTAGCATTATCGGATCGATCATAGCGGATAAAAAACTCGATATCGCAAAAGGCGGAACATATTATTTCAAACCTGTACAGATCGTGGTCTGCATTATGTCAGGGATCAGTTTCTGCACCTGGATGTTAGGGTTCTTTGATTCGGAAAAGGGCGGACTTAATCCACTGTATATAACCATTTCCGTAATCATTTCGCTGCTGGTTACAGGCTGCGTATTCTATCTGACCAAAGAAAAGAAAAACATAAACGCAAAAGCTGTGGCATGATTTGCAATATATGCATACGGATTTGCAACAACTGTTAAAGGATATGGAATCTTTTTTGTCTGAGCTTTATGATCAGTATCAGATGATCATGGAGGGAATAGATGAACAAAGAAAAACAAAATGCGATTCCGTAAGTGTTGCCATTGTTGATGATGAAGGAGTTAAGTTTTACGGAGATGAAGAAGGCCTTTATCAGATAGGATCGATGACGAAGGCATTTACGGGACTGGCTGTACAAAAGCTTATCAGTGAAGGTAAGCTTAATGAAGATGAAAATATAAGCGATCTGCTTCCCGGATTTAGTGCATATTATGATTCAGAGCCTGTTGAGATAAAGGTCAAAGAACTGTTAACACAGACAAGCGGATATACCAATGAAGAGATCGATTATCCGAGTGCTTCTTCGGATATGTCTTTATCCGAATGGGCAGAAAGCATATCCGGAAAAGAATTAAAAGCCGGACCGGGTGAAAAATATGCATATTCCAATGTGAATTATAATCTGCTTGGTGTTATAATCGAAAGAACAACAGGAAAGTCCTATGAGGATTATATGTATGAAGAGATCCTTTTTCCTTTGGGATTTTATAATACATACGTCGGGGTTCCGGATGAGGGAAAGATCGTATTGGGATCAAGACTCGGATACAGGAAAGCATTCGGATATGATATTCCCGTATATGAAGGAAGGATACCTGCAGGATATTTTTATTCAAATGCGAAAGATATGGCAAGGTGGATCAAGATCTGGCTTGGCACGGCAGACATTCCTTATGAATATCAAGAGCTTGTTGATGATGTAAAAAATCATCTTAACGAAGAAGGCGAGTATTATTCAGGATGGGAATCGTTTGAAGAAGATGAGATAGGTCATTCGGGCGGTACACCCAATTATTCGTCAAGAATGATATTTTCAAAGACAGAGAACAGGGGAGTATGTGTTCTTACCAATATGAATGTTGCGGCATCAACGGATACTCTTTGCAACGGACTGTTTTTGCTGTCATCAGGAAAAGATGCAGGGAAGACCGCGACTGATGTATGGACGGTCTTTGATATCGTTTTTACTTACGTTTCGGGTGTCGGGATCCTTATGATTATCTCGTTACTTTTTATAAAGAAACGCTGTATAATATTAGGAATCGGTATAACCGCGCTGATATCGGTAATGACTGTTTGTATCATAATGCCGCTTACATTCGGTGCGCGGCTTAATGATATAGCATTTATATGGGCACCGTACAGTTTTGCCGGCGGGATCGCTGTATTGACCGGTAACATACCTGTTTCGATCATAAAATATATTATTACGGGAAAATATGAGAATAGAAAAAAGGCAGGTTGAAGACAAACCGCTTACAGTCATAATTGAATATCCCGAATGGAATGATACGGTCGATTCTCTTGTCAGAAAGATCGGTATGATGGATATTTCTTTTGTGGGAAGGATCGATGAAAAAAGTGTTAACATCGGTCTTTCGGATATCTATTACATCGAAAACGTCGAGAGAAAACTTTTCATTTACACAAAAGACAATGTCTACAGATTTGACGGCTCCATGGCAGATATCGAAAAAAGGATGATCGATACGGGACTTGTCCGTATCTCGAGAACCTGTATCATGAACACGGATTATCTTAAAGAGATAAAGCAGATAAGAAACAGTCATCTTGAGGCTGTAATGGATAATGATGAAAAACTGATCGTTTCAAGAAAATATCTTCCGGATATAAAAAGGATCTTTAAAAGGGAGGGTATATGAAAAGAATCTTAAGAGATACATGTGTATTGTTCGCATTGACCACTTTAAGCGTGTTTGTGATCTCAATATTGTGGATGGGATTTACGGATGAGATTAAGCTTGTGCTTTATCTGTTCGGACTTTCTTTTGTTATTTCCGTAGCCAACTGGTTTCTGGATGAATTTACATCTCTTCCCATCATATGGAATTATGTGGTTAAATATATCGTAGCCGCCACCCTTGTTCTTTTTACGGGATTCATGGTAGGATGGTTTTACAAAAGCAATTTCTGGATGGCATTTATCTATGTCGGTATCGTCTTTGTTTTTGCATATCTCATAGATGCCGTAAAAGCGAAGAGAGACATTGACTTTATAAATGATAAGATAAAAAATAAAAAACAAAAGATCGCACAATAATTACTTGAAAGAAGGAACAAAGATGGAAAGAAGAATTGAAACTGAAAGACTGA
This sequence comes from uncultured Lachnospiraceae bacterium, assembly GCA_902790275.1. Lineage (GTDB taxonomy): Bacteria > Bacillota > Clostridia > Lachnospirales > Lachnospiraceae > UBA3766. The sequence goes on from CADARM010000071.1 coordinate 10,465, forward strand.
TATTAAGAACCGTAACGGTTGATGATGCCGAAGCCATATTTAAGTGGGCATCGGATCCCGAAGTAAATAAATATATGATATATCCTCTTCATGCCAATCCTGATGTTACAAGAGACTGGTTAAAGTCACGTGATATAAACGGCAGTGACGAATTTGATCTTGGCTTTGTCTTAAAGGAGACAGGTGAACTTATCGGACAGGGCGGGATTTTTTATCATGAAGATATAGATGCCTGGTCACTTGGATATAATCTAAGAAGAGATTACTGGGGACAGGGACTTGTTCCGGAAGCCATTCAGGCGATAATTGATTATGTAGATAAAGAAAAAGGCATTCGTGCTATCGTAGGTGAATTTGCAAAAGAAAACAGCAAAAGCAGGAGAGTTATGGAAAAACTCGGCATGACTTACTGGAAGGACGCACAGTATTCAAAGCTTGACGGAAGCGAGATCTTTGAAAGCTGCAAATACATTAAGGAATTATAATTCTATATTTGTTATAAGACCGAAAACTGCAGACTCTTAAACGGGGCTGCAGTTTTTTATGTGGATTTTTAACCGTTTACCTTCGTTTTGATACCGAATACCGAAATCTTATGACAGGGGAGAAAATAAAAGGTAATATGCAGTCATAGGAACAAACAGAAAGTATTTGGAGGTAATTTTATGAGAAAAAAATACTTGGATAATATAAGATGGATCACCGTAGTGCTTGTAGTGATATATCACGTTATATATATGTTTAACGGAGAAGGTATTATGGGCACTGTCGGAAAGATCACCGATCTGGAGGTTCAGTATTATGATGTATATCAGTATATGGTTTATCCTTGGTTTATGTGCATATTATTCCTGGTATCCGGAATTTGCTCAAGACTTTATTTAGAAAAACATACCGGTAAGGAATTTGCAAAGTCAAGAACAAGAAAGCTTCTCGTTCCTTCAACGATCGGTCTTTTCGCTTTCCAGTTTATTCAGGGATATTTCAATATGAACATGGGCGACGGAGCAGAACTTCCGCAGGGCATTCCCGCACCTATAGTTTTCGTGATCATGGCTTTAAGCGGTATCGGAGTTCTCTGGTATATCCAGTTACTCTGGATCTTCTCGATGCTTCTTCTGCTTGTAAGAAAGATCGAAAAGGACCGCCTCTGGAAACTGGGCGGCAGGACAAACATATTGGCGATCATACTCTTTGCGATACCTGTATGGGCAGCAGGACTGATCCTTAATACACCGATCATCTGCGTATACAGATTCGGTCTGTACGGAATCATTTTCTTCCTCGGATATTTTGTATTCTCACATGATGAGGTAATTGAAAAACTGAAAAAATACTTTGCAGTATTCCTTGTACCCGCAGTGATCCTCTGTGTATTGTTTTGTATCTTTAACTTTGGTAAAGTATATGCAGATGCTCCTGTAAACCGTACACCTTTATTTACATCATATGCATGGTTCGCCTGCATGGCTATCCTTGGCCTTATGGCAAAGTACGGCGATTTTGAAAATAAGTTTACAGGCTTTATGAGCAGAAAGAGTTTCGGACTTTATGTATTCCATTACCTTGGAATCTCGATGGTAGCGATACTCCTTGTAAAACCCGGATACATTTCGGCTGTTCCCGCATACATTTTAAGCACTGTGGCAGCATTTGCGGTATCGTTTGTTTTATATGAGATCATTTCAAGGATCCCCGTTTACAGATGGATGGTCCTTGGGATCAAAAAAGATAAAAAGAGGAATTGATGATGATTTTCAGACTGAATCTTAATCCAAAATGTGAAGAAGAAGTCATAGCGAACGTTCATGAAAGGACACCGCTTATCGATGAGATCGAAAGGCTTGTAACGCAGGACTCTTCTACGGATCAGATCACAGGATATCTCGAAGATGAAATAAGGATTCTGGAAGTAAAAGAAATAGAATGCTTCTTTGTCGAAGATGAAAAGACTTACGCACTATATTCGGATAAAAAGAGATATGTTGTAAGAAAACGTCTTTACGAGATAGAGAGCATTCTTCCTTCCGAATTTATTAAGATCAATAAATCCGCGATAGCAAACAGCAAAAGGATAGCCCGTTTTAAGGTTCTGTTATCGGGAGCGGTGGATGCCGAGTTTGAGAGCGGATACACGGAATGCATTTCGAGAAGATGTTTCGCAGAGGTAAAAAGGAGATTTGGAATATGAAAAAACATATAAAGGATTTTTGCATAAGAGGTTTGATGTTCGCATGGGGCGGACCTGCCATAACGGCGATCGTGTGGTATTTTATCTGGAAAGCGGGAGGAATGGAAAGTCTTTCGCCTTCAGAAGTGCTGGTCGGAGTTTTATCGACATCGGCACTTGCCTTTATCGCTGCAGGTATTTCGATAGTTCACCAGATCGAGACGCTTCCGAAAGTTACAGCAGCACTTATTCAGGGGGCTGTACTGTATGTTGATTATCTTGGATTCTACCTTTTAAACGGCTGGATAACCGCAGATAAGATCCTGATATTTACGATAATATTTGTAACAGGTTTTGTGTTTGTCTGGGCGGCTGTTTATATCCCGACAAGAATAAGAGTCGAGAAGATGAATAAGAAACTTGTGAAATAAGCATGATCACAGATAAAAAACAAAAGAGAAAGCTTTACGGCTTTCTCTTTTTTAATACTTTTTTGTTGCAATTTAAAATAAATATATCGAAATTCGATAAAAATATATTGACAAATGTTTTTTTAGGGAGTATATTGCATATGAAAACGGAAGTGCCGTTAATAAAAAAATAAAGCGGAGGTGCTTTATGAAGCAGAAAGAACTTGCATTTTGGTTAAAGTTTATAGTGATAGGTACCGCGGTATGCGGAGCAGTGATCTACGCAGGGATCATTCCTCATTTCCTTAAATATCTTGTGGAGCAGAATTCATTTGCCGAAAAGAATTTCTGGCCCTGGCTTGTTTCCATCTGGATATCAGCGATCCCCTGTTACATGGTATTGATCTTCGGATGGCTTATCGCCGGAAACATCGGAAAGGACAATTCGTTTTCGATAGCGAATGCGAGACATCTTAAATGGGCTTCATACATGGCACTGATCGATGCGGTATATTACTTCGTTATAAACGGGATCTTCCTTTTGCTCGATATGTCACATCCTTTTGTAATGGGAATAGCGCTTATCATATGTTTCGTGGGTACGGCATTCTCGGTATGTGCGGCAGCGCTTTCACATCTTGTGATAAAAGCATCGGAGATCAAAGAAGAGAACGACCTTACTATTTAAGGATGGTGTGTTATGGGTAGAAATAAAAACGATCTTGAAAATATAGAAGAGGTTGAAGTTAACGGACGTCTTGTCTTTAACATTGATGTAATGCTTGCAAAGAGGAAGATGAGCGTAGGGGAACTTGCAGCCAAAGTAGGAATAACTCAGGCCAATATGTCGATATTAAAAACCGGAAAAGCGAAGGCTATCAAGGTTAATACCATCGTAAAGATGTGTGAGATCCTCGAATGCCAGCCCGGTGATCTTTTCGAATATGTCAGGGAGGATTGAAATGGAAAACGATAATCAGAATTTTAGTGTCGAAGAAACCGTAAAATCTGCGGAAGAAATCAAGCAGGTAACGGAGGGATCGGCTGAAGAGGTATTCATACCGATCGAAAAAGTTTTTTATGACAGCAAAACCGAATATATCAAAAGAATGATCCTTTGCGGGATATACGCGATATTCTTTACGATATGTCTTTATCAGAACGGCCGCGGTATCACATATCCGATGTTTGCGATAGCCACCATAGTTGTTTATGTAATGTTTTTAAAAGCAGTAAAAGAGAAGATAAAGGCATTCTCATATGTGCTCATGGGATTTATAACACTTCTTTCGATAAATGTCTGTACGACGATGAGCACGCCTTTGATAGTATTTGACAAGCTTTTCATCTTTGCACTTTTCTTCATAATGTTTTTGTATAACCTTTATGACGATAAGACATGGGATGCCACGAGATATTTTCTGGCATGTTGTGCGACAGTAACAACGGCGATAGCATATGTTCTGGATCCGATCCTTGATGCAGTACATCTGCCGAAAGAAAAAGAAGAGGACGGTAAAGAAAAAAAGAAGAATTATACATTCCTTTACGTTTTGCTCGGCCTGGCAATATCCGTTCCGCTGCTTTGTGTGGTACTTCCTCTGCTTCTTTCATCGGATATAGTCTTTTCAAACACAATGGGAAAGATCTTTGATTTCGAATGGAATGCGGACGTATTTAAATGTGTTCTTTTAGCTGTATTCATCTTCTTTGTGGGATATGCGCTTTTAAAGAGACTTTATGTAAGAAGCGACTGGATGGAAAATCCTGTTTCGGATAAGAGAAAAGGAAATCCTGTTGTTTCGATCACAATAAGCTCGGTGCTCCTTGTATTTTACGGATTGTACTCAGGTATCCAGATAGTATACCTTTTCATGGGATACGGTACATTGCCCGACGGATATACATATGCGGATTACGCACACGAAGGTTTCTTCCAGCTTGTGTTTGTCTGCATCATTAACCTTATACTCGTTCTTTTGTGCAGAAAGTTTTCAAGAGACAATAAGGTCCTTAAGATAATGCTCACGCTCATCTGTGCATGTACATACATAATGATCTTCTCAAGTGCTTACAGAATGATCCTTTACATCAGTGTATACGGACTCACATTCCTTCGAGTATATGTACTCTGGGCGCTTACGGTGATCATGCTTGCGATGACCGGAACCGTGATCCTCATCTACATGGAGAAAATGCCTTTCGTAAAATACTCGATGGTGGTCCTTGCGGCAACATGGATAATATTCGGCTACAGCCATCCGGATGTGATCATTGCCGAATACAATATCAATATGGGTACCGGACAGATATACGTTATGGAAGATCTTTCGGATGATGCGATACCTGTTGTTTTAAAATACCAGGACAGTATATATGAAAAACCGATGCTTCAGTCGTATCTGATCAATTTTGAAAAGAAGTGCCGCGGTTACGATATATCAGGTTATGGAGATATACGTAAATTTAATTTTGCCGAATACAAAGCATATAAAGCGATCATACACGGAATGCATTATATCCCTTAATCCCCTTTTAATATAAAAAATAACCCTCCTTACCTTTACCGGTTTGGAGGGTTATTTGTATTTTTATCATTATTCCATGATAACGGGTCTTATGTAATAAACTTTTCCTTCGGAATCAAATCCTATGTGGCACATAAAGGAGTTGAACTGTTCGAAAGTGTAATCGTCGGGACCGAATACCAGGTAGCCTTCATAATCGTACTCGGCTGCCTTTAAGCAGTCACCGTTGTAATCGTCTTCTTCCCAGGAATAAACTTCTTTTGTAAATCCGTCAAGATCTGTGATAACGAAGAAGTCATCGTCTTCCATGTTTTTCTCCCAGTCGGGATATTCATAATAGAAATCTTCGGCAAGTTCGGCAACATAGTATGAATAGCTTTCATCGATGGGACCTTCGGGTCCGGCGATCTCAATGGGTTCGTAATAGATACCTACGAGTTTTTTGTTTTCATCATAAAAGAATCCGGCATATACATACAGAGTATTCTGTGTTTCGTCATAATCGTATTTGGAAAGATTTCCTCTTTCGCCGAGATTGTCAAACATTTTTCCGAGAGTTATATATTCTTTCTTGCCTGCGGGTACAAAGCAGTATTCAAGGTTTAAGAAATAGTAAGATTCTCGCCAGCCGATATTTTCGAATGTGTCCTGATGGCAGTCGGCAACCGCAAAGAAAGTACCTTCTTCGAATTCGCTGTAATACTGAATGACTCTTGCAAAACCTCTGTTGGCTTCGTAATCGGGATATGCTTCGAAATCATCGATCGCTTTGGGAAGTCCTGCGTTCGGATCTTCTTCTTTAAAAGAGTCTTCGATCTTTGCTTCGAAGATGGGAGAAGAAGAGGGCTTCTCATCCAATGCTTTTGAAACTGTTACATCCATACTTGTATAGTAAAAATGTCCTGTACCTTCATAAAAGTCTACGGTAAAGTTAAGGCTGTCACCGTCCAGATCGATCGAACCGTAGAACTCAGGATAGGAGATCATGAATTCATCACATAATTCTTTGAAGTTGCATTCTGCGAGGCAGTACTCCAGACCGTCAAATCCGACCTGATAGATCTTATATGTTTCATAATCTTCGGTATTCATAAGATATATATTCTCGTTGTCCATACCGAGAAAAGTTGTATCGTTACCTGAAACGAATTGTGCGACTTCTTTGCCGGTATCGGCTGTATCGTAAACATAGTAATGTATCAGATAAGGATTTACGGCATAATCATATACGGTAAAATGAGTACCGTCGGGGGAAAAGCCTGTGATCCTTCCGGAACAGATGTCTTCGGATTCACCGGTCTTAAGGTCAAGTTTGTATACAGACTGATAAAGTCTTTCGTAATCTTCACCTTCGCGTGCACCCTGTGAATAAAGGTCCTCGCCGTTTATAAGATACATATCGCCGTATCCTGTATCATCGCAGATAACTTTGGGTTCTGCAGTCGGATCTTTGGGATCGAATGAACAGAGCTTTCCGGTGTGGCTGTACGCAAGAGAATTTCTTGAGAATTCACCCCAGAGGCCTTCACAGTCCATCTGGAAAGGGTGGTACTCTCTGAAAATGATATTTCCGTTGTAAAGAACGGCCTCACCCGACTGAACAACGGGAATGCTTTCTTTTACAGTATCTTCAGCCGTATCGGGATCTTTTGCATCAGCGGGATCGGTTGTATCCTTTCCCGGATCCGTAACATCGGTTACAGCCTGTGTATCGCCGCTCTTCGGGTCGGGATTGTCAATATCTACACTCGGCATGGGATCGTTTCCGAGACACCCTGCCAGGGAGAGTGTGAGTATGCCCGTCAAGAAGAATGCGGACAGTTTTTTTATCTTATTCATATAATTTCCTCCTGAAAGAAAAATTTAAAGTTTCGTTTTAAAGGATCGGAAAATCCGGTCTGTATTCCTTTATTAAAAAAGGATGTTTATCTGCATATTCCATTATATCGTTTCTGAGATTCTCATCAACGTATTCTTTAACGATACCGATATCGAGACGGTTAATGGAAGGGCAGGTCGGTGTGAGTGCGATAACGTTCTCGTTTTCTTTTCTCATCACCCTTAAAGGCCATATGCTGCAATCCCACGGCTTTTCTTTTTCGTTTAATACACATCCGTTTTCACCAAGGTAAGGACAGGGTACTTCTTCGTCGGGATCGTCGGTTTTGTAATCGTGACTCAGATCATAAGTACCTTTTTTATATCCGTCTTTTTCGGATAC
>CADARM010000072.1 GCA_902790275.1 uncultured Lachnospiraceae bacterium
GAGCGTCTCGAAGGGAAGCGGTTGAAGCTCGCTGGAGGATCCCACGCTGATCTTTTGGCACAGCGCCGGATAAAGCGTGCCGCCTATGAGCGCCGTCTTGCCGGCGCCGCTCACGCCCGTGACCAGGCAGAGCGTGCCGAGCGGGAAGCTTACGTTAACGTTCTTGAGGTTGTAGCCCGTCGCGCCGGTGATTTCAAGGAATTCGCAGTGTTTTACGTCGCGTCCGCGCGTTTTGACCCCCGGACGTTTGCCGGCGATATACCCGCCCGTGAGCGAGGTCGGATTCCCGAGCGTTTCCTCAGGCGTTCCTTCAAAGACGATTTGTCCTCCTTTATCGCCAGACTCGCCAAACTCGACAACCTTGTCGGCGACCCTGACGAGCGCCGGCGTGTGATCGACGACGACGACGGTGTTGCCGCGGTCGCGCAGGTCAAGGAGAGAATCGGCGAGCTTCTGCGTTTCTGAGGGATGAAGACCGGTGGTCGGCTCGTCGAGAACGTAGAGCATGTCGACGAGATCGGAGCCGAGCGCCTTCGTAAGGTCGACGCGACGTCGTTCTCCGCCGCTGAGCGTTCTGAGCTGACGATCGAGCGTAAGATAGCCTAGCCCGACGCGTTCAAGGTAGCTTAGGCGCAAACATAGCTGACGATATGAGGAACCGGCGCGTTTTTCCTGTTCGCTCGTAAGTTTTACGCCCTGGAGCGTCCTAAGCGCGTCGGACACGCGCGCGGACGTGAAATCGTAAATCGTTTTATTCGCGAAACGGACGCTCAGCGCTTCTCTGCGGAATCGCGCGCCCCCGCAGAGAAGACACGGGATCGACTTCTGATAGCGTGAAAGAAAGACGCGGATGTGCATCTTGTACTTTTCTTTCATGAGTTCAGAGAAGAAGCCGTTGAGCCCCTTGATATTGAGACGCGGCGAACCGTTGAAGAGCGCGTGACGCTGGTTGCGCGTGAGTCTTTCGAAAGGTACGTTGAGCGGCACGATCGGGGCGTCCGTCTGCGGATCGTTTGCCGAATCTCCTGAGGATACCCTTCGGATTTCCTGCGGATTACTTTTGAGTTCCTTTGAGTTTCCTTCTGATTTTCGGAAACGGCCGCCAAAAGATGGTGTAAAATTTTGACGGAGATTAGGTCGGATAGGTTTAAAAAAATATCCATAAGACCTGCCTTTGTGATATGCTTAAGTTGTCCAATAAAATGAAAGGAGACAGATCTTATGGACAATCGCATTTTATCACAAAACAACACAACAAGGAAAGACCAAAATGAGGCGTTGACTCCGCTCGTCGATTTTGACATCAGCCTAACCGTTTCATGCCCGTTAGGCTCATTGGATGATATGGCAACATGTCTTCGAGACGCGGTTATGCCTGCGATTGCGGGGAGGCTGGCGGAGTTCGCGGAAGCGACCGATCGGCGCCTGAAAAATGCTCCTGAAATTAAGGCGGACGGATACCGTGTAAAGGAGAGCAACGTGCCGAGAACGTACACGACAGCGGTCGGAGAGGTCAGCTTTTCGCGAACCTACTTCAAAGACCCGTCCGGTCATTATGTATATCTGCTCGACAAGATTCTTGGAATCGACCCGCGCGAACGTGTTTCAAAAGGAGTCAGCGCCGCGGCAATTAACAATGCGATTTCAGCGTCGTATCAAAAGGCCATAGACTAGCTCGGAGTCAGTATGAGCCGGCAGACGCTGCATAACAGAATCAGCTCGTTGGGAGAACTTGTGGTCGACGTGCCCAAAACGAAGACGCCGGTAAAGGAAATTCACATCTTCGCAGATGAGGATCACGTGGGCGTGAAAACGGCCGGCGGCAAGAAGAACGTAATGGTTCCGCTGGTCGCAGTAACCCAAGGAATAGATGAAAGCAATCCCAAGCGTCACAAGGTTAAAAATCCGCTATATATAGCAGGATACAGGCAATCTCCAAGTGCGATTTACAATCAGGCGTACGCGACGGCCGACCGAATGTTCGATCTTGACAACACAGAGAGGATATATGTTCACGGTGACGGAGGATCATGGATAAAAGCTTACCGGGACGTGTTTCCGGACGCGGTATTTGTGATGGACGAGTTTCATATCACTTCGAGGTTCAAAGAACTGTCTTCATTCTTTTCAAAAGAAGACCTTGCAATGCTTATGAAATTCATCAGGGAGAATAACCGCAGGGCTTTTTACGAAAAGATGACCGAAGCGATTAAAAAGGAAAAGCCGTCAAAAAAAGCGGCGAAGCTACGGGAGCAGCTTCAGTATTTCGTGATAAACTGGGATGCAATCGTTAGAAGAAAGACACTTGACGTTTGCGGCAGTTGTACAGAGCCGATGATAAGTCATGTGTTTGCAGAGAGAATCAGCAGGACTCCGTGCTGCTGGTCGGAAGCAGGACTGGAAAAGATGGCAATGCTGCGGGCTTTTAAGGCAAATGGAGGCGTTGTGGAAAGGAACGATATCAATGTATCGGCAGACAAGAAAGCCGTGCAGAAGGGCCTTAAAAAGCGGAAAGAGGAAGGGTATGACAAGTATGTAAAATATGCGCAGGAAAGCGCAGAAGAGCTGGAAAAGCGCTTCAGAGAAACATTTCACAACGGACTCGCGGACTATGTAATTGACGTATCCGGAGGAGTCCAGCAATTCATCAAGCGTATCTCATCGCAGGAGCTTGGAAGCTGACCGTGAGAGCGGAAAAAATCTCCGTCAAAACTTGACAGTGACGCGAAATCTCCGTAGAAACTTGACACGATCATTTTTGTCGAAAAGAGTCTTATGAAGTATTATTACTATCCTTTGTTGTGTTCTTCAAAGGGTAAGGTTTATCCGATAGAACCGGATTATTTTGATGATTTCTGCCTTGATACGATGGATACAACATCAAGAGTTATATATATATCGGATTCGACCGGCGACAGATATCGTGGCAGAGGCGGAATGAAGTTTATCAGTGAAGATAAGCAGAATCTTGTGTCAGAGGATGATTGTTCTGTGATCCTGGGCCTTCCCAATGCTTTCCATGAAGGTGAGATGACTACCACTCAGGTGATCGAGGTATTGAATGTTCGTAACCTTCTTGAGTATAATATATTTAAGAAACTTAACTGGTGGGAATTTAATATTGTTATTAAAGATGTGGAGATAGATGAAAATGGTTTGGCTACTGTTAAGGTAGCGGTATCGGACCAGAGCAGGATTTATACGACGGGTGATTACGGCCTTTCTTATCATATCGATTATGATAAGGCGAAAGATGTCTATGATAACCCGAGAACTCCTTTGGGACCGTATGTATTGGAAGATTACGTCTTTGAGATTGACTTATCCGAAGAGGATGAAGACATGAAGGTTACATTCGACATCGTCGAAGAAGAAGTAAGATGGTTTTCTTTCTATCACATGGTTCCGTCTGTAGTGTTCGAGCATGATGATGAAGGCGAGTGGATTTACACGATTGAGCAGGTTCCGGAGGGTTAAAGTGAGCGAAAAGAAAACTGTGAACAACAAAAAGAAAAGCAAAAAGAATAATAAAAGCATACGTACATACGTGATCATCGGAGTGGAGCTTTTGGCTCTTGCTGCCGTTATCGTGATCATGGTGTATGTATTCAGAGCTACAGGTGAAAATACCGGCGTGCAGAAGATCCTTATTCCCGAGGGCGAGGTGGTACATGCTTCCCCAGATCCGGATAAATCGGATATTCCCGAGGTTGGCGAAGAACTCGTTGATAATTACACCACACTGGCTCTTTTCGGTGTAGACGCACGTGGAAAGAACCTTGATAAGGGTACCAGAACGGATACTATCATCATCTGTTCCATCAACAACGAGACAGGTGAAACGAGACTCTGCAGTGTTTACAGAGATACTCTTCTTAATATCGCGGGACCCGACAAGGCTCCTTCTTATCAGAAGTGTAATGCCGCATACGCATACGAAGGCCCTGCAGGCGCTTTAAACATGCTTAACAACAACCTGGATCTTTATATCACAAGATTTATCACCATCGGATTCCAGGGCGTTATGAGTACCGTTGATGCGGTTGGAGGCGTGGATATCAATGTTACAAACGCTGAGATCAAACATCTTAATGATTATCAGGCATCCATGTATTCAACGGAAAGCAATACTGTTATAACTGACGATTATGTACCCGTAACCCAGGCAGGTCTTCAGACACTTTCAGGTTATCAGGCTCTGGCATACTGCCGTATCAGATATACTGCAGGTAGCGATTTTAAGCGTACAGAGAGACAAAGAGACGTTGTAAGCCAGATCATCACCAAGGCCCGCAAGATGGATCCTGTGAAGGTTACAAAGATCTGTAACGATGTATTCCCTCTTGTAGCCACCAATCTCGATCTTAACGATGACATCATCCCGATGGCAGCTGAGGTTAACAAATATGAGATAGTTGATTCTACAGGCTTTCCTTTCGATGACAAGATCACAACAGGCCTTCTCGGACCCAAGGGTGACTGCGTTATTCCTGTTGATCTTGAAAGCAATGTAATCCAGCTTCACGAATATCTCTACCCTACAGAAGAATATACTCCTTCAGAGACAGTCATTAAAACAAGCAATGACATTAAGGCTGAAGCAGCTAAATATGGAAAATAAGGCATGATTTTCGTTTAACAGCAATTTTGTGATATAATAAATGTACAGGGAGGTGGTTTTATGGATAATAGAGCTACTTTAGAGGATTATAAGAAAGAATCTCAAAAGTATATAAATGAATTAAAAAGCATGCCTAAAGTTGAAGCCAAAAAGAAAGCCACAAAGAACCTTAAAAAAATTGGTGTTTTGGATAATAAGGGAAAACTTAAATCCAATATTGTTGAGGGAGACTTTTTTGGGTGGTAATTTATGGCAATAAAGAATGCAATGTATTCAAAACTTCCTAATCTGGTAATAGGTTTTCATGGGTGCGATGAGGATACCTTCGAAAAAGTAGTACATAAATCTGAGGCGTTAAAACCTAGTAAAAATTCATATGATTGGCTTGGAAATGGTATTTACTTTTGGGAAAACAATTATGAGAGAGCTAAAGAATGGGCTGATATAAAACATAAAGGAAAAGGTAAGGTTATCGGTGCGGTTCTGGATTTGGGCTATTGCTTAAACCTTACAGATTACGGCAGCTCTGAAATATTGAATTTAGGCTATGAAGTATTGAAAGCCAACATAACTGCTATAGGTGAGAAAATGCCGGAAAATAAATCCGGAAGATCTCAAACAGATATTTTGCTTAGAGATTTGGATTGCGCGGTTATCGAACAAGTACATCAGCTTAATGAGTTTGCCAAAATGAAACCGTATGATTCTGTAAGAGGTGTTTTTACAGAAGGAAAAGAAATGTATCCGGGATCGGCTTTGCAAGAAAAAACTCACATTCAGATATGTGTAAGAAATCCCAATTGTATAAAAGGATATTTTGAACCTATAGAATCAAATTCAAAATATGACATTCCGTAAATGGTATATTATTTGAATCAGATTAAATAAAAGGATGCGTTCCTGTGAGTAAGAGAACGCATCCTTTTTTATTTGAATTATTAGGAAATATTCGTGATGTTTATTTCAAAACATCATTGATATAAACACTATATAATGATATAATAAATCTATATTTTGTGTATTTGACACATTTTTATTGTTTTAATAAATGAAAGGATGGTATTTAAGTGAAAAGCCAAAAATTTTTATTTTTGAAGTCATTGTACATTATTTCTCTACCTCTGCTTTTCCTGGCAGTCTTATTTTTCGGAAAGCTGCAAGTCAATGCCGCATCCGGCGTTAAAATTAACAGCACCAATTTCCCCGATCAAAAGTTTAAAACTTATATTTCTAGTAACTTCGATAATGATCGAGACGGCGTTCTTAGCGAAAAAGAATTAAGTGAAGTTACTACTATCGACATCACGAACCAGGGCATAAAAAGCCTTGTAGGTATTGCCAATTTTAAAGATCTTAAGGTTTTGATCTGCCCTCATAACGACGAACTTGAAGGTATAGATCTTGGTGCCAATACCAAATTAACAAAACTCGAATGCTACAGCAACCCCAAGCTTACAGGTATCAATATAAACTATTGTACGGAACTTGTTGAATTAAGATGTGATAACTGTGCATTGCAGAACCTCAACGTGGCCAATAATACCAAGCTTGAATATCTTAACTGCAGAAACAATAAGCTTTCATTTTTGAATCTTGCAAAGAATACAGCGCTTAAAGAACTTCGCTGCCATCAGAACAATCTTCCAGCTCTTGATTTAAGCAACAACACAAAGCTTACATATCTTACATGTTATAACAACAATCTTAAAACTCTATCTCTTAAAAACAACAAAGAGCTTACAGCGGTTTATTGCTATTACAACGAACTTACTTCTTTGGATGTGACAAACTGTTCCAAGCTTGTTGAACTTGACTGTTCTAACAACAAACTTGAATCACTTGATTTAAACGGCAATCAGGCACTTAAAGTTCTTTACTGCAACGATAACGAACTTGCCGATCTTTACGTAAATAATAACAATAAGCTTGAAGAACTTGTATGCTATTCAAATAAGATTAAAAAAATAAGACTTTCCACAACAGGAACTCTTAAGAAGAAATATGATGATTGCAAGAAAGAGAGCTCTACCAATAACACAGTAAAGTATATCAAAGATGGTGTTGTTTTCATCTGGGCTGACGGAGATACCGAAATAGTAGCCATTAAGTCTACTGTAAACGAAAGCACAGTTGATGAAGAAGCTGCAACAGCATTCGTTGAAAGACTTTACTACAGTATGTTTGAAAGAGAACCTGATGCAAACAAGAGCACATGGGTAAACGGTCTTGTAAACAAGACAATGACAGGTGCCGATGTTGCAAAGGGATTTGTATTAAGTGATGAATGTATTAACTACAAGTATTCAAACGAAGTATTTGTTGAGAAACTCTACTATTCATTCTTCGACAGAAAACCCGATGCTAACAAGGATCTCTGGGTTAATGAATTAAAGGCCGGTAAGACAAGAGAATACGTTCTCTCAGGATTTACCAACTCAGATGAGTTTACAAAGCTTTGCGACAAATACGGTATCGTAAGAGGTACTTTAACTGTTAAGGATCCTTACGGAAAGAATAACAACAATAACAATAACAATAACAACAATAATAAGAATAACAACAACAGCAAGCTCAAGATCGATGCAAGCAATGTTGATTCCGCTAAGCTTGATGAGTTCGTTGAAAGACTTTACACAGAAGCACTTGGAAGACCCAGTGATGCTGAAGGTAAAGAAAACTGGAAGAAAGCTATCATCTCAGGACAGTATGATGCCGGAACAGTAGCAAGGATCGGTTTCTTCTGCTCGGATGAATACAAAGCTAAAGGTAAGACCAACGAACAGTTCGTACATGACGCCTACAGAGCATTCTTCGGAAGAGACGAAGACCAGGGTGGATACGATATGTGGGTTAAAGCTCTCTACGACGGCAAGTACAACAGAGAACAGGTTATCGAAGAAGGCTTCGGATATTCAGACGAATTCAAGAACCTCTTAAGAAGCTACGGCTTTAAGATCTACGAGTAAACAACTCGCTGAACAAAGTGACAATCTGAAAAACTTGAATATATAAATGCTTGAATTGATAGGGCCACCCGTAAAACGGGCGGCTCTATCTTTTTATCGTATGCTTATTTAATACCTAATCATCTGTTTTTCTTCAACGCTTGTATTCACATTAACCTTATCGATGATCGTTTTTTCATCATTGTCATATACGACAATGCTTATTCCCGAGAAATTATTTCCGCATTCCACACCATCTATCTGCATTGAATATGTATGGAAGCTTGATACCATCAGAGATGTATCAATGTTGCAGCTGTATTTGCCAAGGCCGTTTCTGAAAGGACCTGTAAGGGCTATATCGTCTGCAGTGAATGTTTCTTTTATATTTCCGTTATCTTTAATACCAAAGTAATGATTTCCGTACTCAGCAGTTCTTAAATCTGTGGTAAATCCCAGAGCCTGACGTTTATTTATCATATCCTCGTCTATATAAGCACTGTAATCACGGGGAGCAAAGATGAATGTGCTGTAATCATCGTTCTTAAGCATATCAAGGTATTCGTGGATATCAGTGGTTTCCGTAAGCTTACAGTTGTTAACCTTGTGCTTGTAGTTTTCTCCGGACTTTACAAAAGAATCATCGTTTCTTGGTGCTACACCGTATTCTTCGTTGAATAGCTTGCCCATATAATCCGAAAGCTTTTCAGCACCGAGATAATTCGGATGTGTATACAGGTTTTCTGAAGCACTGTATCCAATCTCGTTATATAAAGTGGCCTCATTGAAATCGTAGTAAGGAATATCGTGATCGTTTGCATATTCCGCGATGGCTTTGTATCTCTTTATATCTTCCTGATAAGGGATATTTGTAAGGATAAGCTGAATATTGTTTTTCTCACAAAGATCAACGATCCTTCCAAGATAATCATCTGCGATGCCTATCATAGGCTCTGCTTCGACATCGGAAAGGTCTGAGACGTCCAGTGTTACATCTTCGGCACCGGGAGCAAACCCTCCGATGATGTTATATCCCTTTATTCCGCCGTGAGTAGCGATCGCGGGATCGTAACAGTCACTCTCTTCAAACTCGGTCCATCTCGAATGATAACGGATATTAAGCAAGAAGAAGCTTAAAGCGTTCTGCGAGGGATCGATCTTTGCTATCTCTTTTGCGGCTTTTATCTTGAGAGGAGAGAAGCGCATATTGTCCATGGCTTTTCTTATAGCACCTTCTGCACAGTTTAGATCGTTATATACATATACTTCCGTGTATTTATGGAGAGTAAATGCATCAAGTACCACGATTTTAGGAGACTGGTATTTTAATGCCTCTTCAAGCCAGTAATAAGAGATTAAGATGCTTTGTTGTTCGCTTCCTAAGTTATAGCTTGTGATACCGTAATCATCGTATATAACCTGCGGATTAAATGCGGTTATCGCATGTGAGCTTCCAAGGAAAAGTACGTCCACGCTGTTTTTATCAAGTTTGTAGAAATCCTTGTAAGTATTTGTCGGAGACCAGATCTCGTTATAATAATATTTCGGTCTCATCCATTCATTGAGCGAAAGTACCTCGAGGCATGCGATCAATGTAAAACATATGAACTTTACGGCTGTTTTAAATCTCTTCATGGCTAAAACCTCCCGTATATGAAGGCCTGCGCATCAAAGCCAAAGCCGTATGTTCCGAATATGACTATAAATACAATGACTGCAAGGTAAATGCCCCAGCGCACCGCGATATTTAACTTAAGGATATTATCTCTTATGGCGATACCTTTTTCTTTTATGATTCCGACTGCAAGCAAGACAGCGAGGCAAAGGATAAGCACGATCACTTCTTTCCATACAAGGCCGAGTGAGATCAAAAGACCGGTCTTTAAGTTATCGGCTCTGAATATGATCCATGCGAGCATAACAAGAAAGAAAGTCCAGACGGACTGAATGAGGCGAAGCACCTGACTGTCATCCTTTATATGCAACGCTTTTTTAAGGCCTTTCTTTACGGGATTTAAAAATTCACCGAATATCTGATACAGGCCGTGCATAAGACCCCAGAAGAGGAACTTAAAGCCGCCCCCGTGCCATATGCCGCTTACGGCGAATGTTATAAGAATATTAAGATATTTCCTGAAGGCACCCTTACGGTTTCCGCCAAGAGGTATATAGATATAATCTTTAAGCCAGGAACTTAATGATATATGCCATCTTCTCCAGAAATCCTTGACCGATACAGCAAAATAAGGACGTGCGAAGTTATCGATAATATCTATTCCGACTAACTCCGAAAAGCCTTTCGCAAACGAAGTGCAGGCAAGGAAATCGGCATATAACTGGAAACTGTAAAGGATTCCGCCTACAAGCACGTAAAAGCCCTGATATGTCGGGAAATTGTCGAATATGGTATCGACTGCGATGCCGGCCTTGTCCGCTATGCATAATTTAAGGAAAAAGCCCCAGAGGATCATCATGAAGCCTTTGACGAATTTGTTCTCATCGAACTTATTACCAACGATCAGCTGTGTACCGAGCTGTTTGTGTCTCGGTATGGGACCCTGGATTATCTGGGGGAAGTAACTAACGAATAAGAGAAATTTAAGATAGTTCTTTTCCGGCTCCGTCTTTTTCTGATACACGTCCGATACATAAGCGATAAGCTGCATCGTATAAAAAGAAAATCCGATCGGCGCTATCCACCAAAGCGGCGTGCTTTTATGGAAAAATGTATTGAAAATATATCCGAATTCCTTGAATGCAAGAAGGGGCAGTGCGATAAAAAGAAGTGAAATTACTAAGATGGGCTTTCGACCGCCATCTTTTTTATCCATCAAAAGACAAAGGAGCCAGGTGACTAAGGACATTCCGATAAGGATCGAGAAAGCGATTATCGAATTATCGGAAATTATCCAGTAAAATCCGAGACTCGCCGTAAGTAACACAAGCCATCTGAATTTCACTGGAATTATATAATATAAACCTACCGTAACGGCAAGAAATATGTAAAACCAAAAAGAAATAAAAGCCATTCCTTAAAACCCCGAATCGGTTAATAAAGTGTGATCCATTCTTTCACACCTTTATAATAATAGCATTTTCTTGGGCTTATTGCTATGTTTTTTATGCTTCCTGAGTTCTTAACTTCATTGTAAATAAAGCACTTAGAGTGTATAATTAAAAAGATTGAGACAAATTGCTCCTGAGGGAGCGAAAAGCGGAGAAATAATGAAAAAGAAGATCTTTTTAAACGGGGCGATAGTTCTGTTTATGGCAATACTTTTATTGCCTGCGGTCTTTGGTGTTTTCACCAGACTGACCGGAAAAAGAATAGATGAAGAATTAAAGGGTTATTATACGGTATATACAAGACCCGGTTTTAGCGTATCTTCTTTTATGAACTCGGATTTTCAGACGGATTTTTCGAACTGGTTTAATTCAAAATTCGAGCCCCGTGGCTTTTACATCAAAAACTACAATACGATCTGCTTTAACCTCTTTAAGGATTCGATCGATATCATCGGCAAGGATAATTACATCTACGAATATGATTATGTAAGTTCCGAACTCTGTCTTGATGATTACAACAATTATTCCATTGAAGCAACACGTGACAAGCTCGACAGTTATGTTTTTAAAATGCAGGCTGTAAACGATAAGTTAAAAGAACAGGATAAGCATCTGTTTTTCTATGTGTCTGCCAGCAAAGCCGATGAGTACAGGGATCACCTTCCTTTATCGGTGACTGCACTCGAGCCCGAAGGTTGTGTTCGCGGCGTTGATTACTTAAGGGAAAAGCTTGAAGAGACAGATATCGAGTATCTTTTTGCAAAAGATTATACAGACGATCTTCCCTGCGATTCGTTTTATGCAACGGGTATCCACTGGTCGAGACCTTATGAACAGAAGATCGATCTGATGGTCCTTGAAAAGGTTGAAGAATTAACGGGCAAGAACTACAGGACCTGGGAACTTGGTGAAATTAAGACATCGCCCACACCTTATTTCAGGGATACCGATGTCTACGATATGCTCAATCTAAGGAATAAGAGTTTTACGGAAACTTTCTATCAGTATGATACGACAAATGTAATTCCCGATGATTACGATCCGATGAATCTTCTTATACAGGGCGGTTCGTTTGCGATAGGCTTAAGAAAAGATATCTGGGATCATTATCCCGATGAAAACTTAAATTACATCAATTACTGCGAATATTATATGGATAACACACAGGTGGCCGATCCTCTTTACAATGACTGGAACAATGTGGACTTAAAGGCACTTGTGGAAGGATCCGACTGCGTAGTGATCGAGATGAACGAAGGTGTCATATTCCATTTATCGGACGGATTTGTTGACAGGCTTTATGAAATACTTTGTGAGGAGGATGTTCAGTAATGGTTTTCTCTTCACCCGTATTTTTGTTTGTATTCCTTCCGCTTACGATAATCGCATATTATATCTTCCCGAAAAAGATTAAGAATTACATCCTTCTTCTGGCATCGCTCTTTTTCTATGCATGGGGTGAACCGAAGCTCGTGATCTTAATGGTCATATCGATAATCATTAACTTTTTCCTTGCATTCTTTATGGAAAAGAGTGAAAAGAAACCGGTTAAAGTATTTCTCCTGGTGACCGCCTGCGTGACGGATATAGGTTTTCTTTTCTACTATAAATACTTTAATTTCTTTGCTGGGATCGCGATCTCACTGTTCGGCCTTAAGATTGATTCGCCGAATATAGCGCTTCCGATAGGAATCTCTTTCTATACATTCCAGATAATGTCTTACGTTATCGATGTCTACAGAGGCAATTGCAAGGCACAGAAGAACCCGTTTTATTTAGGCCTTTACATATCGATGTTCCCCCAGCTTATTGCGGGACCGATAGTCAGATATATCGATGTTGAGACACAGATAAGAAACAGGACGCTTTCTTCGGAAAAGTTTTATGAGGGCGCCGTACGTTTTATGAAGGGCTTTGCGAAAAAGGTCCTTATAGCCGATCAGCTTGCTCCTTTCGTGGATACTGTATTTGCAGGCTCGGTAGATTCCGCTCTGGTTAAGTGGGCAGCGATCATTTCGTATACACTGCAGATCTACTACGATTTCAGCGGTTATTCGGATATGGCGATCGGACTTGGAAAGATATTCGGATTTGATTTTGTCGAAAACTTTAATTTCCCGTACATTTCACAGTCCGTGCAGGAATTCTGGAGAAGATGGCATATTTCTTTATCGACCTGGTTCAGGGATTATGTATATATCCCGCTTGGGGGATCGAGAAAAGGAAATGTGCGTACATATATAAATCTTATAGTAGTATTCGTCCTGACGGGCTTCTGGCACGGGGCATCCTGGAATTTCCTTTTCTGGGGTATCTATTATGCGATATTCCTCGTTATCGAGCGCCTCGGATGGTCGAAAGTGCTTGGAAAGGCACCGAGAGTGTTAAGGCATATCTACTTACTCTTTGTGATCACCATGGGTTGGGTAATGTTCAGGGCCGATGATATGGCTGCAGCGTTGACATATTATAAAAGCTTATTCACAATATCAGGTAATGAGATCAATTTGTTTCTCGGAAATGTCAGCGTAAAGGTCTTGTTCGTGATGGCGATGGGTATCCTTTATGCATTCCCGCACACAAAGCTCTGGGATAAGATAAAGACCGTTAAGATATACGAAGGATTGAGATTTGCACTTATGTTTGCAATCTTTTTCCTTGCGGTATGCTTCATGACGGGAGCCGGATTCAGTCCGTTCTTATATTTCAGATTTTAAAAGGTTTTATTCATATTTGCCGGTATATGTTATATAATTATTGGGTGAGGCAGAAAATGCCGTGTCCTTGATACGGCGGAGTTAAATATAAAAGGGGGTTACATTATGAAATTTTATCGTTGTAAGAAATGTGGAAAGATTGTCGCTATCGTTAACGAAAGTCCGTGTCCGACCATGTGCTGCGGTGAAGCAATGGAAGAGATCATTCCGGGAACAACTGATGCTGCACTTGAGAAGCATGTTCCTGTGTTTGAAGTTGCAAACGGCAAAGTAACCGTTACGGTAGGAAGCGTTGAGCATCCCATGCTTGATGAGCATTACATCCAGTGGATCGCTATCAGAACGAAGAACGGCAATCAGAGGATCACTCTTAAGCCGGGTGATGCTCCCAAAGCAGAGTTCGCGATCATCGAAGGTGACGAAGTTCTCGAAGTATACGAATACTGTAACCTTCACGGACTCTGGAAAGCATAAGGCTTAAAAAAGTCATACAAGAAAGGGTTTTAAAACAATGTTAAAGCAGGTGTCGATTTATGCTGAAAATGTAAAAGGAAAGATGTTGGAGATCACATCGATCCTTGCAAAGGAAAACATCAATATCCTTGGATCGGTAACGAACGATTCAGCCGAATACGGTATAGTAAGAATGGTTGTAAGCGATCCCGACAAGGCTGTTGAAGAGTTAAAGAAAGCTGATATTATCTGTAAGCTTACGGATGTAATTGCAGTTGAGATCCACGATGAAGTAGGTAATTTGCAGAAACTTCTTCAGGCGCTGGATGATTCGAATATCAGCGTTGATTATCTTTATCTTTCTTTCAACCGTGACAGCGGATGTCCTATCATGGTATTTCACGCACAGGACGGCCCTGAAGTTGAGAACAGTTTAAAGAGCAAGGGATTTACCCTTTGCAAATAAAAAGTAAAAGGAAAAGGAATGAACTTATGAAAAATGAATTCATCAAAAAGTTACTAAAGGGCGCCGAATTATCCCTTATGTCGTCAATCATTACGGCATCGGTATTTTTCGGATCGGGAATGACCGCTTTAGCAGAAGAGCCGGAAGATATCAACGCGCTTCTTTCTTCTGTAGAGATTTCCGAATCATATTCTTTTGAAGATACGGATCAGGTGTCTTTTGAAGATTATATCGATTATGAGGTAGATCTTGCTCAGGAGATGCAGGTTTCCGCATACAATTCTTCAAGCTTTTCGGGAAGCAAACTTACCGGAAACAATAAGTACATTTATGATAAATAT
>CADARM010000073.1 GCA_902790275.1 uncultured Lachnospiraceae bacterium
CAGCCTCTTTCGGTGTCATGAGAGACGCCATTTTTTCGATTGCTTCAATATTCTTGGTACAAACAGTCATGTCTTCTTCGTCCAAATAGGTTTTATCCCATTCAAGATAGGCTTCGCAATCTCCCAGATACCTACACTGATCGTCAAGGAAAGCGGCGGAGACTTTTTTGAAGAATTCAGAAAGGATTCGGAATACTTTTTATTCCCCGAAGACAGGGCAAGGATCTGGAGCGTTTTAAACAAAGAGAATCTTATCGAGATACTTAACAGCCGAAGGAAACTTAGCCTGGATTATCGAAAGATAATAGAGAACGAAATAAGAAATACAAGGCTTACGGTTTTGTGGTCGAGTGACAGGGTTCATTTCGTAATCGGTGTTGAAAATATCGACGCCGAGATCCAGAAGGAAGAAGAGTACGAACGTGAACTCTCATCCGAAAGAGAAATGGCCAGAAAAGACGAGCTGACGGGTGTTAAGAACAAAAATGCATATCGTGAATATGAAGAAGCATTGCAGAAAAGGATCGATGCAAAAGTCAAGATCCTTCCGTTCGCGGTTGTGGTATGCGATATTAACAATCTGAAGATCATTAACGATACACTTGGACATAAGGCCGGAGACGAACATATAAAGGCAGCCTGCAAGATGATCTGCGAGGTATTTGTTCACAGTCCGGTATACCGTGTCGGCGGTGATGAATTCGTGGCCATATTAAGCGGTGACGATTTTATCAACAGGGAAAAACTCTTAAAGAAACTTCGAGGAAAGGTTTTAAAGAACGTAAAGAAACCGAACGGAGTTGTTGTAGCGACCGGTATTTCGGATTACGAATCGCTTAAAGACAGATCCCTTTCGGATGTATTCGAAAGAGCGGATGCGAGAATGTATGATAACAAGAATTTCCTTAAATATATTTGATATTTGAGTTTGTATCAAAAAACTGTATAATGTGATTTGGAAATACTTAATTTACAGACTTGAAAGGAGAATTTAAATGGAACCTATTCAGAGCATTGATGCGGAAGACGATCAGTTTGCGTATCGTTATGACACACAGCTTCTTATAGACAGAAGAGACAAGGATCTCGACGAGGATGAGATCTCGGATTACATCACATCACATTTTGAAGGCAATTCACTTATCGCCGCAGGTGATGAAGATCTTGTAAAGATCCATTTCCATACCAACGAGCCCTGGAAAGTACTTGAGTACTGCAACACAGTAGGAGAGATCTACGACATCGTTGTGGAAGATATGATCAGACAGTCTGACGGATTGCAGGGATAAGATATGTATTACGTACCGGACGGAACAAAGAGGTGCGGTTTTTATGAATGCACCGAATGTCAAAGCAGATTTCTTGATATAAGAGTCGCTCCGAAACTCGTCTGCCCCTACTGCGGGGAAGAGGTCGATATGGAGATCGGACCCGATGACGACATACCCGCATCGAGCGAGAGTGCAGTACTTCTCGAGATGCTCGAGGGCGATGATGTCGAAAAGTATGACACCCTTTTATCACTGGCCTTAACAGGCGGGGATTATACCTGGATATAAAAAATGGTGTTGACAAAAAAATAAAACAAAACTAAAATAACATCGTTACGTAACGGTGTTATTTTTATTTCCTGAGGAAAACAAATGAATAAGAACGAGAACGATTACGAAAAGCGCAAGCTCCTGATAGATGCTGCAAAGAAAGAGTTTCTTGAGAAGGGTTACAACAAAGCGTCACTCAGAAAGATATGTGCAAATGCGGGAGTGACTACCGGAGCTTTATATTTCTTTTTTGAAAACAAAGAGGCTCTTTTTTCATCGATAGTCGATCCTCCCGTAGAAGAATTAAAGCAGATGATCATCGAGCATTTTAAGGAAGACAGAGATTTTCTGGGTCAGCTCAATACAATGGATCTCGGGAACCTTGATCACAGCGATATGGCAGAAATGGTCGTGGATCATATATATAAGAATTACGATGCTTTTATCCTTCTTCTGTCGGGATCAAAAGAAGATGCGCTTGAAGAAAACATAGATGAGTTCGTTGAACTTATGGAAAAATCCACCGCGATGATGGTAAGCGAATCCAGGTTTTATACGATCGACCCCTTTATGACGCACTGGATGGCCCATACGACCGTCGATTCGGTGGTACATGTGATAAAACACGAAAAGGATCTAAAGAGCGCAAAAAAGCGAATTCAGAGCATTATGAACTACCTTGTTATCGGATGGGTTAAACTGGTAATGGTACCGGTCGATGATCCGAAAGGGAAAAAGAAAGCCAAGAAAAAATAAATATTTAAAACTATAAAACCGCTTCTTTTTGGGAGCGGTAAAAAAATAACATTTACATAACAATGTTATGTAAAAAGATGGGAGATAAAAAGATGTATCTTGAAATGAGAAATGTTAAGAAAAGTTACGGTGAAGGCGGAAGTTATGTGCAGGTTTTAAAGGGTGTTTCGACCGGTGTCGAGAAGGGTCAGATGTGCGTAATACAGGGAACTTCCGGATCCGGAAAATCCACACTTTTAAACTGCATCGGCGGACTGGATACGATGGATTCGGGTTCCATCATCGTAGATAAAACCGAAATATTCGGAATGAAAAATAAGAACCTTGTCGAATACAGAAGAGATAATCTTGGATTCATCTTTCAGTTTTACAACCTGGTTCCGAATCTTACCGTGAAAGAGAATATTCAGGTCTGCGAATATCTGTCAAAGGATCCTTTGAATCTGTATGAACTTCTTGATGTCCTTGGACTTACCGAACATCAAAACAAATTCCCTTCACAGCTTTCCGGCGGTCAGCAGCAGCGCTGTGCGATCGCAAGAGCTCTTATCAAGAATCCGAAACTTCTTCTTTGCGACGAGCCGACCGGTGCTTTGGATTCTAATACATCGAGAGATATCCTCATGCTTCTTGAAGAAGTTAACGCAAAATACAATACGACAATGATCATAGTAACCCATAACAATTCGATCAAAAATATGGTACACAAAGTCATCTTTTTAAAGGATGGTCTTGTAAAGGATGAGTACATCAATGAGCACAGGGTTAGTGCAAGCGAACTGGAGGATCTGTAATGAAAAGAGTTTTGTTTAAACGTTATATACGTGATATCAAAAAGAATTTCTTCAGATATGCTGCTCTGCTTTTCCTTATCGCGGTATGCATGTTCCTTGTAGTCGCTATCGTTGACAGTTCGTATTCGCTTATCGAAGGAACGAAAGTTCTCCAGGAAGAAGCGAAACTCGAGGACTGCCAGGTCACGCTTTTTAATCCTTTTACGGAAGAAGAGATAAAGGCTATCGAAGATAAAGGCGTAACGGTAGAATCGCATAAGAGTTTCGATTTTACGCTTGAAGACAATACGGTATTAAGGATATTTGAAAACAGAGAAAAGATCGATCTTGTTGTTTACGACGAAGGACGCGAAGCAAAGGAAAGCGGAGAGATCGTTCTGCTTAACAGATACTGTGCTGAAAATAACATCAAAGTGGGGGATAAACTTCGCGTTGACGGAACCGAGTTCACGGTCGTTGGTATAGGCAGTACGGTCGATTATGATGCTCCGTACAGAAAGCTTTCGGATACTTCGATAGATTCGAGCGTTTTCGGTACAGCCTTTGTCTGCAGTGAGGATTACAACAGACTAAAAAACGATAAAGGTGCAGCCACGGAAGATGTCACCTATGCATTTCTTTTAAACGGTGCAATGACAAGCGATGAACTTAAGCAGATGATAAAAGAATTCGATTTTGATTATAAAAAAGTCGATGATCCTTATTATAAAGAAATGCTTGATGATACTTACGGAAAAAGAGATGAGATCGAAGACGGCATAAACGATCTTGTCGACGGAGTTGATGAACTCTATGACGGAACGAGCGATCTTTATGACGGTGTTGGAGAATTAAAAGACGGCACCGAGGAATTTAAAGACGGTCTGCATGAGTTAAGCGACGGAAGCAAAGAACTCTTGGACGGTGTAAAAGATTTTAAGGACGGTGTTAAAGAACTTGATGACGGAGTAGGAGATTTAAAAGACGGAAGTTCGAAATTAAAGGACGGAGCCGTATCTTTAAAAGACGGAACGACTTCGTTAAAAAACGGATTGAATTCGTTAAAAGACGGCACCGAAAATTTAAAGAGCGGAATAGATACGCTCAATCAGAACAGTGCATCTCTTAATCAGGGAGCGGCAGGCGTTTTTAACGGAATACTTAAAAATACCGAAGATTCGATCAACGCAAATATATCGGGAATAAATGCTGCGATGCAGACAGAGATCCCTTTATTATCCTTAAATAATGACAACTATGCCGAAGAACTCGACAGATTTGCGGCTATGATCGAAAGTTTCGGAATGGATGCTACTAAAGTGCGTGCAGCCAAAGCTTCTCTTGACGGATTGTCGCAATTCGTATTGGGAGTTAACGGATACACTGCCGGAGTCGGTCAGATAGCGAACGGTGCGGGAGAACTTTTAAAAGGTGCTGAATCTGCAGCATCGGGCGCAGGCTCTCTTGAAAACGGAGCCATAAGCCTTGCAAACGGAGCCAAAGATCTCGATGACGGTGTGGGAAAACTTAAAGAAGGAAGCGGAAAACTTAAAGACGGTGCGTCGGATCTTTATGACGGAACAAGTGAATTAAACGATGCGATTATCGAAGTGCGTGATGCAGGTGACGAACTTGATGACGGAGTCGGAGAGTTAAAGGATGGTGCTAAAGAATTAAAAGACGGCGTAAAGGAATTAAAGGACGGTGTAAAGGATCTTAAGGAACAGTCTGACGAAATGATGGATAAGATCTTTTCCCAGAAGCCCGACAATATCACCTCGTTTATGACGAAGGACGAAAATAACAGGATCGGCGGCGCAGCGGGAGATGTCGTTATCGACAAGACCGTAGGTTTGTACGCGGGCGTGATCGTAATAGTTCTTCTGGCTTATGTATTATCTGTTTTTGTTATACATCAGATCCAGAGTGAAAGCAGCGTCATCGGTGCGTTATATGCTTTGGGTGCAAGAAAGAGCGATCTTATCTTACACTACATTTTTATCCCTACAATGGTTGCTTTGATAGGCGGAACGATCGGCGGTCTTGCAGGTATGAGTGAATTCGGATGCAAATGGCAGATGGCCGACTGCTACAATTATTTTTCAATACCTGATATGCCTGCCAGAGCACCTTTATATCTTGTGTTTTATTCGGTTGTAATGCCGGCACTTGTAGCGGCTGTCGTAAACTACCTTGTAATAAACAAAAGTCTTTCAAGAACAGCCCTGTCACTTATAAGAAACGAACAGAAGATAAGCAGGGGAAAAGATATTAAGCTTGGCAAAATGCCCTTTATCCCAATGTACAGGATACGTCAGATATTAAGGGAAAGAAGAACTGCGATAACCGTTATTTTCGGTATGTCTATTTCTTTACTTATATTCATGCTCGGAATGGACTGTTATGTCTTATGTGAAAGCGTCGGAAGATTAAACAGTGAAGATACGACATACAATTATATGTATACATATAAATATCCGACCAAGGAAGTACCCGAAGGAGGAGAAGCAGTCTTTATCAAAACGCTTAAAAAAGAACAGTACGGATATAATCTTGATATAACGATCATCGGTATAGATGACGACAACCCTTATTACAATGTTAAGACTGTAAAAGGGAAAAACAAGGTTGTCGCAAGCGATGCGATAGTACAGAGATATCATGTAAAAGTTGGCGAAAAGATAGTATTTTCCGATACGGCCGAAGACATTGATTACGCATTTACGGTATGTGATGTTGTGCCGTATTCTTTAGGAATTACGGTATTTATGGATATTGACAGCATGAGAGAACTCTTCGGGGAAGATGACGATTATTTCAATGTTGTATTATCTGATGAAAAACTTGATATCGAGGAAGGAAGACTTTATTCGACAACATCCAAAGCGGATATAGACAAGGCAGCAGGCATATTCTTAAAACTTATGGTGCCCACATTTTCACTGCTGATATCGATGTCTGCGATCATATTCTGCATAGTAATGTATCTTATGATGTCGGTAATGATCGACCGTGCCGGAATGGGAATATCGCTTTTGAAGATCCTCGGTTACAGGAACAGGGAAGTAAAGAAGCTGTACCTTGACGGAAACAGGATCGTTATAATGCTTGGTGCGCTGATAGGTATTCCTGTTTCGAAGTTCCTGATAGATGCTTTGTTCCCGTCGTTCATAGCCAATGTGGCCTGCTCCATGCATCTGGAGTTCAGATGGTATATGTATCTTGGTATCTTCGGAACGATAATGTTATTGTACGAGATCATCAATCTTATACTTGTAAAGAAACTTAGCAGAATAAGCGAAAACGAGGTATTAAAAAACAGAGAATAAAAAATTTTTTAAAAAACCTATTGACAAGATATGTGAACCCTGTATAATGTTAGGCATAGCTAACCGCCGCGGAAACGGCGGTTTCTAAAAGAAGAAACGGTTAGCCGCAACTAACCGAACTACCGCAAAGCAATATTAAAACAAGGAGGAAAAAGGTAGTGAGCAAAGTAGCAATTGTTTACTGGACAAGCACAGGCAATACCGAAGCAATGGCTAATGCAGTTGCAGAAGGTGCAAAACTCGCAGGTGCTGACACAGAAGTTTTTACTGCTTCGGAATTTGATGCAGATAAAGCAGCAGGATTTGATGCAATAGCTTTCGGATGCCCCGCAATGGGAGCCGAGGAATTGGAAGATACCGAATTTGAACCTATGTTCTCATCGGTAGAGAGTGCGATAGCACACAAGAAAGTCGCATTATTCGGATCTTACGGATGGGGCGACGGACAGTGGATGAGAGATTGGGTCGACAGATGCAAAGCAGCCGGCATCAATCTTATAAACGAAGGCCTTATGGCCAATGAAGCGCCTAATGATGCTGACCTTGCAAACTGCAAGTCACTTGGAGCTTCACTTAACTAAGCTAGCCAATTTTTACCATTATATATTTTCTCTCCCTTTCCAGGGAATAGCCGTACTTGAATGGAGTAAATCGTGATCCGAAACGTCTCGATTTACTCTTTTCATTTTATTGTAAAAAATCGATAATAAGTTATTGACAACTAACTATACCGATGATAATATATTTCTCGGTTAGCAAAGACTAACTACGAATAAATCATGTGTGGATCCTCTCTCCCGCCCGGGGCCTATGACCGGACAGGAGAGAGGAAACAGTATCCCGGGAGGAAAATCTATGAAAGAATATTTGGAAATAGTTGAAGTATACGGAAGGGAGATCCTTGATTCCAGAGGAAACCCCACGGTTGAAGCAGAGATCACTCTTGCAGACGGAACAGTAGCTACAGGCTGTGCACCCAGCGGTGCATCGACAGGTGAGTTCGAAGCACTCGAGTTAAGAGACGGTGACAAATCAAGATACCTCGGAAAAGGTGTTACAAAAGCTGTAGATAATATCAAAGATAGGTATGATTCTTTTGATGGTAATCACTATTTGCTTCGATTTGGTTCAAGGGATGTCGTAAGTAGCCAAGTTATACCATATCTTAATGAAATGATCAATCGCCTGCCAAACATCAACTTTTCACAAACACAATACGAAAGGATATTTTCCCAATATCAAGAGCTATGCAGAATAATTAAAGAGGCTAAACGGCAATTAGATAGTATTGATAGTTTAAGACAAGATCTTGTGCAACTTAATGAGAATAAAGAAAGGCTCAACGAAGAAAAAACGGCAATTGAAACTGAACATAGAGAGCAACTAAACCATCTATATTCTCAATATGAAGAAGTTATAGATTTTATTACAATACCGAAAGAAGATTTAAAACAAAGAAATGATAAATTAAATATTTTTTTAAGTAAACTGAATAATTGCAAATCATTATTTAGTAGACTATTATTCCGATGGTTTAGGCTAAATGATTACAGAGAACAGGTTATAATATTATATAATACATTCCCCTATCAATTACAGCAAATTATTTGCACAGATGTTAGTGCTATTGATGATGAACAAAAATTGTTGTCTCTATGTACAAGCATGCAGAGGTGTATAAATCAAATTATTCAGTATAAACAAAAAAAGTGCGAAATCGAAAATAGATATAGCGAACATAAAAGAACGAATCAAGAAAAAATAAATAGAAATGAAGAAAATATAAGAAATAAACAAAACTATATCAGTCATATTAGTGCAGAATCACCATCAAATATAAATAGATCGCAAGATGTTATTCAGCGTATTGGAGAAGGTCTTTTTAGAATTAGCGTTACTGAAAGACTTAAAAGGGATAACTCAATAAGTAATATTACAAGATATAAAGCATATCTTCCAGACCAAATTCCTTGGAGAGACGGGCAAGTGAATCAGTTCACAGACATAGTTAGCAATTTCCTTCAAATCTTTTTGCTCAATTCTGTAACAAGTCTATCTATTAAAAACTCTTTCCCACTTAAAGAAGAATTGTTTGATATGGTCATAATTGATGAAGCATCGCAATGTGATGTTGCATCTGCTCTTCCGCTTATTCAAAGAACAAAACAATTAGTCGTTGTGGGTGACCCATTACAATTAAAGCATATAACTTCTGTAAATATAGATGAAGAAAATACCGTAAAATCATGGTTATCCGCATTGGAAAATCCATTTCTGAGGTATGTTAATTATTCGCTTTATGATTATTGCAATGACTTAATATCAACGTCTAAAATAAACAATAGACCATATGTTTTAAATTATCATTACAGATGTTATCCGGACATTATAGAATATAGTAATAAATTTTTCTATCAGAGACGTTTACAGACAGAACTAAAGATTCGTACACCCGAAATTTTATCTCAAATATCCGAATGTGGAATAAAGTGGATAGATGCAGTTGGAAAACAAAAGAATGATACAAAAAATGTAAACGAAACAGAAGCAATAGAATGTGTCCGAATAGCAATGGGATTAGCAAATCAATATCCAAGTATTACAATAGGGATAATATCGCCTTTTAAACATCAGATAGAAGAGATTCGGCGTGTCTACAATCAACAAAATATTGATACCTTAATAAGTCAGCGAATTAAAATAGACACGGTGCATAAATTTCAAGGAGACGAATGTGATGTAATAATATATAGTTTAGTTGTGACAGACAATTCTCCTCAAAGTAAGATACGGTGGATTGATAGAGTAGAACCTAATTTGGTTAATGTCGCAGTAACTCGCGCA
Organism: uncultured Lachnospiraceae bacterium; assembly: GCA_902790275.1. Classification (GTDB taxonomy): domain Bacteria; phylum Bacillota; class Clostridia; order Lachnospirales; family Lachnospiraceae; genus UBA3766. The sequence goes on from CADARM010000073.1 coordinate 9,244, forward strand.
CGAAGGTTATTGTATGTTGTAGGAAATAAGAATTATATTCGTAATAACTCAAGTCCTCAACTTCCATTAGGATACTTGTTAAGATACACAGAATCATTAAGGAAAATCTTCATGGAAAGCTGG
>CADARM010000074.1:0-9359 GCA_902790275.1 uncultured Lachnospiraceae bacterium
GCCTGACGGAGAGAGATTTGTTGGGCTGATCGAAAAGCATAAAAAGATGCTGGAGACAGTACCTTGCAGAATGGTGAACTTTGACCTTTGGGACAGCAATATCCTCTATAACAGGGAGACAGGGAAAATCTGCTGGATAGATCCGGAACGCGGATTCTGGGGAGATCCGGTTGCTGATTTTATAACACTCGGACCGGGTCAGAAAGAGCCTCTTTCGGCCAAACAGAAGGAACTGGATATTTATAACGAAATGGCTGAAGAAAAAATCCTCCTGATCGAGGAAACAGAAATCAGATATGCACTTGCGGTTTGTTATCTTGCGCTAATTGAAGAGGTTGAAAAATATGTTAGGTACGAACCGGACAATCCCACTTACATCAGGAATGCCGAAGATTCAAGAGAAATGTATGACATGGCATTCGGAATTCTTTGAAAATTTTGAAAGGCAGGTATTTTATTGGATCAAATTATAGAACAAGTGAAAAAAATTTATTCTCTGGAGGACTGCACCTTTACTCAGGTGTCCGGGCATGAAGGCGGACGAAACAGTATCGTGATCGTAAGCAGGAATGGGGATAAACAGTATGTTTTGCGTATCTCCGATCTTGGAGACCGTAATGAGAACGATTATATTGCGGAAACAGAGTTTGTACGTTTCCTGGCTGAAAACGGAGCTCCCGTTGCGGATGTAATCCCGTCTGTAAAGGGTAATTTGGTGGAGTGTATGGAGGCAGACGGTAATGAGGTATATGTCAGTCTGTTTGCTTACGCCAAAGGAGTGCTGCTTGCGGATAACGGCTATCGTTACAGGGAAGGAGCATCGCTGAACGAGTATTTTTACAATACCGGCAAGGCTCTTGGTGCAATCCACAGATTGTCCAAGGAATATAAGCCGGTTCATTCACGAGCTGACTACTTTGACAAATACAACATGACATACATTAACAGCCTGATCCCTGACGAATACGATGAGTTGAAAAAGGCCATCGCAAGTCGTTTCGTTGAATTTCAAAAAATTCCGAAGGAAAAGAACTGTTATGGCATTGTTCACTTTGATTACAGCGACGGTAACTATCATATCGACATGGATACGGGTGCGATCACTGTGTTCGACTTTGATAACTGTATGAACTGCTGGTATATGTTCGATCTTGCCAATCTCTGGATCCATAACGAAGGCTGGACAAGGCAGGAAGCCGATTCTGACAAGCGTATGGCACTGATGCAGCATTGTTTTGAAATTCAATTACAGGGTTACAAAACCGAAACGGATATCACTGAAGAGATGCTCGAAAAACTGCCGCTGTTTATTGACATGGTTTTGATCGAGAATATCGTGGATGAGTTTGAATGCTGCAAACGTGAAGGTGAAGAACTTGATTATGAAGATATAGAAGATGCCGCCGAGTGCCTCATCGAATCGATACCATATGCAGGATTTTGAAGAACTCGCAATTGAGGAAAGAAAATGATATACGAATTAAAAGATACATCAAAAGTAAATCATCTTTTTGAAGGCTGGGAGGAGACTCTGATCTATTCCTGCCTGCAGAAAGTAATGGGAACAATATATGTTACCGATTTGGAAAGTCCCAAGTCTGCCATGGCTTTTGTCGGATGCTTTGCATTTTATGCCGGAGAGCCTGACAAGGAACTTGTTATAAATAAGCCGGAGGGCTTTGTGATAATGACTCCGCAGAATAAAGCATGGGAAGCCTGCATCGAAGAGTGTTTTCCGACGGCAAAGAAAGCTATCCGATATGCGATCAAAAAGGATACAAAGTTTGATAAAGAGTATTTAAAAAATCTGGTAAAAGAGCTCCCTGACGGATACGAGTTAAAAGAGATCGATGATAAGATCTATGACTCCTGTCTTCCGGATCCTGTAACGAGAGATTTTGTTTCAGCATTTGGAAGCAAAGAAAAATATCTTGAGATCGGAAGAGGCATGGTGATCCTCAAAGCAGGTCAGATCGTGGCAGGAGCATCTTCATACACGAGATACAAAGAAGGGATCGAGATAGAGGTTGATACCGTAGAGTCGGAGCGTAAAAAAGGGCTTGCGACTGTTGTGTGTGCCGCACTTATCTTACGTTGCCTTGATGAAGGACTTTACCCGAGCTGGGATGCACAGAATATGAATTCCGTTCACCTGGCAGAAAAACTCGGATATGAGTTTTCACACGAATATACCGCTTACGAAGTATCAGGCGAGGAAAGGACACATTAAATACATATGAAGATTATTTTGGAAACCGACAGACTGTTTTTGCGGGAAATGAGTATGGATGATTTTGATGCATTGTATAAGGTCCTTGCAGACGCTGAGATAATGCAGCATTATCCATATTCTTTCGACGAGAAAAGAGTCAGAGACTGGATAGAACGCAATATGAAAAGGTATCTTGATAACGGATTCGGTCTTTGGGCTGTCTGTCTTAAAGATACAAAAGAAATGATAGGTGACTGCGGACTGACTTTGCAGAATATCGAAGGCGAGATGCTTCCCGAGATAGGATATCATATCCGAAGGGATCAGCAGCACAAGGGATATGCAAAAGAAGCGGCAAAAGGCGTACTGGACTGGGCCATGAAAAATACGGAATATCCGGCATTTTATTCGTACTGCAAGTACACGAATCTGCCTTCCATCAAAACCGCAGAAGCAATTGGAATGAAATTTGACAGAGAATATCCTGATGAAGCAAACGGGATAACGCATGTGTCGGTGATAAAGATTTAGATTGTCTAAAACGGGGGTTAATCTATGAATAAAGACTGGTCGGAAAAGAATAAGGAGATACAGAAACTTTTATCTAAAGAAGCAACTTTTGGCGAAGCCATAAAGAAACTCTTAGAGTTCAGAGAAGAACTGTTTCAGCAGATAACCTGGATAGTGGAAGGCTATCCTGAAGAAGCTTTTTATCAGGCACCTTTTGCAGGAGCAGACGGAGTTCACAGCACAACCCTGGCTTTTTCCATATGGCATACTTTCAGGATCGAGGATATCGTGGCTCATGAAATGATCGCCGGGGATGAGCAGGTTCTTTTCAGTGAAAAATATCTTAAAAAGACAGCTTCACCGATCATTACAACAGCCAATGAATTAAGAGGGGAAGAAATAACAGAGTTTTCAAAGAAACTGAATGTAAAAGAACTTTACCTTTATGCAAAGGCCGTAAAAGAATCGAGCGATAAGATCCTCTCGCAATTACAGTACAAAGATCTTAAAAGAAAGTTTGATGAAGATACAAAAAAGAAACTTATAAAAAGCAAATGCGTCAGCGAAGATGAAGAAGCATTCTGGCTTATAGATTACTGGTGCGGAAAAGATGTAAAAGGACTTATCCAGATGCCTTTCTCACGTCACTGGATCATGCACATCGAAGCGATGCAGCGAATAAAAGACAGGCTCTGCAAACTGGCAAGAAAAGGAGCGGATCCCGTTGCGATCTGCGGATTATCATGCAATCACTGTTTCCTCGGAGCATGGTGCGGAGGCTGCAGAACAAAGTACAATACCTGTTCGTTTGCACTGTACTCGGAAGGCAGAATATGCCCCAACGTAAAGTGCTGCAATGAAAAAAATATAGATGCATGCTATGAATGCGAAGAGATCGAGACATGCGAAAAAGGCTTTTATACACCGGATAATGACGGAGCAAATGCAGCCAAGGCGCAGTCTTTGTACATAAGAAAATACGGAAAGAAAGAATTTCTTAAGATCCAGGACAGGATGCACGAGAAATTTGAATTTGAAAAGGCACAGGAAATATTAGGACAGGATTACAAAGAAGGATTTAAGATCCTGGAAGAGAACAGATAATAGGGGCAGAAACATGAAGCATATTATTACAGTTCAGCATACACAGTCAGTACATCACACGAACGGAATGGTTGGATCGTGGACCGACTGGGATCTGACGGAGTTTGGCAAAAAACAGGCGGAATGCATCGGTAAGAATCTGAAAGAAGAACTCAAAGACAGTAAGGTGATCATTTATTCTTCGGATCTTAAAAGAGCAAAACAGACGGCGGAAGAGATCGCAAAACTCTTCGGGATCGAACCTGTTCTCAAGCAGGAATTAAGAGAGAGGAATCTCGGAAAGTGCTGCGGAAAGTCCGTTGAGTGGCTTCGTGAAAACATCGAGTGTCAGGAAAAGACCGTCGATGACAGAATGTTTTCGGACGGAGAGAGCAGAAGAGATGCGTGGAATCGCCTCAGACCTTTTTATGAAGAAGTAATGGAAAGCGATGAAGAAACTGTTATAATAGTATCTCATGGAGATCTTTTAAGCATCTGGAATGCCATGTATCTCGGACTTGATGTTGAATCGTATTACAATGTGGATATACACGGCCCCGCCGGCGGGGTTTCACATTTCCATGTCGGTGATGACGGAAAACACCGTGTCAGAAACATCAATGACATGTCTTACATAAAGAATTGAGACTTAGAAATGGATAAACACGACAAAAAAGTTTTAGGACCGATATTGATAATCGTTGCCGCAGTCTTTTGGGGAACCATGGGCATATTTGTAAGAAAACTCGGTGAATACGGGTTTGGTTCCATCCAGATCGTTTCGATACGTCTGACTCTGGCAGCGATATTTTTTTCATTGGTTCTGCTTATAAAAGACCGTTCCGGTTTTAAGATAAGACTTAAGGATATTCCGCTTTTTTTAGGACTCGGATTCGGAAGTATCCTGTTTTTTACGATCTGTTATTTCAGTGCGATCAAAATGATGTCGCTTTCAACAGCGGCAATCTTACTTTATACATCGCCCATATGGATCATGCTCATGTCGGTGATGTTTTTCCATGAAAAGTTAAACGCAAAGAAACTGACAGCGCTGGTTCTGGCTTTCGGAGGATGCGTGCTTGTTTCTGGATTATCAGGTAACGGATTAACTGTAACGGGATTACTCATCGGACTCGGTTCCGGGTTGGGATACGGACTTTACAGTATTCTTGGAACGATCGCGTTAAGAAAGTATTCGCCGTTTACCGTGACGACGTATACTTTTATTTTTGCGGCGATCGGATCATGGTTTATAAGCCGTCCTTCGGATATGCTTATGAAGTTTACGGCTGCACAAGACAAAGGATTTCTTATTGTATTCTGCATTTTGACGGCTTTGATAACTGCTGTAATTCCGTTTTTGACATACACTCTCGGACTTAAAAGTGTGGAGGCAAGTAAAGCGGGAATACTTGCGACAATCGAGCCGCTTGTGGCTACACTTGTCGGGATCTTTGTTTTTTCGGAACGGCTTACGTTTATGTCGGGATGCGGGATAATCCTGATCCTGACGGCAGTTATCATATTGAACTTAAAGGATAAAAAGAAAAAAGACTAACGGAGATTACAGCTTGGAAAAAGATGACTTACTTTTTTATAATGAATATGAACAGTTTTATCTGATGGCAAAGGATTCCGAAGCTTTCAAACATTTTTGCAGGAAAGCGTTTGGAGAGGATTTTTCACAGGACGGATTCAGCGACGTCAGTCAGGTTGACAGGATAATTCCTTTTATTCCCAAAGATAAAAAGGCACACATTCTTGATATAGGATGCGGAAACGGAAAACTTCTGGGATACTTACAAAAAAAGACGGGCGCATACATTTACGGTTTTGACTATTCGGGCAATGCGATAAAAACCGCAAAAGAACTGTACGAAAAAGACAGCGAGTTTACGCAGGGCTGTATAGGAGAAGTCGATTATCCCGAGGTTAAATTCGATGTTATCATATCCATGGATACAATGTATTTTGCACCCGATATGTCGGCATTTGTCGATCAGATCATGAAGTGGTTAAAGAAAGGCGGAGTCTTCTTTACCTGTTACCAGGAAGGCGATGTAATGCCTAAAACCGCTGATGAAAACACTTCGGTTCTGGCTATGATCTTAAAAGATAAAAAGATCGATTATGACTGCATCGATATCACAAAAGAATCATATGATCTTTTGCTAAGAAAAAGAGAAGCTGCACTTTCTTTAAAAGAAGAATTTGTAAAAGAAGGCAATGCAGAATGGTTTGAAATGCTCGTTGCACAGACCGATTACGCTGACAAGCCTTTTGATGAATACAAAAAAGAAATGGCCAGATACATTTACACGGTAAGGGCCTGAATTTAAAACGAGGAAGAAAAACATGGAAATAAAAAGAGTTACGGCAGATGACAGAATCTGCGAATTTATTGATGTTGAGTTTTCGGATTATGCTACAGAGTGCAATGTGGAACTTAATTTTGAGGAGTTTTGTTTTGTCGCAGAAGACAACGGTAACATTGCCGGAGTTATCATAGGTCGTGCTTACTATAATGAAGTTCATATCGGAGATTTGATAATTGGCAAAGGTTACAGAAGAGATGGAATTGGCAGTAAACTTGTTGCTGCTGTTGAAGAGGCCTACAAAGGAAAAGGTTATGAGAAAATAGCGCTTACAACATTCGGATTTCAGGCTCCTGAATTCTATAAAAAATTAGGGTATGAACTTGAGTTTGTTCGTGAAGACAAGAATCCAAAACTCAGCAAATATTTCTACCTGAAAAAGATTTAGGTTGCGGAAAATGAAGCAGACGATCACTAAACAACAGGCAGCACAATTTATCTTGGCAAAACAGGGGCTTATCGGAGATTATCGGTTTGTCGGCAAAGATGGTGCATACGAATATGTCCGCCAGGCAGGATGCATACAGTACGACCCCGTCGATGTTTGCGGAAAGAATGCCGAACTGACTCTGCAATCGCGTGTTAAGGGATTCAGAAAAACAATGCTTCAGGATCTTTTATATAAAGACCGATTGCTGGTGGATTATGCGGACAAAGAACTTTCCATCTGGCCGAGTGAGGACTGGCCTTATTTTTCTTCTTACAGGGATAGGAGCCGTGAACTCGGAAGTACCTTTGAGGGACTGGGAAAACTGGTGGAGCAGACGATCGCCTATATTAAAGAGAACGGTCCGGTCTGCAGCGATACACTTCCCATTGATGGTGAGATCTACTGGCATTCGTCAATGCATTGGAGCGGAAACTGGGATAAAAAATCTCAGGCTGCAAGATCTGCTCTGGAACAGTTATATACAGACGGAGAATTGATCATTCATCATAAAAACGGAAGCCGAAAGTACTATGATCTTGCGGATAAGTATCTTCCTAAAGCAGTTCTTGAAGCCGAAAATCCCTGCAGGGATGATGAAGAGTTTTTAGCGTGGCGTGTGCTTAGGCGTATCGGAGCAACAGGTCTTTTATGGGATAAAAACAGCACTGCATTTCTCGGGATCGATCTGAATGCGGAAAAGCGTAAAAGGATACTCGCAAGACTGACCGAAGAGAAAAAGATAATGCCCGTGGAGGTAGAAGGATTTAAGGTGCTTTTTTACTTTCGTTACGAAGATGAGGCACTGATGAATGAGATCATCGAAGGAAAGCACGAACTGAAGCCGAGAATGTCGTTTATAGCGCCGCTCGATCCGCTTATGTGGGATAAGGCTCTGATTTTGGCATTATGGGATTTCAGATATTCGTGGGAGATCTATACTCCTGCAGTTAAACGTAAGTACGGATACTATACACTTCCCATTATTTTCGGTGACAGGTTTGTCGGCCGGATCGAAGCTATACCTGACAGAAGAGAACATATTCTTAATGTAAAAGGTCTCTGGTGGGAACCGGATATCCGTGTGACAAAAAAGATGATCACGGCACTGGATAGGACATTGAGTGAATTCGGAAGATTCAATGATTGCAAGAGCGTAAATTTTCTGACTGATGTAAATAAATAAGCATTTATGCGAGGAATAACTAAATGGGACATAGTACTGAAAATGCCGAACTGACGGTTTTGTGCCTTATACAGGACGGAAACAGAATACTTTTGCAAAACAGGATAAAAGAAGACTGGAAAGGATACACTTTTCCGGGCGGACATGTCGAACCGGGGGAGTCTTTCGTGGATGCGGTCAAAAGAGAAATGAAGGAAGAAACCGGTCTTGATATCATAAATCCGCAGATCGTGGGTATCAAGCAGTTTCCGATCGAAAACGGAAGATACATCGTTCTTCTTTTTAAAGCCACGGAGTTTAGCAGCGAAGTGGTTTCTTCCGAGGAAGGCGAGATGGAATGGATCGACATGGATAAGCTTTCCGAAGTAAATGTGGTCGAAGATTTCCATGATCTTATGAAGGTTCTCAACGATCCAAAGATCAATGAGTTTCAATATACGGTTGAGGGCGATGAGTGGATCGTTCATTTGAAATAAACAGGAAGGTACGGACATGATAAAATACGTTGATAATATTACACCCGAAGAATATATGGACTTACGAAAGATGGTCGGCTGGATGGAGTTTCCGCTTGAAGAGGCGAAAAACTGCGTTGAAAATGCATATATGGTAATATGTGTAAGGGATGATGAAAAAGCAATCGGCGTGGTGAGACTTCTCTGGGACGGTGGATACGTTGCATTTTTATCGGATGTGATTGTTGCGCCCGAATATCAGAGACAGGGAATAGGAAAAACTCTGGTTGAAGCGGTTATAAAAAGAATAAAAGACGATATGAAACCGGGATACAAAGTTAAACTTAATCTGAATTCGGCTAAGGGAAAAGAACCATTTTACGAGAAACTCGGATTTAAGGAACGCCCGAACGAGGATGCCGGAGCAGGCATGGACCAGTGGCTGACTTTGGAATAATGTCGGAGCGATAAAAGGAGAGAACACATTGAAAACACTTTATGTTTCAGACCTGGACGGCACTTTACTAAGAAGTGATGAGACAACATCGGATTACACAAACAGCGTCATAAATGATCTGACAGCAAAAGGCATACTCTTTTCATATGCTACCGCACGTTCACTGATCACCGCGAAAAAAGTTACAAAAGGCATCGATGCGAACATTCCGCTCATTGTTTATAACGGGGCATTTATCATGGATAATGTTACCGGAAAGATATTAAAAGCGAATTATTTCGAAAAAAGTTCTGCGGAAGAATTGCTCGACCTCTTATTTGAACAGGATATTTATCCGATAATATATGCGTTTGTTAACGGAACGGAGAAATTTTCCTATATTCCCGAATTAAGCACTCCGGGTCTTAAAAGATTTACGGACAGCAGGGCGGGTGATATAAGGGAAAACATCGTAACAACGCCCGATGAATTAAGAGCGGGTGAAATTTTTTATGTAACATGTATCGACGAGCCCGAAAAACTTCGTCCGATATATGAAAAGTACAAAGACATTTATCATTGTGTATACCAGGTAGATATTTACACGAATGACCAATGGCTTGAGATAATGCCTAAAGAGGCTTCGAAGGCAAATGCGATAAAACAGTTAAAAGA
>CADARM010000074.1:9370-18733 GCA_902790275.1 uncultured Lachnospiraceae bacterium
TTGAGATCGCAGATGAGGGATATGCGGTTTCAAATGCACATGAAGCATTAAAAGAAAAAGCCACCGCAGTAATAGAATCCAATAATGAGGACGGAGTCGCCAAGTGGCTGGAGAAAATGGAAAAAAAATACTGAGAATAAATGATTTAATGATCAAGCGGCTGCTTTCTAACGGATGCGGCCGCTTTTTTGTCACAAGATCAAATATAAATGATCATAAGGTTGCATTTTGGTGCGGTTTGGTGAGAACATATCAGTATACCTGAATATTTAGCGAGGAAAAGAAAAATGCTTGAAAAAATGAATGACTTTTTTACCGCCAGAGTTGACGGTTACGACGAACATATGAAAAGCAACATAGAGGGGGCGTCGGATTTTTACAGATATACCGCAGAAATGCTTCCGAATGATGCGGGTGCGAAAGTGCTGGATCTCGGATGCGGAACGGGACTTGAACTCGAAGAATTCTTTAAGGCCAATCCGTATGCCTCTGTGACCGGGATCGATCTTACAAAAGCCATGCTTGATGAACTTAAAAAGAAGTTTCCCGAAAAGGATCTTGATCTTATCTGCGGTTCGTATTTCGAAGAACCCTTTGGAGAGAAGGCTTATGATGCAGCCGTATCGGTCGAGTCGCTGCACCATTTCAAAAAAGAAAAGAAACTCGGCTTATATAAAAAACTTCACGGATCCCTTAAGGATAACGGATATTTTATCCTGACGGATTATTTTGCGGAGTCTGAAGAACTTGAGGCTGAATACTTTTATAACCTTGAAGAGATAAAAAGAAACGAAGGCCTTTCAGAGGATGAATTTTATCATTATGACACGCCGCTTACCGTTGAACATGAGATCGAAGTTTTAAAAGAAGCGGGTTTCTCCAAAGTTGAAAAGAAGAAACAATGGGAAAACACATATACTCTTAAAGCGATAAGATAGTATAATTTCAAAACCGTATCCTGAAAAAATCAGGGTACGGATTTTTTTATTTTTAAACGTGACATACTGATGTCGTGTTTGGTATGATAAGTTTATAGAGGAGTTAGGAAATATGAAGATAGACAGACTTATCGGAATATTATCAATATTGCTGCAAAAAGAGAAAACCACGGCTCCGGAACTTGCCGAACATTTCGAGGTTTCAAGGCGAACGATAAATCGTGACATTGAGGATCTCTGCAAGGCGGGGATACCGATCGCGACCACTCAGGGTGTCGGAGGCGGTATCAGTATCATGAGCGGGTATAAACTGGACAGGACCATCCTCACTTCGAAAGATATGCAGGTGATCATGGCGGGACTTCGAAGTCTGGACAGTGTGAGCGGCAGCAGTTACTACAGTCAGCTTATGGAAAAACTGCAGGCGGGTTCTTCGGAACTTGTAAGCGGAAAGGAATCCATACTGATAGATCTGTCATCCTGGTACAAAACAACGTTGGCGCCAAAGATATCGATGATCCAGGATGCGATCGAAAACCGTAAGCTCTTGAAGTTTAAATATTTTGCTCCGTCGGGAGAGAGCGAGCGAACGATCGAGCCTTACTACATTGTCTTCAAATGGACGAGCTGGTACGTATACGGCTGGTGTCTAAAGAGAAAAGATTACAGATTGTTCAAACTTAACCGAATGGATAAAGTCAGGTTGTCCGACAAGAATTTCGAATGCCGCAGCGTTCCGCTTCCCGATATGTCGGCAGAACTTCTGTATCCGAGAAATATCAAGGTTAAAGCTCTTTTTGATGCGGATATGAAATGGCGTCTGGTGGAAGAATTCGGTACGAAATGTTACAGCGAGAATGAGGACGGAAAGCTCCTTTTTACAGCAGACTATTCGGATATGGATAATCTGGTATCATGGCTTTTAACATTCGGAGACAAAGCGGAAGTACTCGAACCCGGGGAAGTCAGAGAACGGCTTAAAACAATGGCAGAAAATATGATCAAAACATACGGGAGGACAAAGAAATGAGTCAGATAGAAAGATATGAAATAAACGAACAGTGGGCACACTCAGGGATAGTAAAAGCAGGTGACTTCTGTTTCTTAAGTTACTGCGTGGGAAATATCGGATGCAGTATCGAAGAGCAGATAAACGGTGCTTTTGACAATATGGAAGAAAGACTCGCCATGGTCGGTCTTACTCTGGAAAATGTGGTTCAGATGGACTGTCTTTTCAGAGACGTTTACAACATTCCCACCATGGAAAAAGTAATAAGGGAAAGATTCAAAGGCAATTACCCTGCGAGAAAATCCATTGAAACAAACTTTGCACATGTGGGCGGAAGCGACGGCCTTCATTTCCAGGTAGATGCGGTCGCTTACTGCGGAAAATAGATCAAAAAAGCGGAGGATGCTTATGAAATACGAATGGATGGATGAATATCTTTTAGCAAAAAAAGGTGTAACAAAGGATCTTCAGGAAGAGTGGAACTGGATCCGTTATCATATCGGCGGAAAAATGTTCGCCGCGATCTGCAGGGACGATGACAATGTCCCCGTCTATATCACGCTTAAGCTTGATCCGCTTGAAGGGGATTATTTCCGTAAGCAGTACGAGGATATAATCCCCGGATACTACATGAACAAAACGCACTGGAACTCCGTTAAAGCTGACGGTGAAGTTCCGGATGAAGTACTTAAAGACCTGCTCGACAAGGCTTATAAAACAGTATTTGAAAGTCTTACGAAGAAGAAACAGAAAGAGATTTTGGAGGGATAAATGGAATACATTCAGGTAACAAAAGAAAACCTTGAAAAAGAACACATCTGCTGTGCGATCGCCAACAATAACGATGTTCAGGTCGCATCAAAGAAAGCATGGCTTTCGGACAGATTTGATGAGGGATTGGTGTTTATAAAGAGTGCAGAGAGAGGAAAATGTTTTGTCGAGTTTATCCCTGCGGAGAATGCATGGAATCCGATCGAGGCACCGGACTATATGTATATCGACTGTCTCTGGGTATCGGGATCTTTTAAGGGCCACGGTTACTCATCAGATCTCCTTGAAGCCTGCATAAAAGAAAGCAAAGAAAAGAAAAAGAAGGGTATCTGTATCTTGTCGGCAGCAAAGAAAATGCCGTTTTTATCAGATCCCGGATTCTTAAAACACAAGGGTTTTGAGGTTGCGGATGAAGCAGATAACGGCATTCAACTCTGGTACCTTCCGCTTGTGAAAGGAGCAAAGAAGCCTTCTTTCAAAGAGTGCGCAAAACATCCGCATACGGATGAAAAGGGATATGTTTTGTATTACACAAATCAGTGTCCTTACAACGGAAAATATGTGCCTGTCTTGGAAGAGACAGCAAAGGCAAACGGCATAAAGTTTAAGGCAATCAGACTCTCTACGAAGGAAGAGGCTCAGAACGCACCCACTCCGATCACAACCTATGCGTTTTTCAAAGACGGAGAGTATGTCACAAACGAGCAGATGAACGATAAAAGATTCCTTAAAAGAGTAAACGGAGTATAATAGTTCTATAAAAACTTAAGGAAGCAGAACAGATCTTATTTGAAAACAAAAGACAAATACAAAAAAACACTTCTAGCCTGCTATCTTGGTTTCATCACACAGTCGATAGCCGCTAATTTTGCCCCGCTTTTATTCCTGACTTTTCATAAAAGTTTCGGGATCCCGCTCGGTAAGATAGCGCTCATATCAACGGCATTTTATATTACACAGCTGATAGTCGATGTAGTATGTGCCAAATTCGTGGATAAGATCGGATACAGAGTCTGTGCGGTAGCGTCGGAGATCACTTCGGCGCTTGGTCTTATTGGGCTGGCATTCCTCCCGTATATCCTGCCCGACCCTTTTGTCGGAATAATCATAAGCGTAATAGTTTATGCCATAGGAAGCGGACTTATCGAAGTACTCGGAAGTCCCATAGTTGAAGCCTGTCCTTTTGAACACAAGGAAGCGGTCATGAGTCTTTTACATTCCTTCTACTGCTGGGGAAGCGTGGCGGTAATCCTTTTATCCACACTGTATTTTACTTTGTTCGGAGTGGTGAACTGGAAGTGGCTCGCAGTTATCTGGGCGCTGGTGCCGCTTTACAATATCTTCAATTTTGCAACCTGTCCGATAGAACCGCTTGTGGAAGACGGAAAAGGAATGACGATCGGAGCGCTTTTTAAAACGCCGATGTTTTTTCTTGGGATCATCCTTATGGTGTGTGCGGGTGCGTCGGAAATGTCGATGGCTCAGTGGGCATCAGCTTTTGTGGAATCGGCCCTCGGACTTTCCAAAAATGTGGGTGACCTTGTCGGCCCCTGCCTTTTTGCGGTAACGATGGGCATAAGCCGCGTGATCTATGGAAAATACGGAGACAGGATCGAACTGACGGGATATATGTTAGGATCGGGCGTGCTCTGTCTTATCTGCTATATCCTCGCCGCTATATCGCATAGTCCGATATTAAGCCTTATCGGTTGCGTCCTCTGCGGTTTTTCGGTAGCGATAATGTGGCCCGGAACGATAAGTATCCTATCAAAGAGACTACCCACGGGCGGAGTCGCAATGTTTGCGTTTTTAGCCATGGCCGGAGACTTAGGCGGTGCCGCAGGCCCCGGAATAGTCGGATTTGCAACGCAGCTTAAAAATGATGACCTCAAAGCCGGAATGCTCGTTGCATGTATTTTCCCGATAGTGCTTATAGCCGTGATCATCGGAATAAAGATAAAGATGCTCGGAGAGAAAAAATGTCAGAAGTAAATAATAACAGTATGGACGACATCAGAAAACTTCAGAAATGGCTTTCGATAATCCTGCTTGCCGTTTCTGTTATCATGCTCTTTTTCAATATATCTTCCCGTATTTTCACCAGGATCGATCTTATGAGTTACAAATCCGTTGAAGGAACTATCAGTAAGCTGACTGAAAAGAAAGAGATCAGGAACAGAAAGAATTCATATACCTATTACCTGGATGTGGATTATGAGCCTTACGGTGAAGGAAGTACTCTTACGACGCATAAGGTTTTCGATGTGGATTATTTCTTTTCGCAGGGCGAAAAGGTAAAGGTATATTTTAAGAACAGCAATCCGGATGATACGATCATCGCAAAGAAGATCTTTTTCTTTTATTTTCCGATAGTCGACGGTCATAATGTTGCATTGATAGCAGCGATAATCATAGGAGGGCTGGGCTTCGGACTTCTGGCCAACTATATCGACTCGCTTGGCGGAGAGGAATCTTCAAAGGAGTATCCGGAAACGCCGGACGGTTCGCCGAGGTGATAATGGATAGCGGATCAAAAATAGAAGAAGGAGAATAAATACCGAAGGCCGGTAGGAAATTTTCTTAATTATGAGCGGAATATTATACGGAATAGGTGTCGGTGTCGGGGATCCCGAAAACATCACCCTCAAAGCGGTTAACTGCATAAAAGAATCAGATATCATCTGCCTTCCGAAAAAGGAAAAGTCGGAATGCAGGGCTTTTAATATTGCAAAGAACGCGGTTCCCGAGATCGAAGAAAAAGAGACTCTTTCCTTTGATTTTGAGATGATAAAAGACAAAGATGCGCTTAAAACCATCCATCAGGAGATATTTGAAACTGTAAAGAAACTTATCGAAGACGGGGAAAAGGTCGCATTCCTTACGATCGGAGACCCGTGCGTTTATTCGACTTTTTCGTATATCGTGGGGCTTGCCAAAGAGGAAGGGATCGAAGTGAAGATAATAAGCGGCATCAATTCTTTTACGGCTTCGGCAGCAAGGCTCGGCATTTCGCTTTGCGACGGGGATGAAGAACTTCATATCATTTCCGATACGAAGGACATAAAAGAGGCGCTTAAACTTCCCGGAACAAAGGTCATTATGAAATGCGTAAGGTCGATGCCTTTTATAAAAGAGTGCCTTTCGGAACATGAGAAGGAATGTGCTGAAAACGGAAAAAGAATGGAAGTATATGCGGTTTCCGAATGCGGGTTAAGCGGCGAAAAGCTTTATTTCGGAACAGAAGAACTTCCGGATGACGCAAATTACATGATGACTATAACGGTTAAGGAAAAATAACCGAAAACCTGATGGGATAATATACACTTTGGCTTTAAAAATGCCGATAAAATATTAGTGACCCTATACAAACCCTAAAGCACTTTTTCGGGGGTTCGGGTCAAAATTAAGGAAGATTTTAGGGGAACAAAACTATGTATTATGCAAGTTTTGGAATGCTTTCAATAGTTATCCATCTGATCATAAATTTCGAGGCTATCTGGAGAGTTTCAAAGGATGAAAAGAGCATTGTAAGAAAACGTTACAAGGCATTCGTTCTGGGGCTGCTCTTTTATTATTGCTCGGATGTACTGTGGGGATTGTTCTATGCATCAAAGATAGTCCCTCTTGCATACGGGGATACCGTACTGTTCTTCTTCTCGATGGGACTTACGTTATTCCTCTGGATGAGATTTATCGTTGCGTATCTTAACCGAAAGGATTTCTTCAGCAGGATCCTTACGTATTTCGGCTGGTGCATGCTCTTTTTAGAGAGCATCGTTCTTTTGGTTAACGCATTTGTCCCGATCATGTTTGCATTTGACAGTGACGGCGAATACTATCCCGGAAGTGCGAGATATATAACTCTCGGAATTCAGTTTCTGATGTTTCTGGCAATGGCAGTTTATCCGCTGATCGTCATGGGCAAAACAAGCAAACATGAAAGACTTCACTTAAGTGCAATAGGGATCTCGGGTTTCGCAATGGCGGTATTTATAGTGTTGCAGCTTCTTTATCCGCTCCTTCCTTTTTATGCGATCGGATGTCTTATTGCAAGCTGCATTATCCATACATATGTTGAAGTCGACCAGAAGGCGCACCACGAAAATGAGCTTGGTTCCGTTCGAAACATCGCATACAAAGATCCGCTCACAAACGTAAGGAATTCAAATGCGTATACAGAGGCAAAGGGTCTCATGGAAGAAAGGATCCAAAACAATGATCTGAAAGAACTCGGTATCGTTGTATTTGACTTAAACAACTTAAAAAAGGTCAACGACAGTTTCGGACATGACATGGGAGACAAATATATCCAGGCATCCTGTAAAATGATCTGCAGGGTTTATCAGCACAGTCCGGTATTCAGGATCGGCGGAGATGAATTCGTTGCATTTCTTGAAGGCGAAGACTTTAAGAACAGGGATTCGCTGATCAAATCTTTTAACGAAGAGGTTGAGAAAAACTTAAGATCCGGCGGTCCGGTCGTTGCAGCCGGAATGGGTATCTTCAATCCGGAAAGCGATCTGAGATTCGACGATGTTTTCTCAAGAGCCGATGCCAGAATGTATGAGCAGAAGAAACTCCTTAAAGGTTATGTGTAAGAGGCTCACGTTTGGTTAGAAACAAAATTGAGATTGATTTTTAATTTGGTTTAATGATATTATTCGAAAAAGAAGTAATGAAAGGAGAATACATTTTTATGTTAAAAAGATATGTTAACGCTCAGTAGTCTGAGCTTAAAATAAATGATGAATAGTTAAGCTCAGATGAATCCATAAGAAAGAATAAATGGAGGATAAAATGAGCTATATTAAAGCAGAAGAGATTCTGCCCAGAGAATTAATAGAAACTATTCAGCAGTACGTTAGTGGAAAAAATATTTATATTCCGTGCAAGGAGAAAGAAGACTGGGGCAGTAAGTCCGGCAGCAGAGAGTATTACGGAAAAAGAAACCGCGAGATCAGATTTAAACATCAGAACGGAATCTCCGTAAAAGCGCTCGCTTCGGAATATTCACTGTCGGAGAAAAGTATTCACAGGGTCTTAAGAGCTTCCGATAACAAAAAGATCGGTCTGGGCGCTTAAGATTGGCGAGAGTTTATCATCGTTGCGGAGGCTGCGGAAAGAAACAGGAATTTGTCAATTCCGGGAAGTTCAGGGTGAACGCCAACGGAAACAAAGTTGACGTCTGGCTTATTTACAGATGCAAAAAATGCAAGCATTCCTGGAACTTAACGATATACGAAAGAACAAAGCCTTCGAGGATAGACCGTGACGAATACGAACTCTTTCTCGAGAACGACAGTTTACTTGCCGAGAAATATGGAAACAATATAGAATTTCTGAAAAATAATAATGCTGAATTAAAATGATCCGAAAGGTTTAAAGCCTTTCGGATTTTTTTGTTTTACTCTGTCTGTTTGTGGTAAAATATATATGTATTTCGTTTTGTTATCAGGGAGAAAATTTTCAGACGAAATCTTTTAATGAATAAAGAGTGTGGTTTTGTGTAAAAGAGGAGAAATGCAATGGGGAAAGTTTCAACTCAGGGATATGAAGATTTTATAGTCAATAACCGTATTAAGGTTAATAAATATCTTAATGTCGTTCTTTGGTTTTTCGTGCTGACGGGTCCGGCCATCGCACTGGGCGTAAAAGCAGGGTTCTTTCACGATATAACGTATACGACATGTCTTATGATCTCGGCGGTAATGGCGATAGTATCAGGGGTTCATTTCATAATGTTAAAAAAGATACCCCGTTCGGCATTCACCGGTATATTTGCCCTTACGGTATTAAACTTTCTGCTCGTTTACATGTCGTATTCGCATATAAGCATCAGGATCACATGGTTTCTTGTTCCGCTTCTTTCACTGCTTTTATGTGACAAATATATTTATTTCTCTTCGGTGATCCTCAATTTCATTTTAATGACGATAACCACATGGATAAGTGCACCGTACTTTGTCAGCCTGAGAGCCGATTACGACAAACCGATCCGGTACTTTGTGGATGTAATGGGCGGATACACGATCGAGTCACTCATTATGTTCGCTTCCGGATTTATCCTCGGAAAACTCGCTCTCGAACATTTCAGAGAATTATTCAACCAGAAAAAAGTCATCCTGGAACAGGAAAAAGAAATGAAAGAAAAAATGGAGATCCTGGATTCCATGGTTGAGATCTACGATAACGTTAACCTTATCAATTTCGTTGACAGCACCGAGACGTCGCTTAGAAGCGAGAATCAGGAGAAGACAGGAATCGATATGAGTACGCAGACGCACACACTGATGAGTCAGAAAATCCAGAATCAGGTAGTGCCGGATCAGCTCGAGGCGTTCAAGACATTTACTAACATAAAGACGATAAGAGCGAGACTCTCACAGAAGAAGATCATAAGTGGGGACTTCATGGATGTGGTCTCGGGATGGTTTCGTGCCCAGTACATTACCGTAGATTCCACACTTGACGGCATTCCCAATGTTGTTATCTATGTTACAAGAAATGTCGACGAAGAAAAGAGAAGAGAGGAACATCTTATCAGGATCTCTATGACCGATGAGATGACAAGACTCTTTAACCGTAGATGTTACGAAGAAGATCTGGCTGGGTTAAGAAAAGAAGGCCTGCCCGAGGAAGAGCAGA
>CADARM010000075.1 GCA_902790275.1 uncultured Lachnospiraceae bacterium
ATTTGAATCCGAAACTTTTGATGAGAAAGCAAAAAAAATAAGGGAAAGGAATCAACTTTCAAAAAAAGATGCTATTTTTGTCAAAAGCCATTTTAATGAGAATAACTTTTTTGGATTAATTGATGGCAAACTTCACGATATGGATGATTATGTAAGAAATAATCTTGAAAACGAACTCCAGAAATTCTATCCGGAATTCACTCATAATAGTGAAATTCCGCCTATTATATGCCAACTGTTTTTAGAATATATCGACAAAATGGCAAATAAAAAGCGTGCTCCACGTTCCAACAAAGCGGGAAATAAAAAATCTAAGCCAAACAAAATATCAGTTATTGAAAAAAGTGATGTTGGGGAGGCTGCTTCTTTTGATGATCAAACTATGACTCTGGCCAGGAACTTTTGCATAGACCATGAAGAAGAGAAAGAATTAATCCCGTTATGTCAGATTGGATATTATATCGATCCCCTTCACAAACATAATAGGGAAATGTATACAGAATATAACCGTTTAAATAAAAATGTCCAAAAGGCCATAATGTTTTTAAATGAAATACCCGTTTATGAATTCGAAGAAAACTGGGAATATAAGTATTTGGAATTGTTCCGAGAAGATGCAAAGAAACAAAAACTTATCAAAGAAAAGGATCTTCTTTATGACGGTGGGAAATATTTTCATAGGGCAAAAAAGTATTCTGATATTATTTTGAATGATGCCAATCCATTGATTTTCCCAGCAATACCCAATCGTTTTATTGGGGACAGACAAATGGATTTAATATATTATATAGATGAATATCTATACTATAGAAAAGATAAAGAGGTTAAAAAGAAGTTACCCAAAGAACCGCCTTTTGAGTGGATGATAAAAAACTTGGGTTTATTGGGTTGTCCTGAAGATCAATTAACATATTATATGTGCTTGTATATTTACAGTGCATGTCATTTGATCCCTCGTGAATATGGCAGGAAAAAACCGGAAGAAATATCATATACTGCACCGAATTTGGAATACATTGAAACGATGGAAGACTTTTACTATGCAGCACTTATGACACTGTATAACATTTATAGTTGATTATAGATAACCCCGCATAAAATGCTAAAATATCCATATGCGGGCCACCCGCCGGAGGAGAGCTATGGAAGAGATTAACGGACAATGGGTTTTAAAAGGCATCGACTGGGATGATGACGGATGCCTTCACAGTGCAGATGAACTGGCGGAATTGATAGAGGATATCGGATTCCTGCCTCTTTTTGAGTGCCAAATCCCGGGACTTTCGGTGGAAGAGCATACGGATCCTTCCTACTGGTGGTGCGGCGATCCAGAGCGCGACCCGTGGGAGTGGCGAACGATCCTTGCAAGAGAGGGAAAGATCGCATACGGCAAGTTCTTCGGAAAGCGTGCGGGCTTTATCTCAAAGAAATGGTTTCCGTACTTTGCGAATCTAAGAAGAGACGGCTACGATTTCGATGCGCTCTGGGATGACGGAAAAGCGAGCTTAAGACAAAAGAAGATCATGGATCTTTTTGATGACGATACAAGATTTTTCTCATACGAACTTAAGGAAAAAGCCGGCTTTGGAAAAGGTGGCGAGAAGAACTTCGAGGGCGTCATGGCAGACCTTCAGATGCATACGTATCTTTGCATGAGGGATTTCAAAAAGCGAGTGAACAAAAAGGGCATCGAGTACGGCTGGGATGTTGCGATCTATGCAAAGCCCGAGCAGCTCTTTGGTTACAAACATGTATCCAAAGCTTACAAAGAATCACCCGAGGAATCCTATAAGCGAATAGAAGCCCAGGTTAAGAAGAGATTTAAAGATGCTACAGATAAAGACATAAAAAAACTTATCGGCGGATGAGACGATCCGTATATGAAAGGATAAAAAATGATTCGAGCTTATAAAGAAATATACTTGAAAGATGCAATGACGAATCTGGGTGAAATGACGGAATATGCTCATGATGCCTGTGGCTTTGACGTGGATGATGCACTTAGAATGTTTGTTATAAGCGGATATGCCGACAGATTCGGTAAGGGTGATCCAAGCGTGGTTTGTGGAAGAAGCGGAACTGAGTTATTCCAGGACATATCTGACAAATGCGGTATTCACAAAACAGACTGGCCTAAGGCGATAGTTAAATATACAACGGAAGAGTATTACTGGATCGGATATATACTTGCATATTTCCAGTGGACATATAATAAGACCTTTGGGAATATTATTGAATCGATCAAAGCCGAAGATTTGCTCAACATGTATCCTGCGCTTCATACTGCCTCAGAGGACAAGGCAATAGAGGTTATTAAAGATTTATATGACAGTCGAAACAGTAAAGAAGATGCAGAAATGAAGATAGAAGTTTTAAGAGCCGAAGAAGAGTGGCAGCGTGCGGGAGCATATTCCGTGAGGATCGAGGGAATGAACCGCCAGCACCACATTTCTTTACGCGAAGAATTTGACGAACACGACTGCGAGGGTACGAGATACATAGTTCTTCTCGATGAAGGATATCCGATCGCGACCTGCAGGTTTTTCGATTCTGATGACAAAGACAAAGTGATCCTTGGCAGAGTAGTAGTTTTACCCGATTACAGAGGTAAAGGTCTCGGCGTAAAAGTTATGGAAGAAGCCGAAGCATGGATCAAAGAACTCGGCTACTCGGAAGTCATCATCGACAGCAGAACGAACGTTGTCGGATTCTACGAAAAACTCGGATATAAACTCATCAGCGACCACGAGGAAATGAGCGGCTGTTTTGAGTGCATAAGGATGAGCAAAAAACTCTGATATGTGGTAAAATATATATGTTGTTTTTTGTGGGGGAGGATGTTATGAAAAGTCTTAGAGGAAAAATGATCTTAATGGTTGTCGTTGTGGTCCTTATCTGCTCGGGCGCACTTTCTCTGATAAGTTATTTCAGTGCATCAAAGAGCCTCTCAAAGCAGCTTGAGAAAAACTACAGCGGTGACGCGGCTCTTTATTCTGAGAAGTTAAGTACCTGGATCACAAAGTATGCTTCCGTTATAGATACGATGGCAGCAGACATAGTGACGGATAAAGTCCTGGATAAGAGCAGCGACGAATTTCATCAGTATCTTTTAAGTAACTTCGATCAGCTAAACGATGACGGAGTAATCTATGATATATATTTTACGAATCCCGACAGCATCATGGTCTGTGCATCCGATTTCATTTCGGACGGTTCGGTTGATTATGCTCACGACAGAGAATGGTATCTAAAGGCCGCTGAGACCGGAGAACTCTATTACTCATCGCCTTATATGGACGCAGATTCGGGTCTTCCCGTTATCACGATCTCAAAGTCGGTAGTCGTTGACGGAAAAGTTAAAGGTGTCCTTTGTGCGGACATTTTCGTAGATACACTTGTAGGCATCATCAACGAAGCTGACGTAGCACCTAACAGTTACTCATTTTTACTTGATCAGAACCTCGGCATGGTAGTTCATCCTAACGAAGTTTACGCATTTGACGATGAACCCTACGGCATCATGGATGTTCCCGATGCGCCTTACGAAAAGCTCGTCGCAGGCATCAATGCAGGTTCGGACGAGATGGTTTATTTAAAAGACTATGACGGCGTTAAAAGAGGTGTTACCGTAAGCAGGATGGAAGATACCGGCTGGTATGTCGGTGTGGCTACAGGCAAGTCCGAACTTTTCAAAGAGATCAACAAGCTCGTAGGCGGATTTTTAATCGCAGGTGCGATATCCGTTATCCTCGGCGTTCTTATCACGATCGCATTCGCAGGCATGCTTACAAAGAATATCGACAAGCTTGGAAAGATCGTTGCCAGAGGTGATATCTCAAGAGACATCGAAGTTAACAGCAATGACGAGATCGGCACGCTTTCTTCGAACTTCAACATCATGATGCAGAAGTTAAGAAATGTCGTTACATCCGTATCCGAAGTTTCAAACGGTATGAACGGGACTGCAGCTGAACTTAAGGAACAGCTCGCAGATATAGAATTCGTTGCAGGAAATACTGCAAAAGCCATGCATTCCGTATCCGAAAAGATGTCCGATCAGATGAGAGTCGTTAACGACGGAAAGAAGACACTCGAGATCCTCGATGAAAAATCCGATTCCTTCAAATCCAAATTCGACAGACTCTGCGAGGAAGTCGACAAGCTCGAAAAAGAGATCGAATCCAATAAAGGCATCGTATCGAAAATGGAATCCAACATGGATTCATCCAATGCAAAGATGGCCGAATTTAACGTGATGATAAAAGACATCTACGCTAACTCGGATAAGATAATGGATATCGTTAAGACGATCACCGAGATCGCTGATCAGACAAACCTCCTTGCGCTTAATGCTTCGATCGAAGCGGCAAGAGCGGGCGAAGCCGGAAGAGGTTTCTCGGTAGTTGCCGAAGAGATAAGAAGCCTTTCCGAACAGACCAACAACTCGATCGAAAATATCACGGTCATCTTCGAAAGTCTCACAGACGGACTCGGAAAGATCACGAGCGAAGTCGAAGTTGTCAACTCACTCTTTGGTGAGAATACGGAAAGCACGGAAGCATCCAAGCAGCTCTTTACAAGTCTGACCGAAGGCCTCGACAGCATCTACGGCGAAGCATTCGCGTTATCCAAAGAGTTCGGCGATGTGGTAAATGCAGAGAAGCAGATCGACAGATCGCTTAATAAGATCAATGACAATGCGAAGGTCTGTAACGAACTTGTTAACGATGCAAATCAGGTTGTCATTGAACAGAATGAAAGGATCACGGCCATCGCAGCACAGGCTGAGTCGCTCAGTAACATGGCCGATGAACTTGAATTAAAAGCAGGAAACTTTGTGGTTTAGACATGATACTTATATGGTACGCAGCACTGGCGTTTTTACTTTTCTTCGGTGCAAAAATTTGTAAAAATGGTATGTGGAACGAAGGGAATATGTCCCTTGAACATACCAAAAATTTTCTGGGATTTTGTGCGATAATAATCGTATTTCATCATTGCGCGCAGGCCACCTGTGCTTCATGGCTTAATCCGCGATACATACGACACGGACTCGATATCTTCGTGACTGCGGGTTATCCCATGGTCGCAATGTTTTTCTTTTGTTCGGGCTTTGGTTTGTACAAGAGTGCAAAAGCAAAACCCGATTTCTTTAAGAGGTTTATCCCGGCAAGGATCATCCCGATCCTGATCCCTTCAGGCCTTACGATGCTTGTATATATCCTCTTCAGGTACATAAGAAAAATACCTTTCAACATCGATCCCCCGTTTGAAGTAAATTCCCACAACACATGGCATCCCTACATCTGGTACGTGCCGTGCATAATCCTTTTATACCTTCTTTTCTACGTGGGCTTCGGCCTTTTTAAAAAAGACTGGGCAGGGATACTCACGGTTGCTTTGGGGATCATCGGATACATTATCTTTTGCATAAGATTTCATTACGGCACATGGTGGTTTAATACGCCGCATATGTTCCTTATCGGAATCCTTGTTGCAAAGTATGAAAAAGGCTTCTTTGAAAACTGTAAAAAAATGTATGTGCCACGTCTCATCGGTACGATACTTATAATCCCGATACTCTGGTTCTTAGGTGACAATGCGGGCGGCCTTTATCTTATGCTCTCGCACCATCCTTACACCTTTGTATACGGCTACAGAGCGGACCTTGTTGCGGCGATATTCCAGTTTTTGTATACGCTAGCGTTCATGTCGCTCTACTACCTTATAAGCATGAAGATAAAGATCGGCAATCCCGTTCTTTCGTTCCTCGGAAAGTTCACGCTCGAGCTTTACTTAATACACGGCATCTTCATCCACATGTTCGGCTACTACATGATAAACGAAGGCGTAAAGCCCGTTTACTACATAAAAAATGTCACACTGTTCGTACTTGTTATACTCGCTCTTTCCATACCGATATCGTACGCAGTGAGCTTACTCGATAAAAAGGTCGGAAAGCTTTTACGGCCCAAGAAAAAAGATTAGTTTTACGGAGGCAAAAACATGCCACATTCATCCGGAGGCGGTTCGCATGGCGGCGGCCACCACAGTTCACATCACTCAAGTCATCATTCTTCTTCGCATCACAGAAGCAGCGGCTCGGGCGGCACATACTCGGCACCGAGACGCTTAAGGTCTACGCCCTTTGAAGGCAGTACGAGATATGTGTATTACAGAAGGAAAAAACCGGTATACGTTTATGCCGATTACAATATCGCGGGAAACGGAAGATCGGCACTCGGTGTCAAGATCTTTGTGCTCGCTTTTATGGCTTTGTTCCTCGCATTCTTTACGGGATTTTGTGCCATAACCTACGGCCATTTTCCAAAGAAACTGACGACTGATTACAACACGAATATCGTGATCGAAGATAACCTCGGTGTGATAGATGATGAGGATGCGCTGAGGGATTCGCTTTCGAAGTTTTACTATAAGACGGGTATCACGCCGGCGGTCATAACGAATACGAATGAAGTCTGGGACGGGAAATATAAAGACATCGAAAAATATGCATACGACGAATATATCAACCGTTTCCATGATGAGAAACACTGGCTTATCGTCTACACCTGCACGGTAAAAGATGACGGTTTTACCGACTGGTACTGGGAAGGCATGCAGGGTGACGATACTGACCCGATCCTTGGATTTAAGGAAACGGATCGATTCACAAGGAACCTTCACACATTCTTTTTACAGGATAATAAATACAGTGTCGGCGAAGCTATCAGCAAGGCATTCGATGATCTGACACCCGTAGTCATGAGAAAATACACATCGCCCGCCATCAAATGGGTCCTTCTCTTTGACGTGATCTTTCTTGGATTCATAGCGATGACGGTAGGCTTTAGTCCGAAGAGGGATATCTATTATCCGAGAGCGCAGGCGGTCACTCAGGAAGTCGTAAAAGAAGAGACCTGCGAATACTGCGGCGGCGTGTACGTTATCGGCATGCATACGAAATGTCCTTTCTGCAAGGCACCCGTTAAGCCGCACGATTTCGTTAAGGATGAAGAAGGAAAAGTTATTAAGATAATAGAATAAAAAAGAAACGTTAACGACCACCCAAAGAAAACGGAGGAAAAATTATGGGCTTGGCTGTATTTATGCTTTTTATCGGTGCAATATTTTTGGTTGTCATGTTTGTCTGGATCGCGTATTTTTTGATCAGGGGTATCATGCGTTTGCTCCAGATAGCGATCAACTGCGTCGTGATCCACAAAGGAGAAGGAAACTGGTGGAAGGGACTCATCCCGTTTTACAGCAGATATGTAAAATACCATCTGGCTTTTAACCACAAGACGGCGGTTCTTGTTTTCATCGTGGATATGGTCGTGCTCGCGATCCTTGGCGGTCTTATAACCGTTTCGACCGTCATGTCAGGGGTGAGCGATGCCGTTGCATCAAACTCGGGTTATTATACTACTGTAGCATCCAACCCTCCCACGTCATTTGATTCTCTGGTGACTTTGGTCGGACTGACGAATATGATACTCTCCGGTATAATGTTTCTCGTCAGGATCGCTTCATCGCTTATATACCGCTTTGCGACATATGCTTTGTGTAAGTCGTTCGGCAGGGAAACGGGATTCTGCGTATGTGCATTTTTCTTCCCCGTTATCACAAGCGCGATCGTTGCGTTCGGACCGGATGAATACTGCGAGTATCTGACTGAGATCCTGCATGACAGTTATTAAAAGAGGCAAAAATGATCACACATATTTCGGTTATCATACCGGCACATAACGAAGAAAAATACATAAAAAGATGCATAAAGTCGGTCAACAATGCAAAGAGATATTTTAAAGGCAACGTTGAGACGATAGTTGTCTGCAACCGCTGCACCGACCGTACCGCGGAGATCGCAAAAAAGAACGGCGCAGTGGTAGTCTTTAACGAAGACCGCTGTATCGCTAAGGTCAGAAACGACGGTATCGCAGTTGCCAAGGGTAAGATAATCGTCACGATCGATGCAGATAACAGGATGACGAGAGGAACTTTAAACGAGATCTATAAGATGCTTCGCTCCGGCAGATACATTGGAGGCGGTGCACCGATAAGGTTTGAACGCTACTCATTCCCTCTTTGGTGTAACGATATTTTATGCAGAGTTTCTTTCGGACTCACAGGTCTTTACAGCGGTATATTCTGGGCAAAGAAAGATACCTTTGATGCGATCGGCGGCTTTGTAGATATCAGAGCGATGGAAGATGTCGCTACCGCAAAAGCACTTAAGAAATACGGTAAAGCACATAAAAAGAAATACGGCGTCCTTCGTAAGAACTGCCTCATCAATTCGACGAGAAAATACGACGATATGGGCGACTGGCTTTATTTTAAACTTATGTTTAAAAACCTTTCGACTTTTGTAAAAGCAGCATTCGGAGACAGATCCGGAATGGATAAGCTTTTTGATGAAATGTTTTACGATTACAACGGGTGATTTGAGGATACGATGTTAGGAAAAGAACTGGGAAATAATATTGGATATGGAACATATCAAGTGGGCAGAAAGTCCATTGCACGATAAGGATGTGAATGAAGAAACTGGGGAAATAAAAAAACCACATAAACATATAATGTTGCAGTTCACAAGTAAAAAAAGTGAAAAACAGATAGAAAGCATTTGTGAAAAAATAAAAGCAGTAAGACCAGAAGGCTGTGAATCAAAAAGTTGTATGTTGCGATATTTTGCTCACTTGGACAATAAAGAAAAATATCAGTACGATCCATTAGAAATAATAGGACATAATGGATTCGATGTAGAAGAAGGCTTGAAATTAACAAGTAAAGAAAAGCAAGAAGAATTGGCAGATTTATGGGAATTTATTGAAAACAAAGGAATAAAATATTTTAACAAGTTAATACAAATAGTAGATGCTGAATATAAGCAGTATAGGAAAATAGTTTATGACCATCATAAAACATTTATAATTTTGAATTATTTGAGAGAAAAGCGATTTGAAGAGAAAGATTTAAGGGAATTAGAACTCTATGGCAGTAACTATAATGTCAAGTGTCAAAAAAGCAAACAAGTAGATGAAACCCCACAAAAGTATTGTAAAATCAATATAAATGAAANNNAAAATATAGAAGAACAAACACAACAAAAAAATGAAGTGTCAAAATATGCAATAGTAGACAGTACAGCAAATTGTGACTATGGAGAGATAGTAAAAACATGTAAAAGTATAGAAGAAGCAAAATATGAGTTAGAAGAAAACTATAATACAGGAACATACTATATATGTGAAAAAGAAAAATTTACAAATATAATGTTATAGCATAACAAGAAGCTCCTTAACTATAAAAGGGGCTTCTTTTAATTTAAGAAGACATTGACATAAAAAAACAAATGTATTACAATTATTATACAAATAAATACAAAGGGAAATATTAGTGAAGGAGAAGAAATGTTAGATAAGAAAGCAGTAAAAGAGTGTCAAATAATATTTAGAGCAACACCAAAAGAGAAGCAACTATTGGAAATAATGGCTAATGGCAGTAATAGGTCTATGTCTAATTATATTAGGCAGAAAGTTCTTGTAGAGAATAAAGACATAATAAAAGCCAAAGCATCATTAAAAAAAGAAAATTAAAGGAAATTCAAATGAGCATAAAAGGTAAAACAATAATAAATAAAATAAAAAGAAACAATCCATATTTTGAAGATTTGATAACGAGAAGTGTATATCATTCAAACAAGATTGAAGGAAGCACTTTAAGTTATGCCGAAACATATTCAATTATATTTGACAATAAGAATAAGATACAGGTAAAAGCAGACCCAAGAGAAGTGTTTGAAGCAGTTAATTTAAAATATGCTATGAATTACATAATGAACAATGCTGATGCAAGTATAAGTATAAGTTTCATAGAGAAGATAGCAACATTCATTAACAAAAATATAAAAGATATAGACAAAATACGGAAGACACAGGTATTCATAACTGGTGCAGAGCATATACCACCGAAACCAGAAGAAGTTCCGATGCTACTCTCAAAACTAATATATAAGGACACCAAAGATAGAGAAGAAGACATATTTGACTATATAGCAAGATTTCATATAGAATTTGAGCATATACATCCATTTGAAGATGGTAATGGAAGAACAGGAAGAGTGCTGATAACAAAAGAACTATTAAATCGAGGATTAGCTCCAGTAGTAATACCAGTAGAAAAGAGAAATGACTATATGGAATATTTGGCAAAAAGAGATATAACAAAGTTAAGTAAAATGTTGAAGAAACTAAATGAAGAAGAAATTGAACGAATGGATACATTTGGAATAAAATTAACAAAGAAAGGAAAATAAAAAGGTGATTAAAATGAAAAAGAAATTAGGAAAAATATTAGTAATTTTAGGTGTAATAAGTGCAATAGTAAATTTAATGAGTTGTGCGAATGTGAGTGATGTTGAAGTAAAGCAGTATGCAGAAAACGAAAGCAAAAAAGAAGAAGAACTAAATGAAGCATTAGACAAAGTAAGAGAGAGCAAAGAAGACAATAGAACCGAAACCATAATAGGTGGAGAAGAGAAAGCATTAGACAAAGTAAGAGAGAGCAAAGAAGAAAAAGAACCAGAAACATATAGTTATACAACAAATGAGAAAGGCGAGAAAGTATATAAAGTATATGATGAGTATTTAGGGGAAGAAGTAGATAATCCAGAACTATATAAAGATGAGTATTACATAGGTGGTGCAAAAGGAAAGAAAGTACCAACTTATGATACAGTAGTAGATAAATGGGATAAATATGGTGCAGAAGTAAAAGCAATAGTAGAGAAATATGAAGGCAAAGATTATCAAACAAGTAAAAGTATAACAAGTGA
>CADARM010000076.1 GCA_902790275.1 uncultured Lachnospiraceae bacterium
GCTCTGGGCGAAATCCTGGCATTCCTTAAGCCCGTCAGCATCAGGGGTATTGTTTATCATAACCCCATCCTTGTATACCTTGGCCCCGTGCTCTTTGCGGTAGCTGCCGCAAATAACGGTGGTTTCTTCACATCCACGGCCAGACTTAAGATAAAAGAGAGCGACCGCGGAAGCGTAATGTGCGAAGAACTTGGCAAGTTTGGGATCGAGACGCACATGGAAGAAAACAGCATCGAGATCGGGTGCGGTATAAAAGAACCGAACGAAGAGATCAACGGTCATAACGACCACAGGATAGTGATGTCGCTTTCGCTTCTTTTAACATTAACGGGCGGAGTCATTAACGAAGCCGAAGCAGTAAGAAAAAGTTATCCGGGCTTCTTTGAGTCTATCGAAAAACTCGGAATAAAAATATACAAGGAAGATTAAAATAAGATGGAATGGATCAACAAACAGAATGTTCTCATAGTCGGACTCGGACTTATGGGAGGAAGCTACGCAAAAGCTTTAAAGAGGATCGGCTGTCGTGTTACCGCGATCGACAGAAGCGAGGACACGATCAAATTCGCAGTCGAGAATAACATCATAAACGAAGGCACCTGGAAAAACGAAGAGGTGGCAAAATTCGTAAAAGAAGCGGACTGCATCATCTTGGCACTCTATCCCAATGCCGCTATCGACTGGGTAAAAGAAAATGTCGGAAACATCAGGGAAGGCATCAGGATCACCGATGTTACCGGTGTTAAAAGCTGCATAGTTTACGAGATCCAGGATATTTTAGGTGACAAGGCAGAATTCATCGCGGCACATCCGATGGCAGGAAAAGAAACAAGCGGTGTTGAAAGTGCCGATGACAGGATCTTCAGAGATGCAAACTACATCGTAGTTCCTACAGCAAAGAATACCGAGGAAGCCATCCTCTGGTGCGAAAACTTAGGACAGATCCTTGGCTTTAACAAAGTAAGCGTTCTAAGTCCCGAAGAGCATGATGAGATGATAGCGTATGTATCACAGCTTACACACTGCATCGCCGTATCTTTGATGACATGCAAGGACAACGAACACTTGAAAGACTATACGGGCGATTCCTTCAGAGACCTAACAAGGATCGCAAGGATCAACGAGAACATGTGGAGCGAACTTTTCCACGTGAACAAAGAGCCGCTCTTAAAAGAGATGGACCTCTTTATAAACGAGATCACGGAATTAAGAAACCTTATCGCCCAAGACGATACCGAAGCGATAAAAGACAAGATGCGACTCTCCACAAAGAGACGCTCGAAATTCAACAACAAGTAAACAAAAGTGAACCATAGAAAGGGAAGCGAAAAAGCTTCGAGTACAAAACAATGAAAATGAACTTCATCAAAAAACTGGCATTACCCGTAGAGGTTAAGGAGATGTGTCCTCTGACCGGAAAAATGGGCAAACTCGTAGAGGAGAAGAAAGCGGAACTCGAATCCGTATTTGCGGGAAGAAACGATAAACTCATCCTTATCATCGGACCCTGCTCGGCAGACAGGGAAGACAGCGTTATCGATTACATCTCAAGACTCTGCCCCGTTCAGGAAAAGGTAAAAGACAAGATCATCATCGTTCCGAGGATCTATACCAACAAGCCCAGAACCACGGGTGACGGATACAAGGGAATGCTTCATCAGCCCGATCCCAACGAAAAATCCGATCTTTTCAAGGGTATCATCGCAACAAGACATCTTCACATGCGTGCTATCGAAGAGACAGGCTTTGCTTGCGCTGACGAAATGCTCTATCCCGAAAACTACCAGTACCTTGATGACGTGCTCGCATACGTAGCCGTAGGCGCAAGATCGGTCGAAGACCAGCAGCACCGTCTTACGGCCAGCGGAATCGACGCTCCCGTAGGCATGAAGAATCCCACATCGGGAGACATCAGCGTAATGATGAACGGTATCCTTGCTGCACAGCATCAGCATTCGTTCATTTACAGAGGCTGGGAAGTTCATTCGGAAGGTAACCCTTATGCGCATGCGATCTTAAGAGGCTACACCAACAAGCACGGTGAGTCACAGCCCAACTATCACTTCGAGGATCTTATAAGACTCTGCGACGCATACGATGAGAGAGAACTTCAGAATCCCGCGGTTATAATCGATACAAACCATTCGAACTCCGGCAAGAATCCTTTCGAACAGCCCAGGATCATCAAGGATGTTTTGTACTCCACAAGACATGACGACAGAGTTAAAGCCATCCTTAAAGGATTCATGGTTGAAAGCTACATCGAGGACGGCTGCCAGAAGGTTGACGGCGGCGTATACGGAAAGTCGATCACAGACCCCTGCCTCGGATGGGAAAAGACCGAAAAACTTATATACGAGATCGCGGATCTTTTATAAGAAAAAAATACACATAAAAAAATCACGAATCGCTTCGTGATTTTTTTTTCTTTAAAATATAGATTACAGTGAATAAGCATTAACCGCATCGATGACCATTGATACTTCCTCATCGGTCATCTCGGGGAAAAGGGGAAGGGTCACGCAATGCGAAGCGAGCGCCTCTGCATTGGGACAGTCACCGGCTTTGTATCCCAAAGATCTGTATGCTTCCTGAAGATGACAGGGAACCGGATAGTGGCGGTTACATTCTATTTCTTTTTCCTTCATGTATTCAATGAATCTTTCGGGATCGCCTTCGGCCATTATCTCGAAAAGATGAAAGACGGGTTTTGTATTTTCGGGATGATACTGCATTCTGATCAAAGGATTTTTTATTTCGGCAAGATATCTTTTTCCGATCCCGATCCTTCTTTCGGTCCATTCGTTAAGATATTTTAAGGATACGCTTAAAACCGCACCCTGGATCCCTTCGAGACGGTAATTGTATCCGATCATTTCGTGATAGTATCTGACTTTGCAGCCCTGATTTTTCATTACTCCGATATAGTCATGGTATTTCTGATCGCGACAGGATACGGCACCGCCTTCTCCGAAAGCATAAAGGTTTTTACCGGGATAAAAAGAGAAGCAGCCGAGTTCACCCAAAGTACCCACGGTCTTTCCCTCAAATTCGGCACCGTGAGCCTGAGCACAGTCTTCTACAACAAAGAGGTTGTACTTGTCGGCTATTTTCTTTATACCTGCAAAATCAAAAGGCTGTCCGTAGAGATGAACTCCGAGGATCGCTTTTGTTTTATCTGTAACGGCACGCTCTGCCGCTTCGGGATCTATCTCCCATGTATCGGATGTACAGTCGACGAAAACCGGAGTTGCACCCGTGTAGGTCACGCCCCATGCGGAAGCGATATATGTGTTTGCGGGAACGATAACCTCATCACCCTCGCCAATCCCCAGAGCGGAAAGCGCGCAGTGGATGGCGCTTGTTCCGTTATTGACTCCCTGTACGAAAGGAGAGCCTAAAAAGGCAGCAAATTCTTTTTCGAAATTGTCGGCATATTTTCCGCCCGAAAAAGCGGTATCCTCGCAACAGGAAGCTATCGCCGCAAGATATTCTTCTTTGTGCTTATGATAATCTCTGGAAAGATCAATTCTTTTTAGCATTCTTATCTTCCTCTCTGAAGGTCTTTTTAAGTTTGCTTATCTGTTTAAGATAATTCTTTATGGTCTTAAAAACATTTACCGTCGTGTTGTAATCCTCAACCCATTCGACGGGCATATCTATGATGGAAAGACCTTTTCTTTCCGCCCGAAGGAGAAGTTCCACCGTGTAAAACCAGCCGTGATCGTCGGAACATTCTTTTATAAGTTCTTTTGCCGAACCGGTACGTAAAAATGTAAAACCGCAAAGAGCATCGGTCGCTTTCATCTTAAGGTGATGTTTTAAGATGAATACGAGACCGGCCGAGGTGATCTTTCTGTACCATTTACGGCCTTTGGTATCGGAATCAGGACTGAAACGCGAACCGTTCACATACTGAACGTCGGGATCCTTTTCGAAGATATCGATGGTATCGCCAAGGTATTTAAGGTCGGTGGAAAGATCGATATCCATATATCCGACAACATCAGTGGTGCATTCTTCAACACCGGTCTTGAAGGCGATCCCGACTCCGCGTTCGTCTATCCTTCGGTAAGTGACTTCGGAATATTTCTCTTCAAGCATCTTTGCTATATCGGGTGTATCGTCGTCGGAACCGTTGTCGACAATGACAAGGCTTACCGGGATATCTATGTTTTCACGTATGTATTTTACGCATGTATCGATTCCCTTTTCGAGGCGCAGATGCTCGTTCAAAACGGGAAACAAAATCGTTAAAGTCATTTTATACACCTATTTTTTCAATTGATTCAACAAGGTATTTCTGTCTTCTGAAGATCAGATTTACGATAACGGATAGGTATTTGAGGATGATCGTAAGCAGAACGAACACTCCGAAAAATCCGAATGAAAGGAAGCAGATGATCGAAGCCCAGCCTTCCATGATCGCGTTGTTTGTGAAATGATCCCAGAGCGCGTATGCTACGGAGCCCACCGAGAAAAGCAGGAAGAATGCGCTTATCGCAGTGGAAACATGCTCAAGGAAAAACGTGAAATATACAAATGAGTCGAAAGCCAGATTGAAACGTTCGTACGCTTTCTTCTCGTGCTTGGACTGTTTCTTTTTCGTGGGTTTATAGTAAGTGGTCACTGCTTTAAGACCGCAGTTTGCGTAAAGAGCCTTTCTGTAGGGAACGAAATCGCTGATGGATTTGATGCGGTTGATGGCTCTTCTCGAAATTATCCTGAAAGCATCGGATGAGATCTTGTTGTTGCTTTGATTGTAACGGTTAAAGATGGCATAGAAAAATGCAGAGGAAAGTTTGTTGCCGCCCGAAGGGGAAACTATCGATATGTCGGCCCCTTCCTCGATGACTTTAAAAGCATCCATGACCAGATCCGCATTGTAATTAACCTGAACGTCATCGAATTCATATACGAAATCTCCGATGGAAATATCCCTTCCGGCATTCATCGATGCCTCAAGGCCCTGATACGAACCCATCTTCACGATGGACACGGCATCCGAACAGTTTTTGGATACCGCATATTCTTTTAATACGTCGACGGAATTATCCGTGCAGGCATCGTCCACACAGATAAGTTCGTAATTCTCGTAATTTGTTCTTATTTTTTCGATAACGTTTTCAAAAAAGTCGTTTAAATACTTTCCGTCATTATGAATATAAAAGATTACCGATACAAATTTCTTTTCCATGGTCACTCCGTTAAACTAAATATTCGTCCAGGTCATAAACCGTATTGATCTTGCCGGAGAGAACGCTTACGAAAACGGGATCCTTTTTCCCGATCTCTCCGAAATGTACTTTTATTGCTGTAGGTCTCGAATCGTCTATTTCCGAACTTGTCAGTATCGGTTTCATCGAGTACAAAGAAGAATTGTATCTGAAACCGTATTCGGGACGCATGTATTTCTGAGCCAGATGCGACATATAAGGCCAGGCGCTCTTCGGCTTTGCAGGACAGAGATTGCAGTTTCCGAGGGACCCTTCGCTGCATAAAGGAACGCCGTTTTCAGAGTGCTTCTGACAGGCAAACGAAGGAAATTCCTCGTGACTTACCGAATGCGGCGTGAAAGTTACGGATGTGAGAGAGTGCATTCCGGTCATACCGAAAGGCATGATGGAAAAGAACGGTCCGTCCATAACCGTAAGTCCGATATTCTTAAGAGTATCGCCGGTCTCGCAGAGTATGATCTCGCAAAGCTCGTATTTGATCTTAAAGAGATCGTCGGGACATAAAAACCTTATTATCTCGTTTACCGAAGCATAAGTGGCATTAAGTAAAAAAGGTGCCGCATATTCTTCGCCGTCGCTTAAAGAAACGCAGATGTCCGTTTCGGTTCTGGAAATATCACTGATCGTGGCATTGAATACTAAATCTATGCTGTTGCTTTTTGAACATTTTTCCAGAAAATGTTCGCAGAGTATCTTTGCGTCGTAAGTATATTCCGTGGTGACAAAAGCACCGTCGCAGAGATTGTCATTAAAAAATCTGTCGGGTGAGATCTCGTCACATTTGATACCGGCTGCATCGCAAAAGGCTTTAAACTGCGCTGCGTCGGTCCAGCTGAAGTTTTTTGATGTTGCGTAGATCTGTTCAAAAGAATCGTTTATGCTAAAGGAATAATCCGAACAGAATCTTTGAAAATAACCGGCTGATTTTATGGCTGTCGCAAGGCTTCTCGGATAATGATAGCCCATATGGACTCTGGCCTGGTTGATATAGGTTGCTCTGGTGAAGGCCGCCGCTTCTTTTTCAAGAACGAGTACCTTCATCCCATGACTTGCACAGAAGTCTGCGGCGTAAAGACCGTAAAGGCCTGCACCGATTATGATTTTGTCGTATTGTTTCATAGGGAAAGATACCTCGTTTTCATCTTTGACCTTCGTAAAAACATCACCTTAAATTTTAACATATTTAAGGCTTTATTATCAACAAACTAAAAGCGCTTCGGATAATAAAAAAGATTGAAAATAAAAGCTTTATGGGATAACATCAAATAGGAATTGTTTTATCTCGGAGGGAGACCTTAAATGAAAGACAAAACAGAAAACAGGAAAAGCATGCTCTTTGCGGCGGTTTTGTCGATCGTTGCCATCACGGCGCTTGTGATCGTCTGGCAGTCAATGGCTCCTTTTTTGATCGATAACGACAACATTTATCTTAAAACGATAGCATCCGGAGAAATGACGGGAACTCCCGAAGCACATATGTATTATATGGGATTTTTGTCAGGACTCGTTTTAAGTACTCTCTATAAGATCACGGGAAACGGTATCCCCTGGTTTGGGATTAATCTCTGCATCTGCTTTTCCGTCCCCATGGTTTTGTTTTTATACAAAGCACTGGCCTCCGCTAAGAAACGCTGGACAGGCGCAGTGATCTTCATAGTTTTTATCTGTTCGTACATTTCTTTTTTCTATCATTATTTCGCAAGATCACAATATACGATCGCAACGGGATTTGTTGCTGTGGGCGCACTCTTTCTGCTCACACTTTCGGATGAGAGTAAAGATATAAAAAAATATCTTTTAAGCTGTATCCCGTTTCTTATTTTATCCGCGTGGTCAATAGGAATGCGTGACAAGGCTTTCTTTATGACCATCCCTTTTTTCGGAATGGTCTTCGTCGGAAAGATAATTACAAAAGAGAAGAAAAAAATAGTCAATGTGATCGCTTCCGGATGTATTTTCCTTGCAGTGATCTTCCTTGTGTGGATGCTTGATTTCCTCGCTTACAGAAGCGAAGACTGGCAGACCTTTAAAGATTATACGGATGTTTCGGAAACGCTTTTTGACTATGAAGGCTTTCCCGATTACGATGAGAATATTTCACTATACGAAGAACTCGGTATCAAAAGATCTTCATACGATGCGATCACAAAACATTACAATATAATCATGGATCCCGAAGTAAACGGTGAGAACTTTGCCAGACTTGCGGAGGAATCCGCAAGGGAGAGAGAGGCAGCAGAGCCTTCAATGGTAAAAAAATTTTTCGGTGTCCTTAAAACGATCGTAAGATACAATCTTTTCGAATATCAGGACAGACCGGTAAATATCCTTGTGTATCTTTTGTATTTATCCGTTTTTGTACTTGCTCTGATCTCAAAGAAATACAGGGCTTTGATTGATCTTTTATTTATTGTCGTTGCAAGAATGTTTGACTGGACTTATCTTGTCTGGTACGGAAGATTTCCTTTCAGAGTCACGCAGATCATCTACATGGCGGAGCTCGCACTTTTGATCGCACTTATCATAAAATACGAGCTTTGGAAGCTGTCCGTGAAGAAGACAGACGAAGAAAAAACAAATGTCATAAAAAAGATCGGGGTCAGTCCCGTATTCGGTATAATGCTTGTTCTCATTCTGGCTGCAGGCTTCAGATTCGGAATACCCGTGATGAAGAAAAATTACGAGAGCATAAAAGGGTTCAGAGAGATGAGCGTTTGTTTTTCGGAACTCGAAGATTATCTTTTTGCACATTCCGAAAATTTCTATTTCTTCGACATGTCCCATCTTTACTACATGGAAGATACGCTTTCTTTTGAAAAGTCGGAGTACGAGAATTATGTCTATATGGGAAGCTGGATGCCTAAAAGCCCGTGGTACAACAACAAGATGAAGGCGTGGGGATTTGATTCGCCGACTGAAGGGCTCCTTGAAAGAGACAATGTTTATATCCTCTACCAGCAGGTGGATTTCGATACGAGGGATTTCCTTGATTACTGGTTCGAGGAACATTTCCCGGGCAGCAGGATCGAAGTTAAAGATACCTTTACGAGTTCGAACGGTTTCGTTTATGAGGTTTTAAAACCGACATATTAGGGTTGCAAACCCGACAAATTCACAAAAATAAAAAATGATATTGACACGGATTTTTTGAAGTGATATAAAATTTATCAGATACAAACCTATGAAAAAGAGTAAGTAAACTTATCCTCTTTCGGATACAGAGAACCGCCGGTGCTGAGAACGCGGTATTGAAATGTTAAGTTGAATGGGCTTTTGAGGGCAAAAGGAAACGAAGCGATTCGGAGTATTGGCGCCGGGGCGGAACCCCGTAAACAAATCCGGCATATGATGGTATGCGCTAAGAGGGTGATTTTCACCAAGCAGGGTGGCACCGCAGGTTAGAAAAGATTCAACCTGTCCTTGCAGATTTGCAGGGACAGGTTTTTTTAGTCCCATAGCTCTAAGCGCGTTTTTAAATGAAAGGAGACAGAAAATGTCAAAAGAAATCCCTTACAAAATCTATCTTGAAGAAAACGAGATGCCTAAGGCTTGGTACAATCTTCGTGCAGACATGATCAACAAGCCCGCACCTTTACTTAACCCCGGAACATTACAGCCTATGACGGCAGCAGAACTCTCGGGAGTTTTCTGTGACGAACTTGTAAAGCAGGAACTCGA
>CADARM010000077.1:0-845 GCA_902790275.1 uncultured Lachnospiraceae bacterium
CCTTGGGATCGAAGAGTTCTTCCTTACATTCTTCGCAGATAGCGATATCGGGTGAAACGAAAATATCGCCCGGATCCTTTTCGCTTTCTATGATCGTAAAGGAATCATATTCGGTCTCATCCACGATCGTATTTATTATCTCAAGGATGACCGATCTTTTCGGAGGATTATGCTTCAGCGCATCTATCAGGGGAGTGACGGATGAACCCTGTGCATGGATCTCTACATATGATCCTTTATTTGCAACTGTACCTTTTATATTGTTATCAAGACATGTACGGCTTACGAACGGGCGAAAACCAACACCCTGTACGATACCGTACACTCTAATCACATTTGTTTCCAAGTTAATCTCCAAAGCAGAAAACTAATCATTCTGCCGATAATTTCAATCAAAAATTCTGCCTGATACGCCAAATTCGGGATAATCGATAAAGTCCCCTTCAAAGCCTGCTGCTTTTAAAAGAGGGAGAGTATCCGAATCAGCGATAACAAGATCGAAATTTTTATCCTTTAAAAGATCAAATACATCGTCTTCACCGTTGAATTTAACATCCGTTTCTTTGGCAAATTCTTTATCCTGCATAAACCAGGTGGCGCAGACAACTTCGTTTTTGTCTGAAAGTTTTTTTCTTAATTCGTTTGCGGCAAACTGCGAACGGATGATAAGGATCTTCCTGCCTTCGATATTGCTTATATCATTTATCACGTTATCGGGAATAAATGGATAAGCGATCTCGTAAGGGATATCGAATCTGTCCTTAAGGTGTTTTGCACATTTTAATCCGGCAAGAGAAATAACTATGTTTTTCTCGCATTCGGATGCTTTTTGCACATCTTCAAGA
>CADARM010000077.1:880-9753 GCA_902790275.1 uncultured Lachnospiraceae bacterium
GCATTCTTTAAGGAATCGGCATTTTTATAACCTGTTTCTATAGGTGTGGCACCTATTATTCCGATCTTTCCTTTTACGGTTTCAAACTTTTCTTTTGCGAATGTTTCGAAAAGCCTGAACCATGCTTTTTCTTCGCCTTTGTCATAATAGCCGGTTCCCGTGCAGTCCAAAGCGATAGTGGGAATTCCGATCCTTTTTTCACCCATTCTTTCAAGTGATCTGAGATCGGTAGCGATGATCGCAGGAACGGGAGTTGAGACGATCAGTGCGAAATTACCGCCAAGCTGCGAATAGGAGAGAGAAAGCTTTTCGATAAGCTTGTCGTCTCTACCCATGATCGCATCCATATCACGGAGTCCTGCAGAAAAAACTGCACTTTTTTTATCAAACCATCTGGGCTCGTCAAAGCCGCAGATATTACCTGCACATCCTCCCGCATCACAGATGACCGTCAGCCCGCCGAGCTCGTAAAAAACACCGCAGGCACCTGACTGATCCGGTGCAAAAGGAGACATATATTTTAAGAATTTCTTCATTGTTTTTACCTCAAAGCTTCATCCAGTGCATCAAAAAGTCCGATCACGCCCTGATATCCGAAAGGCTCCGTATCGTCACACCATTCAACACCCGGTTTTTCGGGGAAGTAATATAAGCAGTCGGAACCTATGTAACAGTCGATATCGTCTTTTTCGTACATAAGCATCGTGGGTGAAAGATTGGAATATATCTTTGTGTCGGGACTTAATTTCGCGAGTGCCTTAAGGAACTTATAATTCAGCTCGCCTACAGTCGCAAATACACATTCAACCTTAAAGCCCTCTTTAACAAGCATTAAAGCGATCTCGATCGCATCGCCGTTTAAGATCTCGCCTACCGCAAATCTTAATTCACCGTGCTTTTCTCTGAATGATTTTATTCTTTCTTCGGTTCTGTTTAAGTATTCTGAATCATCGATATCCTTGCCGAGAGCGTTCCAGAGAAGGCTGTACTGGTTGTGGATCTTGTCCGGCTGATAGAGTCTTAACATTTCGATAAAAGGAATGCCGAGACGCTTTTGCATATCCTGTGCCGCATGTCTTGATTCGGGATTTAAAACGAGATTGAAATTTGCTTTCGAAAGTTCTTTATAATCTTCAAATCTTTCGCATCTTGCAAGTTCCCTGATATTTTCTATGCCGGCCTTTTTAAGCAAAATATAGATCTCGGAATCATCATTTAAACGGGAAAAGAATCCCATTATGTTCATATCCCTGTTTTCTCTTTTCTGTTTTTCGAGAAGAGAGTATACGCTTGTTCTTACATACGCCATGGGTGAGAGACGTTTCTCTCTGGTCAAGGCATACATATAGCATGCAACGCAGGGGACAGAATATTTTTCCGTTACTTTTCTGCAGATCCTCTCCATATCCGTACCGAGAAGCGCATCGACACATGTGATGCAGATCATGATCGCGGAAGGTCTTTTTTCGAGTGAATCGAGTATCTCGCCGCATGCATCGTTTATCTTCATCAAATGTCTTCCCGTTACGATATCGGTATCATCGAGAAGCTGGAAAAAGAAACGGCTTTTATATTCGGGAGAACTTTTAAAAAGCGATGTGTTTCTTCCGCAGCACGAAGGAGATACAAGAAGCATTACCGATTCGGGAACGGCCAGTCCGGCACGTTTTACGCCGTATCCTTTGGCTCCGGGAGAGTTAAAGGATAAAGTGGCGGGTGACGAATAGATAAGATGCTTGTTTGATACAAGTTCGGTCGGAAGATTTTCGTATCCGTTATTTACTATTTCTTTTGCAGTCTGATAGAAAGCTTTGTTCATTTATATTTCCTGTGAGTGTTATTTTTCGTTTTCGTCTTCTTCGATAAGAAGTTTTGCAAGATCGAGAAAGCGTTTGCTGACATCGAGTCCGGGATCGCCTTCGATAACGGTCTTTCCCTCGTCTTCAAAACGTATGATGTCATCGCTTCTCGGAATATCTGCGATGATCTCGAGATTATGGCTTGAAGCGAATTCTTTTACTTTTTCTTCTTCGTTAAGTACGTTTCTTCTGTTAAATACGATTCCTCTGACAGTTGCGTAGCTTCTTTCCTTGAAGTTTTCTACGGCACTGTTGATATTGTTGGCAGCATATAAAGCCATCTTTTCGCCTGATGTTACGATGATGACTTTGCTTGCAAGGCCTTCTCTTATGGGAGCGGCAAAACCTCCGCATACAACGTCTCCGAGTACATCGTAAAGTACGGCATCGGGCTTGAATTTTTCAAAAAGATCGAGTTCTTCGAGAAGTGAGAAAGTGGTAATGATGCCTCTTCCCGCACATCCGAGTCCCGGTGTGGGGCCTCCTGTTTCTATGCATAATACATTGCCGTATCCGACTTTTGATATCTCTTCCAGAGATTCGGGTTCCTTATCGAAATCCCTCATATAGTTCATAACGGGAAGTACGGGATTACCCGATAAAAGATTGGCGGTCGAATCCGCTTTTGGATCGCAGCCTATCTGAATGACTCTTTTTCCGAGATGTGCCAGTGCGGCAGAGAGATTGGATGTGACGGTCGATTTTCCGATACCGCCTTTTCCGTAAACAGCTATTTTGATCATGTGTGTCTCCGTATATATTTATATAAATTCAATCGCGCGGTTAATGATGTCAGGCGCATTTTTTGTAAAACATCTTCCCGAAAAAGCTTCGTGAGGAAGTTCTATAAATTTTTTGTCGTGACAGATCGGTCGAAACAAAGGATCGCCGATTATGATGTCATATTTTTTGAGTTCATCCTCTAAGATCTTTTCATCGTCGCATGACATATCGAAAGGTTTAAGGATCTCGAGATCTCCGTCGCCGACAGTTTCAAGAACATTTGCATTTATGCCCTTGTCCAGAAGAAGAGCACTTGCAAGAGATGCACAAAGCACGGCTTCTCCGAGGATCGCGACTTTTCCTTCGCATCTGAATCTTTCTGTTGCATCAATATTCTTCTTATTCGTTGCGGCTTCGGATAAAAATCCTTTTATCTTTTCCGAAAATCCGATGCCGTATGGAACACCTTTAACGTAAGGGATCTCGTATTCGTCGAAAAGGTGATCCGCCAGAAGTATCCCCGATGAAGATATAAGAAGACTGACTTCGCCGGCTGCAAGTCTTTCAACATCTTTTAATGATGTCTCCATACCGATGCAGGCATTTAGTTCCATTCCGGCATCTTCGATAAAAGTCTTTAAAGAATCAAAGTATTCTTTTTTCGGAAAATCCAGAGGAGTCATTCCGAGAATGTTAACTTTTAATCTGTCCGTTTTTTCGGACATATCGTTCTTTATAAATCTTTTTGCGAGATCCAGGAATGCATTGTTGATCCCGTAAATATATGAATTCATTCCGTTGGTCTTAACTGCAAAAGAAGGAATGCCTGTTTCGCTTTCGACTTCATAAGCGATCGCATCAAGATCCGTTCCGATCATGGCCGGAAGAGGGGATGCGCAAAGAGCGATAAAAGCGGGTTTTAATTCCTTTGCGGCAATGATAAGATCGGCAGAAAATTTATCATCGTTTCCCATAACGGCATCTTTTTCGGTAAGACCCGATATGAACATCATGCTTTTCTTGTCGTACCACCTGGGCTCATCGTGAGTGGTATAGGTGGAATTGCAGCCTGAGGCATCATGAATGACGGTCATGCCTCCGTATTCATAGAGAGCGGAGCATACACCCGATGTATCTGCGGCATATATTGAAATGATTCTTGCGGTCTGATTCATAGGCAGCTTTCACACTCCAGTCCTTTATAAGATATAGTAAGTTTAAGATCTTTTTCGTTTAAGTATGCATCGAGTAATGCATCGCCCATATGTCTTATTCCGTCAAAACCGTACATTCCGCCGCCCTCGACGATGTTTACAAACTTTCTTGTCTGACAGAAGTAAGCGCTTTGCTGACCGATGCAAAGATATTTTGATTCATCGATCTTTATCTCGTCGGCTGCATTTAACATTATCGGATCCATTGAAGGATAGATCTCGATGTCGGGATTAAGTTTACATAACTCGTCAAACGCAGCTTTCTCTTTTTTGCCGAAAGCATCTGCATAAATACGTTTAACGTTAAAACCGTATTTTGTAAGAAGCAGAGCAAGCCCAAGAGGTCTCGGTGTAGCTGATGCATCTATCGCAACCGGTGTATCCTTGATCGTTTCAAAAGCTTTTTTCATGGATTCGTCGGCTTCTTTTTTTGTTCTATCCGTTAAATCATCCACGACGCTTTCGTCAAGTTCAAGAACTGAAGCCAGTGATTTAAGATTGGTGATTATCTCGTCTTCGTCGTAGCTTAAGTCGATCGGAAGATGAGGGATGCCAAGCCTCTTTGTAAGATCCATTGAAGCGTAATAAACAACGGGAAGGTAGGATATAAGAAGCGATGCTTTTCCGAGAGACATATAATCCTCATAAGTTTTGCACCCGGTTATATCCCACATTTTGCATCCGGCTTTTTCAAGAAGAGAATATATCTCCGAAGTTTTGTCGGTTGCACGGTCACATCCGATGAGACCGATATATTTTTTATCCGTATCAAGTTTCTTTATGGGAGAGTAAAGACTCTTTTTCATCATTACCATGGGCTCGAAAGTCTTGCGCATGGTGGGTGTCATATAGCAGTCAACCCAGTCGATATCGGGATATCTTTCTTCAAGTTCATTTGCTATCACTTTGAAATCACAGCCTTCGAACAAATGCATGCAGCTTAAGTAGACAAGGATGCATTTGGGATGTTTTTTCATTTCATCGACGATATGGGAACAGCCTTCGATGACTCTCGATTCCATCTCGCCGTTCCACATGTCTTTTTCGCGAAGAGCGACCCATGACATATTTTCCATACGGTTCATTTCGGCAGCCGTTAAAATAACACCGCGAAGACAACCCTGTGCGCAGACATATATCTGATGTGCTTCAGGGATGAGCATTCCGGTATGGACTATATTCCACACACCTCTTGCGGGAGCGTTGTAGTGAAGTCCGTCATAAAAAGGACTGTCAAAATCAAGTTCTGATATCTTAACTCCCTCGGGTATTCTGTTTTCGTTTAAAGAGATCTGTTTTAACATATTTTCCTGTACTGGTTTACATAATCTATTTGAAATCGTTCGAGATCTTATCAGCAAGCCCAAGAAGAGTGGCACATACGTCGCTTTCGGGAAAAAGATCTACAATGGTCTTTCCTTTTGCTTCAGCTTCCGCAAAAAGAGGGCTTCTCGGGATTATCGCGGAAAGTTCGGTATCAAAATCTTTTACGAGGGCCTCAACATTTTCAAGTTCGTTTTCAACGCCTCTGCAGTTAAGGATGATACCGCCGAGTTTTGCGTAATCTCTTTTCTTGAAATTCTCTATGGCCATGGCTATGTTTGCGGCTGCGTA
Organism: uncultured Lachnospiraceae bacterium; assembly: GCA_902790275.1. Lineage (GTDB taxonomy): Bacteria > Bacillota > Clostridia > Lachnospirales > Lachnospiraceae > UBA3766. The sequence goes on from CADARM010000077.1 coordinate 6,291, forward strand.
TACGGACATCTTTTCACCGGAAGTCACGATATAGACTTTCTCTGCGAAGCCTTTACGCATGGGCATTGTAAAGCCTCCGCATACCACATCGCCGAGTACGTCGTAGATCACGACATCGGGTTTATAGTAATCGTATGCGCCTTTGTTTTCCAAAGATTCCAAAGCGTTGATTATGCCTCGTCCCGCACATCCTAAGCCCGGAACGGGTCCGCCCGCTTCGACGCAGTAAACTCCGGATTCGCTTTCTTTTACCATATCCTGAAGGGTAAAAGGTTTTGAACTTCTGACTAAGTCGAGTACGGATGTGATCTTTTCTTTGGGGCAGAGAAGTGATGTCGAATCCGCTTTCGGATCGCATCCTATCTGCATGACCTTAAGACCTCTTTTTACAAAGGCCGCACTTAAGTTTGAAGAGAGGGTGGATTTACCGATCCCTCCTTTTCCGTAAATAGCAAATTTGATCATATTTTTTCCTACATTAATTCGTTATAACCATCATGTTATGTAAACCTGGAATCCTCTTTGCAAATCATAAAAAAGCACCCTTTCCGACATAGAAAGAGTGCAGTAATATCCTAAAGATTTTAACCAAACGCTTTCATCTCAAGCTGCCAAAGCAGGTTTCGACGTCAGAATTTTTATGATCTGTTTAATTGTAAAGGTTATTCGGCCGGAGAATAAACAGTCTTGGCTGTTACACCTTTTATCCTTCCGATCTTTCCGGCTAATGAACTTATGGTATCCTGAGTGGCATCAACGGCAACGCTTATGATGTTAATGCCTTTTTCTCTGTAAGGGATGCCCATACGTCCTATAACCGAATCACGATATTCGTGCAAAAGAGAATTAATCTCGTTTGCGGATTCGTTGTCTTTTACGATGATGGCAATAACGGCAGCGCGTGTTTCCATGCTTTTACCGTTCCTTATCATTTCTTTTTGGGTATTATATCACATAACTTATATTTTTGATATATTCAATTTCTCTTTATCCGACATTATGGTAAAATATATTATGTTTAAGCAAAGAAAGGAAAAATGAATGTTCTGGGATAAATTATCTTTTGTTTATGATTTGATGGAAACTCTTTACAATCGTAAGGTTTTTATTGAAACAGGTGTTAAAGTTGCCGAATACATTGACAGAAAAGATGTTGTTTTGGAATGTGCATGCGGAACGGGTGCAATTTCAATATATATTGCTCCCAAATGCAAAAAACTGTTTGCGAGCGATTTTTCCGTGGGAATGCTGAAAAAGGCATCAAAGAAATGTAGAAAATTCCATAATGTTATTTTCAAAAAAGCCGATATCACCGGTTTGAAATGCAAAGACAACAGATTTGACAAAGTTGTTGCCGGTAATGTAATTCATCTTCTGGATGATCCAAAGAAAGCATTGGATGAACTTGAAAGAGTGGTTAAACCCGGCGGAAAAATCATAATTCCGACATACATCAACATGGTCACCGAATCTTCAATGAGAGTTATCGGTATCCTGGATAAGATGGGTGCAAATTTTAAAAGACAGTTTGATTTTGAGTCGTATAAACAATTCTTTGAAGACATGGGATACAAAGAAGTTGAATATTTTGTCGTGGAAGGCAAAATGCCCTGTGCGATAGCCGTTATCACGACAAATAAATAAAATAAGAAAATAAAGCATTATGGTTTAAATTGTCATTTTGTTGTATAATAAAAAAAGATTTTTCACACTTAATCCATGACAATATGGGAGGCGTGTATGATTACTTTAACCTGTATATTTATTTGTGCGATTGCTCCGTTTATATTTGTATTTATATTAAGCAGGATCATTTTTCATTTTATAGAGAAGACACTTGATTTTCTTATTGAAAAAGTTTTCTCTCTTCCCGAAAACATTCTTGATTCGATAAAGGAAAAATTCAATAACAAAGGAAAACTTCCCGAAGCAGTCGAAGTGAAGGAATGATTATGTTAAAAACTGCCATCAGGCGGATTTTTATAAAAGAAGAGGAGGAATTATATGAAAAAATTTATTGCTGAATTGATCGGTACCTGTGTTCTTGTGACATTTGGTTGCGGAACCGCAATGTTAACCGGTTGTGAGCACTGGGGCGGATATCTGCTTACTGCACTTGCTTTCGGTCTCGTTATCGTAGGTATGGCTTACTGTGTAGGTAATATTTCCGGATGCCATATCAACCCCGCTGTTTCACTTGCAGTGTTTATGAACAAAGGTATGAGCGGAAAAGATTTCGGTCTTTACGTTGTTGCACAGTGCCTTGGCGCGTGGCTCGGCGGCGGAATCCTTGCTTTGATCTTCGGTGTTGCCGAGATCGAAGATGCTACGGGAGGATTCGGATCCAACGGTCTTGGCGGAGTAAACGGCAGTGCGATCGCCGGCCTCATTGTTGAAGTTGTCCTTACATTTGTATTTGTTCTTGTTATCCTTGGTGTAACAAGCAAGAAAGCCAACCATGGCTCATTCGGCGGACTTATCATCGGTCTTACACTTGTTCTTATCCATATCTTCGGAATCGGACTTACAGGTACAAGCGTTAACCCCGCAAGAAGCTTTGGTCCCGCACTTGTTGCACTTATCGCAGGAAATCCCGAGCCCATTAAGGTTCTCTGGATCTTCATCGTAGGACCTCTTGCAGGTGCCGCACTTGCAGCAGGTGTTCACATGTTCCTTGAAAAAGAAGCAGCAAAATAGAACATATATTTTGAGATTAAAAGACGCATTCGTTATCGGATGCGTCTTTTTTATTGATTAGCATGATTATTTTTTTTATAATAACTGATGATAATTTTGAAGTATTTCTCCGAAAGGTTTACATAAATATGATTAAAATAATATTGCTTATATCTTATGTGCTTGAAAATATTTTTGATTTTGTTCTCGTTAAACTCAATGATTCTTATGTGAAGAAGCCTTTGCCCGAAAATGTTAAAGATGTTTACGATGAGGAAAAATATAACAAATGGATTAATTACAGAAATGATTCGAAGAAATTTTCAGCTGTCGAAACTCTTGTTACGGCTGCAATTTCTCTCGGATTGTATATATTCAATGTTCATGCCAAAGTATTTTCGCTTTTCGGATTAAATGAGATCGTGAGCAATTTACTGCTCATTCTTGTTTTTACTTTATTTTCGACGATTATTTCCATACCTTTTTCTTATTACCTTAATTTCGTGATAGAAGAGAAGTACGGATTCAACAAGACCACGATAAAGACTTTTATTGTAGATATTATCAAAGAATTCTTAATAAGCATTGTTCTGATGTCCTTGTTGTTTTTGGTTGTGATGTTTCTTTTTGAAAAGTTTCATAACCTGGGCATTCTTTTTACGATAATTGCGGTAATTCTTTTTAATCTTTTTGTTTCGCTATTTTCGATGACTTTCTTAAGGATATTCAATAAATTCACACCTCTTGAAGACGGTGAATTAAGACAGTCGCTCGTTGCATTGTGTGA
>CADARM010000078.1 GCA_902790275.1 uncultured Lachnospiraceae bacterium
GTATTCGTACGCATCTAAACTTGCAATATCGATCGAAAGCATAAGAAACTCTCTCGGAAGGATTTCCAAAGGCGATCTCTCGGGAGACGTTGATTACAAACTGCTTGCAAGAAACGACGAGATATCTGATATCGGAAAGTCGGTTCAGTCGATGCAGAAATCCCTTCATGCCCTTATCGAAAAAGATGCGCTGACGGAACTTTTCAACAGACGACTTGCAAACAAAAAGCTTGCCAGAATGGTAAAGGATGAAAAAGAACTCGGAGTGGAATACTGCGTAGCTCTCTGCGATATCGACTTCTTCAAAAAAGTCAACGATACCTACGGTCATGAAATGGGTGACGTCGTACTTAAGGAAGTTGCGAAAGTTTTAAGGACCCATATGGTCGGAAAAGGGTTTGCCGCAAGATGGGGCGGTGAGGAATTCCTTCTGGTATTCAACAATATGGGTGTAAAAGCGGCACACCTTGTCGCACAGAAGATCCTCGATGAGATAAGAGGACTTCAGATAGACCGTAATCAGGGCAGCAGCGAAGAAGAACTCTTCGGCGAGTTCATCGCGGGCAAAACGGGCGAGATCGAGATAATCGAAGATGACGGATGCGAGACCGAACAGTATCTGACCGTCGATGATGCATACATTCCTTTTATCAAAGTTACGATGACCATCGGTATCGCAAACGGCGGAATGGGAAGAAGCCAGGACGAAGTTGTAAGACTTGCCGACGAGAAACTGTATTTCGGTAAAGAGAACGGAAGAAACAGGATCGTTGTCGAAGAGATCGAAGAAGAGGATGAGGACGACGAAGACTTCGATTACGACGACGAAGAAGATACAAAGAAGAAAAACAAAAAGAAAAATAAATCGAAGAAAAAGTGATCAAATGAAAACTGAGAGATTGTTTGATACGGATGCTTTTTTGGATACATGTGAAGTGTCCGTACTTGAGTGTAAAAAATCAATACGTGAAGGTTATACGGAATGCTTTGAAGTCATTACCGACTCAACCGTATTTGCTCCCGAAGGCGGCGGGCAGAAATGTGATGAGGGTTTCTTTGACGATATCAAAGTGATCGATGTGCAGGAATTTGACGGGGAGATCATACACTTCCTCGAAAAAGAGATCCCTGCCGGTACAAAAACAACTCAGAAAATCAATACAGATCTTCGTTTCCGCAGAATGCAGAATCACAATGCGGAACATCTTATTTGCGGTATCATTCATAAGAAGTTCGGCTATGAAAATGTCGGATTTCATCTTTCCGAAAATTACGACGAAAACAACAATTTGCATATAGAGGCCATAATGGATGTGGATGGTCCGATCTCGCCTGAAGATCTAAGGGAGATCGAACTGACCGCCAACAAAGCTATATCGGAAAACGTTCCGATCTATGCAGTGCTTCCCACACCCGAAGAAGCCAAAGACATTCCTTACAGAAGCAAACTCGATATCACCGAGAACTTAAGACTTGTGATCATCGACGGCTATGATGTATGTGCATGCTGCGCACCCTGTCTTGATTCCAGTGCACAGATCCAGCTTGTAAAGATCGTTGATTTCATGCCTCACAGAGGAGGTATGAGACTTACATTAAAAGCAGGTCTTGATGCGGTATGTGATTATATAAGACTTCACGACGACAATAAGGGTGCGATGAAGATCTTATCATGCGAAAGAGGCGAATGTGCGGAAGCGGTAAAGAGAATGAACGATAAACTGACCGAAGCACACGATGAAAAAGTTGCACTTAAAAGATATATAACGGTGATGCTTGAAAAAGAATTAAAAGAAAAGATCTTTAATTCTTCGAAAACATTTATCGTATATGCGGCGGATTCGATAGACGAGATACAGGCCAGAGCGCTTGTTAACGATAATGTCGTACTTGCCGAAAAAGTAATTGTGATCTTATTTGACAAAACAGATGACGGTTACAGATTTGTGGCAGGAAAGAATGAAAAACTTGCAGATGTTTCATTGAGAGATATCGCCGGTAAAATGCGCGAAGGCTTGAACGCAAGGGGAGGCGGAAGCGAGCAGATGATACAGGGAAGCGTACCCGGCGAAGCAGATGACATCATCACATTTTTTGAAAGATTTTAATCGAACAGAATCGGTTAAGGGAGAGAATGAATGGCAGCCGAATACAGACATGTGGATAAAATAGGAAAATACTGGGTTTGCCCGGGCGACTTTCTTTCGTTCGGTGCAAAGAGAGTTCCCAATGGTGTGAATTTTACGATTCACTCCGTGCATGCGCATGCGATGGAACTTCTTCTTTTTAAAAATGAAGAATTAAAGCCTTATGCGATTCTTCGTTTTCCCGATTCGTACAGGATCGGATATACCTATGCAATGGTTGTTTTCGGACTCGACATTTCCGAATTTGAATATGCATACAGAGTAGTCGAACTTGACGAAAAAGGAAACGAGGTTTATTCTCCTCAGCTTCTTGACATGTATGCCAAAGCAGTCACGGGACAGAGAGTATGGGGAGAAAAACCCGACCGTGAAATCAAATACAAAGCAAGAGTTGTTGACAGTAATTTTGACTGGGGAAATTTCAAACAGCCCGAGATCCCTTTTAACGATCTGATCATATACGAAATGCATGTCAGGGGATTTACGATGGATAAAAGTTCCAAAGTTAAACACCCCGGAACATTCGACGGAATAATCGAAAAAATTCCTTACCTTAAAGAACTTGGAATCAATGCGGTTGAACTGATGCCGATATTTGAATTCGATGAACTTGAAGCAGAGCGTTTTGTCGACGGCAAACAGGTCCTTAATTACTGGGGATACAATACGGTAAGTTTCTTTGCGCCCAACACAAGTTATGCATCAAAGGCAGAGCATAACAGGGAGGGTGATGAATTAAAAAAACTTGTTAAAACTTTAAACGAAAACGGGATAGAAGTTATTCTTGATGTCGTATTCAATCATACATCCGAAGGCAATGAACACGGACCGACATATTCGTTTAAAGGATATGACAAAGAAATATATTACATGCTTACTCCCGACGGATACTTTTTCAATTTTTCGGGATGCGGCAACACGATGAACTGCAATCATCCGATTGTAAGAAACATGATTTTAAATTGTCTCAGATACTGGGTTACCGAGTACAGAGTCGACGGTTTCAGATTTGATCTTGCGGCAATTCTCGGACGTAATGCCGACGGTGTTCCGATGAGTGCGCCTCCTCTTCTTGAAGTACTCGCATTCGATCCCGTTCTCGGAAAGACAAAACTTATCGCCGAGGCATGGGATGCCGGCGGACTTTATCAGGTAGGTTCCTTCCCTTCATGGAAGAGATGGGCTGAATGGAACGGACGCTACAGAGACGACTTGAGAAGATTTTTAAAATCCGATGCGGGTATGGCCGAAACGGCCATAAGAAGAATCACGGGGTCGCTCGATATATACGATCCGAAAGCCAGAGGACAGAGTGCATCCGTTAATTTCATTACATGTCATGACGGCTTTACACTTCATGATTTATATGCTTATAATTATAAGCATAATGAAAAGAACGGCTGGAACAATACCGACGGCACAGATGACAATCACAGCTGGAACTGCGGCTTCGAGGGAGACACACAGGATCCCGAGATAAAGAAACTTAGAAACCGAATGCGTGAAAACGCAGTATTCACACTAATGGTAAGCCGTGGTATTCCAATGCTTTTGGCCGGGGACGAATTCGGCAATTCGCAGTACGGAAACAATAATGCGTATTGTCAGGACAATGAAATTTCCTGGCTTAACTGGGATCGTCTGCCGACGCACCTTCATCAGTTTAATTTTATAAAAAAATGCATTGAATACAGAAACAATCATCCCGTAATCAGAGGAAAAACCTCTCAGGCAAAATGCGGTCTTCCCGATTGCTCGATACACAATTCTGTCCCCTGGTGCGATTATACTGATAATGAAACCAGAGAAATCGGAATCATGTTTGCCGGATATGACGAAGACAAAAAGAAGGATGATATTGTCTTAATCTTAATGAACATGCACTGGGAAGAAAGACATTTTGAAATGCCGATTCTTCCGGACGGTTTCAAATGGAAACTTGAAATGAGTACCGGAGAAAAATCGAATTTCAACGGAGCCAATGCTGCCAACCTTATGGGGCGAAGCATTATGGCATTTACGGGTGTAAAAAAATCCTCTTCAAGAAAGTGAATTTTTAACGACTCGAAATAAAGAATTATTCGACAGTAATCATTGTCAAAAAATATACATACACAGGAAGGAAGATTCAAAACAATGGACAATAAGTATTACATCACAACGGCGATTGCCTACACATCGGGCAAGCCTCATATAGGAAACAGCTACGAGATCGTACTCGCAGATGCTATAGCAAGATTTAAAAGAAAACAGGGCTATGATGTTTTCTTCCAGACAGGTACCGACGAACACGGTCAGAAGATCGAATTGAAAGCCGAAGAAGCAGGCATCACACCCAAGCAGTTCGTAGACAATGTTGCAGGCGAGATAAAATCCATCTGTGACTGTCTTAACGTATCTTATGACAAATTTATCAGAACAACAGATGATTATCATGAGAAACAGGTTCAGAAAATGTTCAAGAAATTCTACGAACAGGGAGATATCTACAAGGGTTCGTACGAAGGTTTATACTGCACACCCTGTGAATCTTTCTGGACACAGGCTCAGCTCGTTGACGGCAAATGCCCCGACTGCGGAAGAGAAGTTAAGCCCGCAAAGGAAGAAGCTTATTTCTTCAAAATGAGCAAATACGCAGACAGACTTATCGAGCATATCAACACACATCCCGAATTCATTCAGCCCGTATCAAGAAAGAATGAAATGATGAACAATTTCCTTCTTCCGGGACTTCAGGATCTCTGCGTTTCAAGAACATCGTTCAAATGGGGAATCCCCGTTGACTTTGACGACAAGCATGTCGTATACGTATGGCTTGATGCACTTTCAAACTATATCACCGGGATCGGATATGATGCAGACGGAAACAGCTCGGATCAGTATAAGAAATTCTGGCCTGCGGATCTTCACCTTATCGGAAAGGATATCGTAAGATTCCATACCATTTACTGGCCTATTTTCCTTATGGCACTCGGTGAGCCCCTGCCCAAGCAGGTATTCGGACATCCCTGGCTTCTTGCCGGTGACGGAAAGATGAGTAAGTCGAGAGGCAATGTTATCTATGCCGACGATCTTGCCGCATTCTTCGGTGTTGATGCCGTTCGTTACTTCATGATCCATGAGATGCCTTACGAAAACGACGGTGCTATCACATGGGATCTTATGACAGAGAGAGTTAATGCAGACCTTGCAAATATTCTCGGTAACCTTGTAAACAGAACGATATCCATGAGCAACAAATACTTCGGCGGTATCGTTGAGGATAAGGGTGTTTCCGAAGCTGTTGACGAAGATTTAAAGAAGGTAGCCACAGAGACATACGCAAAAGTATGCGCAAAGATGGAAGACTTAAGGGCAGCAGACGCCATCACCGAAATATTCACTCTCTTCAAGAGATGCAACAAATACATCGATGAAACGGAACCCTGGGTTCTTGCAAAAGATGAAGCAAAGAAAGACAGACTTGCAACGGTTCTTTACAACCTTACCGAAAGCATCACCATCGGTGCGAGCCTTCTCTGGCCGTATCTTCCCGCAACGAGCGAAAAGATCGTTGCCCAGTTAAATACCGAGATAAGAGATTACGATAAACTTTCGGAGTTCGGATTATATGCAAACGGAACAAAGGTTACAGAAAAGCCCGAGATCCTTTTCGCACGTATGGACATCAATGATGTTTATGCCGAAGCTGCAAGGATCGCCGCTATCCAGAAAGCGGAAGCAGGCGTTACCGAAGAGAGCTCATCCGACGAAAAAGAGATCGAACTTGTTGAAAAAGATCAGATCGAATACGATGATTTTGCAAAGATGCAGTTCGCTGTAGGCGAGATCATCAAGTGTGAAGAAGTTCCCAAATCAAAGAAGCTTCTCTGCTCACAGGTTAAGATCGGAAACAAGACCAAGCAGATCGTTTCGGGTATCAAGCAGTACTATAAAGCCGAAGAAATGGTAGGCAAGAAAGTTATGGTCCTTGTTAACTTAAAACCTGCAACTCTCGCAGGCGTTGTATCCGAAGGAATGTTGCTTTGTGCCGAAGACGAAGAAGGAAACCTTGCTCTGGTTTCACCCGAAAAAGATATGCCTTCGGGAGCACTGATTTGTTAGGTGGAAAAAGTGGACGGTCGATACGTTGTTAGAAGTGCGACGAAAGACGAATGGGAAGACGCCATGGCTTTGGCGTGGAGAAGTTTTAAAAAGTTTGTCGCTGATGATTATACCGATGTCGGAGTGAAAGAGTTTTACGATTTTATCTCCGACAACGGTATCTATAAAATGTTTCTGATAGGTGAATACAGGTTGTGGGTTGCCGAACTCGACGGGGAGATAGTGGGAATGATCTCCGTAAGAGCCAAGAGGCACATCTCGCTTTTGTTTGTGGATGAAAAACACATGCGAAAAGGAATAGGCCGCGACCTTATCTACGCCGCTTCGGAATATATGCTTGAAAACGGAGAAACTTATGCTACGGTAAACGCATCTCCTTACGGAGTGAACTTTTATCATGCGGTAGGTTTCAAAGACACAAGAGAAGAGTATGTCGATTCGGGTATGAGGATAACCCCGATGAGATGGGACTTCAAACAGTAAAGGGGGAAAAGAGTGGAGTATATCAGCAGTAAGAACATTTTTTTGCTTTTGAGAGATACACTTAAACTGCACGACAGACGTCCTATGGATCACGGATCCAGAGCGGGTTATCTGTTCTGCAAAATGCTTGAATGCAAGGGCGGATACGAACAGTATGAGATCGCTGATTTTCTGATGCTTGCAACACTTCACGATATCGGTGCCTACAAAACCGACAGAATGGGCGACAGATTAAACTATGAGTTTAAGGAACCCATGCCTCATTCCACATACGGATTTTTATTCTTAAAAAATCTCACGCCTCTGGAATCAATGTCCAGAATGGTTCTTTATCATCGCGTTCCCTGCAAAAAGATCCCCGGGAACGAATTCCAGTATTCAAAAGAAACGGAAATATTATCCCTCGCTGAAGCTGCGGAGGTTTATCATCTTGCGCTCGGCGATGGTTTCGATCATAAAATGTTCAGACGTCAGGAAGGAACTTTCTATTCAAAGGAAGCACTGGACCTTCTTGATCTTGCTGTTGCGAGATTCGATGTCTTTACGCATCTTACGGATGAGTCTTATCAGAAAGAACTCGACGATATCCTTGAATTCATGATCTTCACCAACGAAGATAAAAAGAAATTCATACAGACTCTGATGATGTGTATCGGTTTCAGGAGCGAGATAGCACTTATCGATGCCGTAACATGTGTATGTATCTCGGGTCAGCTTGCGAAGAAACTCCAGCTTGCACCCGAAAGTGCCGAAAAACTTTATTATGCAACTCTTATCCATGATATAGGAATGCTTTCCATCCCGGCCAAGATCATCGAGGCTCCGAGAAAACTAACCAAAGAAGAGACAGCTCTCATGAGAACACATGTCAGCAGGGAAGAAAAGATCCTTTTAAACAGAATGGATTCTGAGATAGTTGCGATAGCTACGGCGCATCACGAAAGACTTGACGGTTCGGGATATCCGAAAGGCCTCACCGCAAACAAATTGAGCAGGGAGCAGTGCATCCTGCAGGTTGCCGACGTCGTGACCGCTCTTACATGCGAAAGATCCTATCGTGAGAAACTTTCGTCACAGGAAGTTATAAAGATCCTTAAACAGGAAGTCAAAGACGGAAAACTCAACAGGCAGATCACGGACTGCTTCATAGATTCATACGATGAGATAACCGGTATGGCAGAGAAAGAAGCAGGTGAAGCGCTGAATATTTACAGAAGTCTTACGAGCAAGTATCAATCCGTTTACGGAGACTTCAAAAATAAGAATAATTAGCCTGTTTTTTGCCGAAAAATCGCCTTGTGAAAAGTATGCACAAAAACGAAAAGTAAAAATATACAAATTAACCCCGATTTTCGGATTTGAATGACAAATTTGACAAGGATTACCGAAAAGTTTGTGTAAATATGGTATGGTATTTTAGGACCTTTACCTATACAATACTAAATGACGGATTAATTCCGATTAAAGACTATCCAAGATTATAATGTAGGAGGAAAATTTAAATGGCAGGATTATCCTTAAAGAATATCTGCAAAGTTTATCCTAACGGATTTGAAGCTGTAAAAGATTTCAACCTTGAAATCGCAGATCAGGAATTCGTAATTTTCGTAGGACCTTCAGGTTGTGGTAAATCTACAACTCTTCGTATGATCGCAGGTCTTGAAGATATCAGTTCAGGTGAATTGAGAATCGGTGACAGACTTGTAAATGATGTTGAACCCAAGGACAGAGATATCGCGATGGTATTCCAGAACTACGCTCTGTATCCTCATATGACAGTTCAGGAGAACATGGCTTTCGGTCTTAAGTTAAGACATGTTCCCAAGGACGAGATCGACAAGATGGTTAAGGAAGCAGCTAAGATCCTTGATCTTACTCCCCTTCTTGATCGTAAGCCCAAGGCTTTGTCCGGTGGTCAGAGACAGCGTGTTGCAATGGGACGTGCTATCGTTCGTAACCCTAAGGTATTCCTTATGG
>CADARM010000079.1 GCA_902790275.1 uncultured Lachnospiraceae bacterium
CGTATCTTCAATGAAGCTCGGAAAAGAAATGCAGTTCTTTGGTGCGAGAGCAAACCTTGCTAAATGTCTTCTTTACTCATTAAACGGTGGTGTTGATGAGATCACAAAGAAACAGGTCGGACCTATCGCATTAAGAAGATATCAGGGCGACGTACTCGATTACGATACCGTTATGGACAGCTTCACATTCATGATGGAGTGGCTTGCAGGTATCTATGTAAATACTTTGAACATCATTCATTACATGCATGATAAATACAACTATGAGCGTGCACAGATGGCACTTCACGACAGAGACGTAACAAGGATCTTTGCGACAGGTATCGCAGGACTATCCGTTGTTACAGACTCGTTATCCGCTATCAAGTATGCGAAGGTTGAACCCATCCGTGACGATGACGATATCATCGTTGACTTCAAGATCACAGGTGATTATCCCAAGTACGGTAACGATGACGACCGTGTAGACTCGATCGCAAAAGAGATCGTTTCAATGTTCATGAACATGGTTCGTTCACATCAGACATATCGTAATTCCGTACCTACAACATCGGTACTTACGATCACATCTAATGTCGTATACGGTAAGAACACAGGTGCAACACCTGACGGACGTCCCAAGGGCGCTCCTTTTGCACCCGGTGCCAACCCCATGTACGGAAGAGATTCATCCGGTGCGGTCGCATCTCTTGCATCAGTTGCAAAGCTTCCTTTCAAGGATGCACAGGACGGTATCTCAAATACATTCTCGATCATTCCTTCCGCACTCGGAAAGACGGACGAGAACTTTACATACATTGACAAGGCTAACAATATCGAAGAAGGTGACTGCGTTCACGAAGAAGTTGACAAGATCTATGTTGCACCCGATGCAAACGAAGCTCAGATCGAGAACCTTATTTCACTTCTCGACGGCTACGTAACCAAGGGCGGACATCATTTGAACGTTAACGTTCTTAACAGAGAGACACTTCTTGATGCTATGGAAAATCCTGAGAAGTATCCTCAGCTTACGATCCGTGTATCAGGTTATGCTGTTAACTTCATCAAGCTTACAAAAGAGCAGCAGATGGACGTTATCTCCCGTACGTTCCACGAGTCATTGTAATTATTTAAGAAAGATCATTTAATGTTTGGTAGAATTCATTCAATTGAAACATTTGGAGCAGTCGACGGACCGGGTGTACGGTTCGTCGTCTTTTTTCAGGGCTGTCCCATGCGATGCGCATACTGCCATAACCCGGATACATGGGATGTAAACGGCGGTAATGAGATGTCTGTAGATGAACTTTTCGCAAAGTTCGAGCGAAACAGAGCGTTCTATGAAAAGGGCGGCCTTACGGCATCCGGCGGTGAACCGATGATGCAATCATGTTTCCCGCAGGTGATGCGGATCTTTCGAAGGTTGATAAACTTCTCGAATACACCGACCTTGTGATGCTCGATATCAAACGCTTTGACAGGGAAGGTCACAAAGATCTGACAGGGCATTATAACGACAGGATCCTTTCTTTTGCAAGGTATCTGTCGGAAAAGAATAAGAAACTCTGGGTCCGCTTTGTATGCGTTCCGGGACTTACCGATGATGAAGAAGAATTAAAAGAATACGGAAGATTTTTATCCGGCCTTAAGACACTCGAAGCCCTCGACGTCCTTCCTTATCACACGATGGGCGTAAAGAAATACGAAGCCCTCGGAATACCGTACAGACTTAAAGACATGAAGGCAGCAGATCCTAAGTATGTAAGCGGCCGAAAAGAAATTATCCTTAAAGAGATGAATAACAAATAGGTTTTTGCTATAATTATCTTTGTTGAAATAAACTTGGGCTTTGTATGATCGGATAAATGATCATTGCATATTTGGGAAACGGAAATGTACAGAAAATTCTTCAAAAGATTTTTTGATATTGTAATATCGCTTAACGGAATTCTCTTTCTGGGGATCCCGATGCTGATCATTGCGATCATCATAAAGATAGAAGATCCCGGTCCCGCTTTGTTTAAGCAGAAAAGAGTCGGTAAGAACAAAGAACATTTCATGCTCATGAAATTCAGGAGCATGCGAATGGATACACCTCACGATACACCGACACATCTTCTGGAAAATCCGGAGCAGTATATTTTAAAAAGCGGAAAGTTTTTAAGAAAATCGAGTCTCGACGAACTGCCGCAGCTCTTTAACATTCTGGCAGGACAGATGAGTATCATAGGACCGCGTCCCGCACTCTGGAATCAGTATGATCTTATCGAAGAGAGAGATAAATATCACGCAAACGATGTGCTTCCGGGACTTACCGGCTGGGCGCAGGTGAACGGACGTGACGAACTCGAGATCCCCGTTAAGGCAAAATTTGACGGAGAATATGTGGAAAACCTTTCGTTCGGATTTGACTTAAAATGCTTCTTTAAAACGATCGGAGCGGTATTTAAAAGCGAAGGCGTTGTTGAAGGCGGCACCGGAGCGATGGAAAAAGACAAAAAATAAAAGCATCTTAAGAGATGCTTTTTTTACGCTTAAAAATCTTTCGGATCAGGAATACGAGACCTATCGCTATCGATGCCCCGACCATATCGAGTGCCACATCGAAGATGCTGCTGTATCTTCCCGAAAAGTACTGTATCGTTTCATCGATGGATGCCACAACGAGTGCCGAGATAAATGGAAGTGCAAAACGTATCTTTCCTTTGTTGTTTAAGAGAAAGAATACTGCAAGCTCTAGTCCTAAAAATGCATATTCGAGAAGGTGTGCACTTTTTCTTATCACGACTTCGGGGATAGCAAAGGACTGATTTCCGCTGACGGTCTGCACCATTGAATCGAGGAGTTCTTTTACGAAACTGCTTTCTTCCGTGGACTGGGCCCTCGGCATGCATGAGTGCCCCCATATAACTATTAAGGTCAGTATGATAAGGATCAGAAGGATGATCCTTAAAGGTTTATGTTTATCATTCATTTTAGTACCATCTTATTCTGAATATGGCTGTAAGCGCGAGGAAGTAATACGGAAGGTTTGCTAATATCGGCGTATAGCCTTCGTAAATATATCGCTCGACATAGTCGGTTATTACCGCGATGCATAAAAACTTGAATGCGAATTCGCACACGTTGATGAGCGGATAGCAGAATGCCGATGCAGCAATGCAAAGGAGTATCAAAACAGTGTGCGGAATGTATTTTTTGTATCCGATCTTTTTGCTCTGCGCCTTTTTATTGGCTACGAGTATCGCAAGTGCCATCATGGGTGCGAATATCAGAAAGAAATACGAATATGTTATCCATACCTGGAAAGAAGCCTTAAATCCGATGAAATCAAAAGGATTTGCACCAAGGTCCAG
Organism: uncultured Lachnospiraceae bacterium; assembly: GCA_902790275.1. Taxonomy (GTDB): domain Bacteria; phylum Bacillota; class Clostridia; order Lachnospirales; family Lachnospiraceae; genus UBA3766. Next base: position 3,339 of record CADARM010000079.1, read on the forward strand.
TGACAGGTTTAAAGCCGGAAGCACTGCGAGGCAGAATGCAAAACTTCTGAATATCGCCTCGGGCCGGAACTTTAAGGTGAAAAATACGGGCACGCAGGATATCGCAAGATAAAAGAGAGTACGAACGATACTTCCGTTATCCCTGTAAAAAAGCAATAAAAGCACAAGGATAAGCAAAACACTTATCACCTGACTTACGATATTAACTTTTTTTGCCTGTGTCTTTTCTGCCATTTTTATCCCTTTTAGTAAGGTGTGTAAACGATATCCGTGATTATCTTTGTAACGGCGTAGATATACATCGAAGAAGTGCATACCACGCAGACGAGCATCCCTTTTTTCTCTCTGTCGGTTACGATCTTTTTAAGCGCCGAGATCATATATGCGATCAGTACGCACATGATCCCGAACGATGCACGCTGGGGATAAGCGGGTGAGAGCATCATCGCGCATTCCGCCATCACAGCGAACATGAAGAGTGCCATATCGCGTATCTTTACGTTTTTGTATATGAAGATCTGAATGCAGAGGATCGTGATCGCGAAAAGGAATGTCGGGAACAGGAACTCGCAGTTTGATAAAAGGAACGAATCGAGCCTTGAATCGATAAGTGTTCTGAGATCGGTCTTTTCAACAAACTGGTTTCTGACAAAGTTTCCGGGCGCAAGGATCATAAGCACGCTTCCAAGAAGTGTGAAAACCGCGCCTTCGAAAAGAAAGACGGGAACTTTTTTCTTTTTTATAAATAGGAAAATGATCGTGGCAACGGTCAGAACGAAGCAGGAGGGACCCATGTTTTCGGTACTCCACCCTGCGATCAGTGAAAGAGGGATGATCCAGAATATCTTAAAGATCTCTGCTTTTGAAAGTGCCTTTTTTGTACCGCTTTCACCGGGAACGACTGCAAGGTCAAGTGCGTTTAAGACCACTGCCATATAGAAAAGGATCCATGAAGAGGAATAAAGGTAGTTTACACTTCCCGATTCCCAGAACATGGAAAAGAATATACTTGCGTTAAAAGCCACGATACAGGCTTCTGCCAAGAGGAAATGAAGGGGATTCTTCGTCTTTGCACATGAGCAGATCGCGATCCCGAGGACAAAGGCTGCCAGAGTGTTTAAAATGGCGGCTCCGAGTTCGCCTGTTGCGAGTACGGCCTGCAAAAGAGCGTGATTGATGCTTCGGCCGCCCCAGTTAAAATAATGCCAGACCTGGCTTTCTATGATATCGCCAAGGGAAGAGATCTTTTCACCCGTCACCAGATTTGTCGCATACCAGAGGTCATCCCTCATAAAAGGGGTGGAAAGGTGCAGAACAAACTGAAGGAACAGGAGAAATGCTGCTCCGAGGGCACTTACTATATACAGTTTTTTTGCTGTTTTAGTGTCATTCATAAAGCTTTTGTCCGTTTGGCGAAGAATTGTCCCGTAACAAGCAAGATTATAACATAATTTTTCCCGCTATACATCAAAATCACTTCCTTTTATTTGTGTTTTATAGTAAACTGTTTAATTGTGAGAAATATTGCAAAAGGTGACACACCATGTATTTTTTTAATGTAATTTCGCTTCTTGGCGGTCTTGCACTTTTCCTTTACGGTATGCGTCTTATGGGCAACAGCTTAAAGGAAGGTCAGTCCGGAACTTTAAAGGTAATAATGGGAAAAGTTACTGACAACCCTGTCAAAGCTTTTCTTCTGGGTGTTCTTGTTACGGCGGTTATTCAGTCATCCACCGCTACTATTGTTATTACTTCCGGTCTTGTTGCCGCAGGTATTATTTCTCTTAATCAGTCTTTAGGTATTATCGTCGGGGCAAACGTAGGTACTACCGTTACCGGACAGATCATCAGACTTCTTGACGTACAAAGTGATGCTTCATTCTTTTTAAGGCTTTTTCAGCCTTCCACGCTGGCACCGTTGGCACTTATTCTCGGCATCATTCTCTTAATGTTTTTCAAATTCAAAAAATCCGACAACCTCGGAAATATTGCGATCGGCTTCGGTGTTCTTTTCACCGGACTTTTGAATATGACGGCAGCAGTCAGCGGACTTAAAGAGAGCGGTATAATCGATGCACTCTTTTTGGGACTCGGAAACAAGCCGGTTTTGGGATATATAGTGGGTGCCGGTGTTGCATTCACGCTTCAGTCTTCGTCCGCAACGATCGGTATTTTACAGGCGATTTCCATGGCGGGAGACATTCCTTTTAAAGTGGCATACGTCATTATCGTCGGCGTTTATCTCGGAGACTGCGTAACCACGGCCATTGTTTGTTCAATCGGAGCCAAAAGCGATTCAAAGCGTGTAGGTCTCGTAAACATTATGTATAACCTTGCCAAGACAATACTTGTAATTGTTGTGGTATTTGCAATCCATAAATTCGGAATGCTTGACAATCTCTGGGATATGAGAATGACCTCAGGTACGATTGCAAATACGAATACGTTTTTTAATATCGCCTGTGCAATCATAATGCTTCCCTTCATGAAGCTTCTCGGCAATTCAAGCCGCAAGATTATTAAGGACAAGGTTACTCCCGAAGGCAAGTACGATGACAAGATTGCCGGACTCAACCCCGTGTTCTTCAATACTCCGGCGATTGCGTTCGGCGGGTGCTACGACTGTCTTGATGCAATGCTTCATGCTTCTTCGGACAATATTGAAAAATCAATCGGCCTTGTCAGAAAATTCGATGAAAAAGTATTTGATGAGATTAACGAAGAAGAAGAGAATATAGACCATCTTACGGATTGCGTCGATACTTATCTTGTAAATCTTTCTCCTCATGTAAAAGAGGATTTGCATGTTCGTATTATGACGGAATACCACAGAGTCGTAAAAGAATTTGAAAGACTCGGAGATCATGCGGTTAACATCGCGGAAGATGCAAAGGAACTGTTTGAGGATGAGACTGAATTCAGCGAGCAGGCGCTTTCGGAACTTGATGTGGCATTTGAACTTACCAAAAAAATATTGAATTATACAACGATTGCATTTGAAAGAAGAGACATAGAAGCTGCAAGACATATTGAACCTCTCGAAGAAGTAATGGATGATTTGACCAACACGCTTCATGATAACCATCTTCCACGTTTGAGAGAAGGCAACTGTTCCGTTCGTGCGGGTATCGTGTTCCTTGATATTCTTGCCAACATGGAAAGAATTGCGGACATTTGCTCCAACATAGGAATTGCCATAATCGCGAGAATCAAACCTGAAACCGCGGTGCAGGCACATACTTACACATCGCTGCTTCATCAGGGCGGAGATTCAAACTTTAATGAAGAATATATCGCAGCTCACACCGAATATTTCGGAAAACTCTCGGGTGAGATAAACTGAAAAAACAACGGTAAAAACTTTGTAATTTAGTGCATAAACAATCGAAAAGATTGACAAATAAATATAAATACCGGTAGGAGGAAAAGTGTATGGAAAAGAAAAATCTTGCTGAAATCTTGAAAAACAATTCGTATCCCGGAAGAGGTATCGTGATTGGAAAGAGTGCTGACGGAAAGTATGCGGTAACTGCATATTTTATCATGGGAAGAAGCACAAACAGCCGTAACCGTATTTTTGTAGAGGACGGAAACGGATTAAGAACCCAGGCATTTGACGAATCGAAACTTGAGGATCCCAGCCTCATTATCTATGCTCCCGTCAGAGTACTTGGCAACAAAACAATCGTAACAAACGGCGATCAGACAGATACCATTTATGAAGGTATGGATAAGCAGATGACTTTTGAACAGTCACTTCGTTCCCGTTGCTATGAGCCCGATGCTCCCAACTTAACACCCAGAATTTCCGGTATTATGCATGTGGAAAACGGCAAGTACAATTATGCTTTATCAATCCTTAAGAGCAACAACGGACGTGAAGGCGCACACAACCGCTTCACATTCGCATACGAGAATCCTTTCGCCGGTGAGGGCCACTTCATTCATACATACGAAAGCGACGGAAATCCCCTTCCTTCATTCGAAGGCGAACCTACATGGGTAGGAATTTCCGGCGATATCGATACCTTTACCAATGAAGTATGGAATTCCCTTAACGAAGATAATAAAGTTTCGCTTTTCGTTAGATACATCAATATTGAGACAGGCGAATTCGAATCCAGAATCGTTAATAAGAATAAATAATTAATTTAATGAGTCGGGCGAGGGCCATGTGATACTTTCGCGGGTAATATGGCGCCGTCGCCACTTAACGAGCAGAGCAACTGCGAATGCGAGTTTAGTGGTCGTTACGTGCGCCATCTTTAGCAAAAGCGGCCCGCGAAGTATCTCGTGGCCCGAGCCCGGCGTAGTACATAAAGGAGTTATTATTATGAAAGAATTAGAACTTAAATATGGTTGTAACCCCAACCAGAAGCCCAGCAAGATTTTTGTGAATGACGGAAGAGAACTTCCCATCACGGTACTTAACGGCAAGCCCGGATATATCAATTTTATGGATGCTTTCAACGGATGGCAGCTTGTTAAGGAGTTAAAGGAAGCTACAGGTCTTCCCGCTGCTACAAGTTTCAAGCATGTTTCACCCGCAGGTGCTGCAGTAGGTCTTCCTTTGGATGACGTACTTGCAAAGATTTACTGGGTAGACGATCTTGGTGAGCTTTCACCTTTGGCAAGCGCTTATGCAAGAGCAAGAGGCGCTGACAGAATGTCAAGCTTCGGTGATTTCATCTCACTTTCGGATGTTTGCGATGTTTCCACGGCAAAGATCATCAAGAGAGAAGTTTCCGACGGTGTTATCGCACCCGGATATGAGCCCGAAGCACTTGAGATCTTAAAGGCTAAAAAGGGCGGAAACTACAATGTTATCCAGATCGATCCCGATTACAAGCCCGAACCCATCGAGCATAAGGATGTATTCGGTATCACATTCGAGCAGGGAAGAAACGAATTCAAGATCAACAACGAACTTTTAAGCGAGATCGTTACAAAGAACAAAGAACTTCCCGACCTTGCAAAGATCGACCTTATCATTTCTTTAATCACACTTAAGTATACACAGTCCAACTCCGTTTGCTTCGCTAAAGGCGGACAGGCTATCGGTATCGGTGCAGGACAGCAGTCCAGAGTTCACTGTACAAGACTTGCCGGAAGCAAGGCTGACAACTGGATGCTTCGTCAGTGCCCCAAGGTGCTTGAACTTCAGTTCGTAGACGGACTTGGCCGTGCAGACAGAGACAACGCCATCGACAACTACATCGGTGACGAACTTGACTGTCTTGCAGAAGGCAACTGGCAGAAGATCTTCAAAGTTAAACCCGAAGTATTTACAAAGGAAGAAAAGAGAGCATGGCTCGACAAGATGACAGATGTTGCACTCGGTTCTGACGCATTCTTCCCCTTCTCCGATAACATCGAGAGAGCAAAGAAGAGCGGCGTTAAGTATATCGCTGAACCCGGCGGATCCGTAAGAGATGACCTTGTTATCGAGTGTGCCGACAAGTACGGTATGGTAATGTGCTTCACAAAGATGCGTCTCTTCCATCATTAATATATGAAATTAAAGAAAAATATCGTTTCCTTCCTGGTCGTGCTCTGTGCATTCGCACTTTGTGCATGTACCAAGAAGGATAACACTGATTACGTTACAATCGGATACGAAAAACTCGAGGAACCCGATATAGCGGGTGCCGAGCAGAGTTTCAAAGCTGCGATAGATGCCGAAAAGAACCTGACCATGGCATACAGAGGACTGGCCCTTTGTTATATGAACAAGGGCGATTACGAGGCTGCCATCGAAGAGTTTAAGAACGCACTCGCATCTTCCGGCGCAACTCCCGATGCCGTTGACTATGATATCAACTTCTACATCGGAGTCTGCTACCATAAGCTCGGAAAGTACGAGGAAGCCAAGGAGAGATACGATGCGATCATCGCCCTCCAGAAGCGAAACGTGGATGCATATATGCAGCGCGGTGCGGAATATCTTTATTTAAAGGATGTCGATTCCGCATGTACGGACTTTGACAAGGCCCTTTCCTTGAAGAAGAAAGACTACACGCTCTATATAGATATCTATAATCTCCTTGCGGAGACAGGATATCAGCCTTACGGTGTCGAGTACTTAAATGAAGCCATTCAGAAGTATGACCGCAATATGTCGGAATACGACAAGGGCTACATCAATTACTGTCTCGGCAATTTCGCGACCGCCAAGGATTACCTTGAGGCAGCGAGAACAGGCGGCAACAAGAGCGAGGAAGTACTTCTTTTACTCGGAAAATGCTACGAGGAACTCGATGATACGGCTTTTGCCATCAATGTGTACAATAAGTATCTTGAGACCGAACCCAATGCCGGAGTGTACAATCAGCTTGCCGTGGCACTCATAGATCAGGGCAGATATGAGGAAGCACTCGATGCTGTGGTCAACGGACTCGAGCTTGATAACAATGAATGCCGCAGACAGCTCCTTTACAACAGGATAGTGGCATACGAACATCTTGCGGAATTTGACAAGGCAAGAGAACTTTGTGCACAATATCTTGTGGATTATCCCTCTGATGAGGATATGGCGAGAGAGTATGATTTCCTAAAGACAAGATAAATTGTTGTTGACAAACTAAAATACGGAGAACATTCCCTTAAAATAGGGGATGTTCTCTTTTTGATCTGAAAAATTATGGCAACCTCGAAACAACTATATGTTGTGTATGTGAAAAATTTAACACAAATATATAGTGGTTTTTCGTTGACATCAAATATAGCGGGTGCTACAATAGAGACAATCGGCGTGAAGCCCTAAGAATTGTGTTGGAGGAATGAAAGATGTTTGGTGTAATTAAACGTGATGGCGAAAAGTCCGACTTTAATCTTGTCAAGATTAATGACGCCATCAAGAAGGCATTTGATGCCACAAATGTACAGTACAGCGAGGACATCATCGATTTACTCGCTCTTCGTGTAACAGCTGATTTTCAGTCTAAGATTAAAGAGGGTTATGTTCATGTGGAGGATATTCAGGACTCTGTAGAAAAGATCCTTGAACAGTCCGGATACGCAGAAGCTGCAAAGGCATTCATCCTTTATCGTAAGCAGCGTGAAAAAATGCGTAACATGAAGTCTACGATCCTTGATTATAAGGATGTTGTAAATTCATACGTTAAGGTAGAAGACTGGAGAGTTAAAGAGAATGCTACCGTTACATAT